>DAOTZV010000001.1:0-3584 GCA_034434235.1 Anaerolineae bacterium
CCCCAGCGCCGCCTCCATGTGGCAGACGCACTCCTCGCCCTCCCGCAGGATCTGCAGGATCGCCAGGCGGGACGGGTGAGAGAGCAGCTTGAACAGCGCGGCCGCGTTTTCGAAAGCCTCCATTTTAGCGCTCCATTATATTCAAAACAATGAATACGATTATACGCCGATAGGGCATGGCTGTCAAATGGGGAGGGCCGTCATGCGCGGGGGAGAATGCGGAGTGGATCAGGGGAGGGACGACTGTTCTTGATTCTGTCTCACGAACTCCTCGAACCCGTTTCGCAGGTTGTCGCGGAACGCCTGTGCGACCTTCGTCGGGCCGAAGATCTGAAACGACCGGCTGCGATAGTGCGCGTTGAGCGCGTACATAAGCCGTTGCAGGTCAACGTAGTCATTTACCGAGCCCTCGTTCATGTCGAGAAACGGATAGAGCTTGCCGTTGAGCATGTGCAGGTCGCGATCCCAGCCACGCGCCTGGAAGTAGGGCAGATATTGCTGATAGAGGGCCGTGGCGGGCACAGGCGCAAAAAGCATGGGGATGATGGAGCCGACGACCTCGGAGACAAAGAGGATGCTCTTCACCACATCGTCAATCCGCTCGCCGGGCAGGCCGTAGAGCACGAACGCGTTGACGTCCATGTGGCGCAGGCTGAAGCCGGCGCGCTCGCACATGCGGGCTGCGGCCACGAAATGCTTCAGGCGCACGTGGCGGCGGTTGAGCTGCGCCAAGTAGCTGTCGTCAATGCTTTCACACGGCAGATAGATTTTCTGGAAGTTGGCCGCCTTGAGCAGGTCCACCAATCGCTGTGAGCCGCTCAAAAAGCGCGTGTCGAACCCCTCGGGCGCGTAGAGCCGGTAGAAGCGCCGGCCGGCGCCGGCGGTCTTCATCTCGGCGGCCAACGTTTCCAGGAGCGGCTGGAAGTTGCGCTCGTAGTCCCAGAGCAGGAAATCGGCATAGAACGCGAAGTCCTTGATGCCGTAGCGGTCCTGTGCGTCGTGCATCTCGGCCAGGATGTCGGCGACCGGCCGGTAGCGCACGCGGCGCTGCCCGCCGTTGATGGTCAGTTGCGCACAGTAGGCGCAGTTGAAGGGACAGCCGCGCGCCGGGGTGATGATCGCGTAGCTGGGCGGCGCCTCGTATAGGGACAGGTCGGGCCACAGGTCGTTGGCGGCCTCGACCTCGCCGGCCACCACGATGTCGGGCTGCACATAGCGCGCCGCGTGTTCCGCCGCGAGGGTGGGATAGATGCCGCCCAGAAGGATCAACGGCTTCTTGTGCCCCCAGCGCCGGCGCAGTCGGCCCACCAGGTCGCGGGCCGACTCCCACCAGTAGGTCATGGTCGCGCCGATCCACACCTCATCGGGCGGGTGAGCGGCCGTGAAGCCGCGCGCGTCCAGCCATGCGTCGAACTCGTCCCAGCTTTTGCCGAAGTGATACTTCCACAGTTCCAGCGCCTGGCCATCCTTCTCGATCCGGTAGGGCGGCGACTTGGGGTCGGGGGTGTTCTTCTCGACGAACGACTCGCCGGGCGCGATGCGGCGGCGGGCCACGGTCCGCTTCTCGCCGGGAGCCTCCATGAAGTCGAACAGCTCGCGGCGTTTGTAGCCGAGCTTTTCCAGCAGGCGGGCAATGCGCAGCAGGCCATACGGCTGCGACCACTCGGCCCAGTATTGAGTGTCGTAGACCGGCGGGTTGATGAGGAGCGCGGTCTTCTGCGCCGGGTCGCCGGGCAGGTCGGTTGGATGGAAGCTTAACCGAATCCTGGATGAGTCAACAGCAGACATCGTACTCGCTTTGCGGTTGAACGATTGCTAAACGCCTGCGAGAGCTGGCATCGCATCCCAGGTCCGGCCTTCTAACAGCCGGCCGGCGCGCTTCTTGCGGACGCCTCCCCATTGTTTGAAGAAGAAAGGCACGTGCGCGATCTGGCATTGGTCCCGCACCTCCAACACCCATTCTTCGCGCAGCGGCCTGGCGCCAGGGCCAGACTCGCCGCCGACGATGACCCAGTTGATGCCCTGTAAGTCGAGATGCGGCAGAGGACCGAGCAACGGCTCCAGCGACAGGAATTTGATGCGTGCGCCGGTTTGCCGGAGATGATCAATCCGAAAATAGAGACCGTCGCTGTTTGCGCAAAAATAAGGTCTTGGTCTTAGGTTAGCAAACTGTGATCAACTGAACTTCAACTGCTGTATCTCCGGCTTGAAAGCCCGTTCCAGCCGCACCATCCCATCAATCATCGCGTCCTGGAGCTGGGGCCATCGTTCACGGTCTTTGAGGCCGCTCGTAGTAATGACATGACGAATTCGGCTGCCGCGTCGGTCATCCTGCCGCTGCCAATCGAGGGGGCCGCCGAACGCTGCTTCGATGGCCTCCTTACGGGCCTGCAGGGCATCGAAGATGCGCTTGTTCTCCTCTGTGTCTCCGCGATCAATGTACAACTCGACCTGAGCGTCATCCATACGAATGACATAGCTGTAAGTCAGGCCGCTCTTGTCGGCGCTGGCATTGATCCAATTGTCCGTAGTAGGCGAGACGCGCGCATGAAGCGGCGTCTTGCCCTTGGCCCGCTCCAGGAATTGCTTCCAGAACTCCAGCCGCAGCACATGACGCTCCGCCAGCTCCTTCTTCTGCTCGCCGGCCTGGCGCGCCTGTGGGCTGGGGCCCGCGATGATCGTGAACAGGGGAGCTGCCGGCGAGTCGCCGATGCGGTAGGCTTCGACGCGAAGCAGATAAATCGCAGTGTCGGCCGGCAGCATCTCGTTCAACCAGTGTACGGCCTTCTCATGTTCCAGCCGCGGTTCTCTGGCGATCCAGACGGCGGTCTTGGCGTTGAGGTTGCTCATGTAAGTGATCAGCTTGCCCAGGTGGTCGTGATCGGTGGCCTCCAACTGGTTCTCGATAACGACCAGGTTGTCGTGGCCATCGTCCGCCAGGATATCGGCAGAGAACGGGCCGGCCGCGGCCTCGCGTTCGAGCAGAGAGAGCTGCAGCCCCAGTGTCTCGCCCAACAGGTCGAGATTCTCGCTCAGCCAGGTGGTGAAGTCGCGCGCCTCATGGCGCCACAACTCGCGCAAGTCAACGCGCTTCAAACGTCCGATGTTCATGCTGTTCTCCTCGCTTCACTTCGCACGACACGGATGCGGCCACGGAGGCCACGGATGGCCCCGTCGCGGCCGCCGCCCATGCCCCGACACGCCCCCGTGATCCGTGGCCTCCGTGCTCTCCGTGTCGGGCTATCCCAACTCCGCCAGACTCTCCTGGATCTCGCGCAGCTCCGCGTCCGTGAGCCCCCGCAGCCGCGCGGCCAGCCGATCCACCTCTGCCTCGCCTCCCGCACCCTGAGCCCAGTCGAAGGGTCGCCGGTTGTGACTCGTCCTTCTCTGAAGCCACCGATCCTCTCCAAAAAGCCCAAAATGCTTATTGACAAGAGCGAAAAGTCGTGATAAAGTATTTTCAGCAATGCGCCACTGGCTACCGAAACCCGTACCAAGTGTACGGTGAGCCCTCCTACGGGGGGAGTTAGGAGCCGGGGCGCATTTCTGTTTTCTGCGCTGATGAACTGGATGGCCGCCACTTC
>DAOTZV010000002.1:0-5106 GCA_034434235.1 Anaerolineae bacterium
GCTGAGGATGTATACCACCGCGCCGAAGCCGAGGAAAGAAGCGCTCTGCGGCCGCACGTGCCAGTGGACGATGCCGATCGCCATCGCGGCGATCGTGGCCAGCGCAGCAGCGCGCTGCGCTCCCCATTTGGCCCTCCGCTCGCCCCCCTGTTCCCCCCAACTTTGGGGGGCGGCCGCGCGTTCGGCCTCCCGTTCCCTCCAATTTTGGGGGGTGGCCCCCCGCTCGCCCCCCCACTCCCTCCAACTTTGGGGGGTGGCCTCGCGCTCGCCCCCCCACTCCCCCCAACTTTGGGGGGTGGCCCCCCGTTCCCCCCAACTTTGGGGGGGCGGGGGGGCGAGGTTTGCCACGCGCAGACACGCCAGCTCCACCAGCAGGTAGCCGGCCGTGATCACCAGGGCGTGGGCGAAGAGGACGAACGGCAGGCCGCCGACCTGTAGCTCCAGGTAGAGCAGGAGTTGCATCAGCCATGCCTGATTGATCCACGTCTCGCCCGCGCGGGTAAAGGTGAACAGGTCGGTGGTCGGGATCTGGCCCGTCGTCGCGATGATCTGGCCGGTGCGCACGTGCCACCAGAAGTCGGCCGGATGGATCTGGCGGTTGACCAGGAAGACGAACGCCATGACCGGCGGCAAGATCAGCCACAGGTCGCCGATGGTCAACCGGCCGGTCCAGAGGCGGATCAAGCCCCCGCGCAGGCCGGCGGCCGGGCCGCTCTCGGTATTCGTTCCCGCGTCGTTCTTCATGTTGACTTCCATCAGGGTGACGTTGCCGGGCATCCCTATCGCCACGGCGAGGTGCGGTTGGCCTGATGCGCCTCCACGATCTGGCGGTTGGCCGGCACCTGGCGCATGAACGCGCGCCGCATGAGGGGATCGCTGATGCGTTCCGCGCGCTCCTTCAGGAACTGATAGGCGGCCTCCTCACAGGTGGGGGCGCGGTGGCTGCGCATGGCGCGCAATACCCGGCTGCAGGCCACGCAAAGGCGGAACGGATCGCGAATCCCTTGCAGGCGTTCCAGGCCGAGCGTCTTGTGTTCGCCCTTCGGGGGGAAGAGATAGCGCAAGATCTCGTCCAGATGGGTCGCGGCCGCGCCGGGCTGTTTTTCGGCCAGCGCCGCCAGTGCCAGCCCGGCGCGCGGCTCCAGGGCCCAGATCGGCTGATCCAGCGCCTCGTAGATCTCCAGCGCCTGCTGATATGCGGTCTTCGCCTCGGCCGTCATGCCCAGCTCCAGTAGGGCATCCCCCGAAATGACGAGCGCCTCGGCCTCGGCCAGCCGGTCGCTGATCGCTTCGGCCAACCGCAGCGCATCGTGGCTCGTTTCCCAGGCCCTATAGTCCTCTTTATGGCAGTGGAGCAAGGCCAGGCCGGCCAATACCTGAGCTTCCAGGCGCGGGTCTTCCAGGGCGCGCGCGCCCTGGAGCGCGCGGTCGAAGCAGGCCTGCGCCTCATCGTACAGGCCCACGGCGTCGGTCACGCGGCCCAGGTGGAAGCTGGCCAACACCTCGCCCAGGCGGTTGCCCGTCTGCCGATACCCCTGCAGGCTGCGCTCCAGGTAGCGGCGGGCGGCCGCATAATCCCCGTAGAGCATCATCACGACCCCCAGATCGCTGAGCAGGTTGGCCGCGATCTGCGGCTGGTCGTCCTGCGCGCAGAGCTGGAGCGCGGCCTCCAGGTGATCGCGTGCCGCCATGTAATCGCTCTGGAGCACGGCCAGGTTGCCCAGGTTGGAGCGGCAGGCGATGGCCAGCTCGCGGATGTCTTCGGCCTGCGCCTTCTCCAGCGCCTGCTGGAACAGCGCCTGGGCCGCCTCGGCGACGGCGAAGAGGCGCTCGCGATCGCCTTGCAGGTTGATGAAGCGCGCCTGGAAGAGGAGCATCTGGCCGCGCGTGAGGGCGGTGATGAGCCCGGTCGCTTCGTCCGCAGGGCCTTCGGCCGCCGGCCGCGCCTCCAGCGCAGTGGCGGCGCGGCGGAAGAGCCGTTCGCCCGCTCCGTAGAGCCCGCGCAACGAGAGGTAGCGGCTCAACGCGTTGGCGCTTTGTTGCAGCCGTTCGACATCCCCGCGGGCCGCCGCCCATTCCCACGCCTGCTGGATATGGCGCCATTCGGCCTGCAGCTCGGCCAGCGCCCTGGTCATCTCGCGCCGTTCCAGGCTGGCCTCGCGTTGCGCCAGCAGACGCAGATAATAAGTGCTGTGGCGATCCTGCGGTTGCGGGCCGCGCGGGGCAAGCTCGTCGCGGGGCGACATCAGGGCGAGCATGAAGCGACGGATCAGCCGATGCATGGCGTAGCGGCCCGGCGCGGGCGTCTGCAACAGCAGGCGTTCGGCCAGCGCGGCCAGGGTCTCGCGGCTCGCGCCGGTGATCGCCTCTGCGGCCTGTTCGCTGAAATCGCCGTGGAAGACGGTCAGTTGCGCCAGGGCATCCCGTTCCGCGGGCGCCAGCAGATCCCAGCGGCCCACGAAGGCCGCTTCGACGGCCGGAGGCGCATCGCGTTCGTCCGTCGGCCGGCCCGCCGTAGCTGAGGGTGCCGGTCGCTTCCCGTTGGCTCCGCGCAGCGTGGCCAGAATCTCGGCCGGCTGCCAGTGCTCCACCCACGCCGCGGCCAGCTCGATGCCGAGCGGATTGCCCTCCAGCAGCCGGCAGATGGCAACGATGGCGGGCCAATCTTTCGGCCCTGGCCGAAAGCCGCCGGCTGCCCGATTGGCCCGTTCGATGAACAAACGCACGCTGGGCGAGCCGGCGATGATCGCCGGGTCGTCGCCGACGGGCGTCGGCAGGCCGGCCAACGCCCGCACGTGTTCGCCGGGCAGGCCCACGGCCGTCGGCGCGGTGATCAGCAGGGTGACGCCCGCGGTTTCCGTCAGCAGCCGGGCCAGAAAGTCGCGGATCTGGGGGTGCAGCGCGCGCAGGCCGTCTATCACCAGCAGGATCTTCTTATCGTGCAAATGATCTATCAGTTGCCGCGCCGGGTCGGCATGATAGCTGAACGAGAGCTTCATGGCGGTGGCGATCTCGTCCACCAGTTGTTGGCCCACAGCGCCGTTGGGCTCGGCCGGCAACCGGAAGCCGGCGTCTTCTTCGTCGCCGAAGACGCCGGTCAGCGGCACGTACCAGACGCCGTGCGGAAAGCTGCGTTTGACTTCGTCGGCGGCGGCCAGGGCGAGCCGCGTCTTGCCCACGCCGCCGACGCCGGTGATGGTGATGCAACGGCCATCGCCTCGGGCCAATCGGCCGACGATCTCGGCCAGCTCGGCCTCCCGGCCGATGAAGGGGGTGGTCTGGGCCGGCAGGTTGGTGGGCGGAGGCGGGATGAGGGGAGCGACCGCGGCCCCGCGGCCAGGGCCGATCAGCCCGCCGCGAATCTGTTCGAAGAGCGAGATCGTCTCGCGAGTAGGTTCCACGCCCAGGTCTTTGGCCAGTATCCGGCGGCACGTCTCGTATTGCGCCAGCGCGGCCCCGCGCTGGCCGTTGAGCGCCAGCAGGAGCATGAGCTGGCGATGGGCTTCTTCCTGCCACGGCTCCAGGGCCAACAGCCGCGTGGCCACGTTGATGCCCATCAGATAGGCGCCGGTTTGCGTGTAGTGGAGGATCAGCCGATGCATGGCCTGGAGCGCGGCCTGGCGCAGCCACTCCTGTTCGCCGGTGACCCACTCCTCGAAGGCGGCCGCGTTGGGCACGAAGAAGCCGGCCAGAAAGTCCCCCTTGTAGAGGTCCACCGCGGCCTGGAGCGCGGCGGCCTGGCTCTCGGTGAGCGTCGCGCCGGCGTCGGCCGGGACGGCCCGAAGATGGCGATTGAACTCGGCCACGTCGAGCCAGTGGGGCGCGGCCGGGTTGAACGCGACCGTGTTGCCTTCGATGATGAGATAGGCGCCGAGCACGCGGCGCAGGTCGCTGAGCACCTGGCGCAGCGAGGCCTTGGCCTGCGCCTCGGGCGAATCGCCCCACAGCAGGCCGGTCAGCGCGGCGCGTGTATGCGGTTGTCCCGTATAGGCGAGATAGCTGAAGAGCGCGGGCGACTTGCTCGAGATGAAGCGGGTCAACGGCTCATCTCCCAGCGCGATGGAGAGCCCGCCCAGCAAAGTCATGCGTAAAATCTCGGCCACAAGGTCACCTCTTCACGATCTCTTCACGCTCGATTCATATAATGCAGACGTAAAAGGTGAACGAAAGATATGCTGTATTTATTCGGAAGTCCGCCTGATCTGAGAGGAGCCATGAGCAGCTATGATCCAGTGCCGCGCTATGGGGCGTATGTGTTGCGCATCTGGGAAGTGCGCAGCCAGGACCCCGATGCGGAACCGGTCTGGCGCTTCAGTCTCGAGCCGGTGCACAGTCGTGAGCGGCGCGGCTTCCCGGATCTGGAGAGCCTGATGGCGTATCTGCGGTCGCTCACCAGGTCGAACTCCGCTCAGGAGACGCCGGTTGCGCAATGAAAGGAGGTGGCATATCGAGAGGGAGCGGGCATTTCTTTCATCGCAGCCGTTGTCGGTCGGGTCGTCGGTTCGTTCACATGGGGAACACGGGTTGGCGTGCAACCCGAACCAATATACCAATTATATCATATCACAAATCGGGTGAGTCCCGAAGGAGGAAACCATGTATCTCTATCAGTATCTGCAGGCGTGGCTGGCGAGCCACATCAAGCGCGAGGAAGGCCAGAGCATGGTGGAGTACGGCCTGATCCTGGTATTGATCGCTGTTGTGGTGATTGGTGCCCTAACATTAATGGGTGGGAATATTTCGAGCATCTTTGACCAGATTGCGAACACATTGGGTTCGACTGGCGGTAACGGTCAATAGTCTAAACAGGAGTTACGCAGTAGAAGTTCCCAGGTGGTCTGCGATCGGCGTCGTCAGCTTGTAGGCGTCATCTTGGACGGCCAGACGGGGATCGCGGACCCTCTGCGAGCAGGAAGAGCGTAAGTCCTGTTAGTCAAGCCCGGCGGTCATTTTCGTCTGGAGGCGGTGTTCCCCCATGGACGTCCAGGAGCGTTGCAACCATCCCGGCCGATGATCTGGTTTGCTCCATCGGGGGAGAAGGCGTGATCGTGAGACGATGATCAGGGCTTAGGCAGCGGCAAATCGCGGAGGTGTGGGGGCTGCTCT
>DAOTZV010000003.1:0-1769 GCA_034434235.1 Anaerolineae bacterium
GCCGCAGCCGTCAACTGGCGGATCGGCGCGGTGAGGTGAAAGAAGAGCCCCGCGCCGAGCGCCAGCGCGATGAGGCCGGCCGCCGCGACCGCCAACAGGATCGAGCGGTTGACGTCGCGCAGAAACGCGGCCGCGGGCGATTCGGTCGCCAGGGCCGGCTGCGCCACGACGAGCACCGTGCCGACGGGCCGACCATTCACCTGGATGGTCGCGCCGGCAGCCAGTTGATCGGCGGCCAGCGTTTGCCCGACCAGCACGCCCGCCGAATCGCTGAGCACCCGACCGGCCGGATCGGCCAGGACGACGCGCAGGCCCATCATGCTCCACATGTCGCGGCCGACGGCGCCCCGATGCATCATGCCGCCGTCCATCATCATCCCCATGCCCGGGCCCATCATGGCGTTGGCGCCCTGAAGCGCCGTCTCGACCCCTTGCCAGCTCCCCTGGCGCGCGTAGTAATCGGCCAGTTGGGGTGCCAATTGAGCGGCCCATAGTTGACCATTGCGATCCGCATAGAGCCGAAACTGTCCGGCCGTGGCGCGGTTGACCAGCACCGACACGATGACGGCCAGGACCAGGATGACCAGGGCAAAGGCGCCGAGCAACTTGAAGAAAAGACTACGTCGCATGGTCGGGCTCCGCGAGCTTGTGGCCGACGCCGTAGACTGTCAGGATGTAGCGCGGGTTGCGAGGGTCCGGCTCGATCTTGGCGCGCAGGTTGCGGATATGCACGTCCACGGTGCGTTCGAAGCTTTCCAGGGGGCTCTCCTGGATCTGCTGCAGCAGTTGCGCGCGCGTGAAGGTACGGCCCGGCGCGCGCGCCAGGGCCGCGAGCAGCGCGAACTCGGTAGGCGTGAGCTCCACCGGCCGGCCGGCGACCGTCGCCTGGTGGCCGGCCAGGTCGAGCGCGATGTCGCCCGCCTGCAGCAGTTCGGAGGGGACCACCTCGCCGGCAACGCGACGCAACACCGCGCGCACGCGCGCCACCACCTCGCGCGGGCTGAACGGCTTGACCACATAGTCGTCGGCGCCCAGCTCCAGGCCGATCAGCCGGTCGGCCTCCTCGGCGCGGGCGGTGAGCATGATAATGGGCACCGCGGACTCGCGACGCAGGATGCGACACACGTCCAGCCCGTCTATGCCGGGCAACATCAGGTCGAGGATCACCAGGTCGGGCTTCTCGTGGCGGAAGGTCGTCAGCGCCGTCTGGCCATCGCCGGCCGTGACCACGCGGAAGCCGGCCTGCTCCAGGTAGCCCTTGAGCACGGTCACGATCTTGCGCTCGTCGTCTACTACCAGGATGGTCTTGGTCATCGCTTAACTGCGGGCCGCCGAATCAATGCGGAGCGAAAGGGCCGATTGCCACAGTTACGACCGGCGCCGGCCAATGGTGTGATCATATTCCCTTATAATAACGCCAGGCGCCCACAAAAATGCCCGGCGCGCCTGGAGTATACTACAAAACAGCAGGCCGGCGACGTCGGATTGCGACATCGCCGGCCTGCGCCGCGCGGGCGGCGGCCTGCGTTAGAACTCTTTCTCGCTGATGAAGGCACCGTGCCAGGTGTGGTACCAGACCTGACCGGTGTAGCCGTTGACGCTCAACATGCCGACGGTCTGACCGTCCTTCAGGAAGTCGAGTGTGTAATAGCCGGGGAACTGCATCTGATCATCGGCCAGTTGGGCGCCCGGCAGGTTAACGTCGAGCCATCGCTGCGCCGCGGCCCGCGCCTGCTCCACGCTGACCGTCATGGGGCCGGCCGGCTGCT
>DAOTZV010000004.1:0-87131 GCA_034434235.1 Anaerolineae bacterium
AGCCGCACCTTCGCCTCGTCCGTGAGCGCGCTGTCCAGGCAGATGAAGATGTCGTCGGGCCCCAACGCCAGGCCGGCGATCGTCTCGTCGTGCACCCGCTCGTCCAGGCAGACGTAGAGCCGGTGCGCGACCAGGTCGGACGACACGCGCCACACCCGGTTGCGCGTGAACGCCGGCAGCGTCTCGACCGCGCTGTCCAGCGGGAAGCCTTCCATCAGCAACACCTCCACCAGCAGCGCCTCTGGCTGCCAGCCCTCGACCAGGGGGGACTCGAAGCGGTCGAAGAGGGTTTGCAGCGCGTCCAGGTCGTCGCCGTCGTAGTCCTGCCACGCCTGGTAGTGGGAGCGGCCGAGCTTGTAGACGCGGAAGCCCAGGTCTTCGGCCGCGTCGCGGCCGGTGAGGAGCTTGCCGGCGTCCTCGGCCTGCAGGCGCTGGATGACGCGGCGGATGCGCTCTTTGCCGATGTCGGCGATGGTGGCAAAGCCGGCCTGCCGCGCTGGGGAGTCGGGCGGCGTGGGTTCGGGCAGTTGCACCATGATGAAGCGGCGGTTGCCGCCGTCTTCGCGGTTGAGTTGCAGGACAGCGTGTGCCGTGGTGCAGGATCCCGCAAAGAAGTCGAGAATGATATCCTCATCGTCGGGTAAGGAGGAGAGTCCGCAAAGAGCCTTAAGCAAAGATACCGGCTTAGGATACTCAAGTACTTGTACCCCAAATAGGTCTCTAAGTTCCTTGGTGCCTTCCTGGTTCATACCTGCACTCAACAATAGCTCCTCTTCAAGAGCGGTATCTGTCGGCTTATGAGTATCGATCCAGGTTGAGACAGGAAGCATCTTCTGGTCGGACTTTGTCGGATTGAACCTTGTCTTGAACCTTGGGCGACTTAGACCACGTTCGGGATACTGATCCGGCCAGATTATGTTGTCGTTGAGAATGTGCTCTTGCATGGTGCTGGGCTGAAACCGCCAGACGCGAGTCTCCGGAGGCCAGTACTCAATGTCGGCATAGGGACTCTTAATCGGATAATACTGGTTTGGCCGCATTTCTCGGGTCATCCCTACAGTCAAGTCTGTACTGCGGTACTTGCCTTTTGAATCTTGAAACGGATAGTCTTTCTCAGTGGGGGCGTTGCCGATAAGCCGTACATCTTGAATTGACTTGGCGAAAGCAACGATATACTCATGATCCGGCGATACAGGTTCCCCACGCATCCCTGTTGCCATGCGGCGTTTCCTTACGAACGTGGCAAGAAAATTCTCCTCCCCAAATACCTCATTCATCAGCGCGCGCAGGTTGTGCACCTCGTTATCGTCAATGCTCACGAAGATCACGCCGTCCTCGCGCAGCAGGTTGCGCGCCAGGCGCAGCCGCGGGTACATCATGTTGAGCCAGTTGGAGTGGTAGCGGCCGCCGGCCTTGGTGTTGGTCACCAGCACGCGGCCCAGCTCGTCGGCCTGGCCGGTGGCGCGCAGGTACTCCTCCAGCGGCTGGGTGAAGTTGTCGCTGTAGATGAAGTCGTTGCCGGTGTTGTAGGGCGGGTCAATGTAGATCATCTTGACGCGGCCGGCGTAGCTCTTCTGCAGCAGCTTGAGCACCTCCAGGTTGTCCCCTTCGATGAAGAGATGGCGCGTCGTCGCCTCGTTCACCCCCTCGCCGGCCGCGGGGATCAGCGTGCCGCGGCTGGGGGTGCTGACCAGCCGGCGCGCCTGGCGCTTGCCTGGCCAGAAGAGGCCGAAGTGCTCGGCGTCGCGGCCCTCGTCTTCCAGATGCTCGCCCAGCGCCTCGCGCAGCGTCTCCCAGTTGATCTTACCGTCGGCGAAGGCTTCGGGCGCGATGGCCTTGAGCGCCTCGATGCGCTCCTGGTCGAAGGTGAAGGTGGGGCGGAGTTTGGGGATGGTCATGGCGCTTCGGTTCCTCTCAATCGTGTCCAGGCGGTAAGTCAGCCAGCCGGTGAGATCCGCATCTCGGCTGGCGTCTGGACGTCCGGGGGCAAATTGCCGATCAATGCGGTCAGCGTGTGCCTCCAGGCATCCATTCCCAGTTTTTGGAACAGGGCTTTGATGGCTTTTTCCGCGGCTTGCTGGGCGGCAAAACAGCTCCATCAGGCTTCATTATTATAGCGGAACAACGCCGTTCGCGCAATCTGCTGCGAAAACGCACCCCCACCGATTGCCGGGTCGAGTCGAAACGCAACGATTGCGCCGGCATCACGCCTCCACCACTTTCGGGGTATGGCCCAGCTTGCGCAGGCGGGCCAGCAGCGCGTCGAAGCCGCCAGGCGCCACGATCGCCGCGCACTCCGACAGGCGCGTCAGGATCAACTTGCGCGTCTGCGGATCGGCCGCGATTGCGTCGAGCAGGACGCCATCGGCGACCTCAAGCAGGGGAAGGTTTTCGTGCAGAATAGGTAGTGTAGCCATTGCCGCCCATTTCGCCCCCGACCCGTTTTTGTGCTATCATATACCCAAACACCCCACGACCGGCCGCATGCCTCAACCGCGGCCCGGCGTGACGCATCTTGCCCGACCTGGAGACGTACCCCCATGGACGACCGCATCATCCGCATGAAGCTCGACACGATCCGGCGCCGCGCGGCCACGGGCCGCTGGCCCATCGGCCCGTGGCAGGCGCGCACGGCCGATTTCGTTGCCGTCGGCGAGTATCGCTTCGACGGCGATTGGACCCCATGCGTCGGCGAGGCGTTTTGGCCCGCGGGCAAAACGGTGTTCATCCGCACGATCGCCGAGACGCCCGCCGACGCGGCCGCCGGCGACCTGTTCATCCAGTTCGACGCCGAAGGGCTGGAAGGACTGCTGTCGGTGGACGGCCGGCCCTACGCCGGAATTGACGCCAACCATCTGCGCGTGGCCGTCCCGCATGCCGGCCGCCTGGAGCTGGAAGTCGAGTTCGCCTCGTTGCTCGCCGCGCTCTACCGCCCCGACCTGCGCCGCGAGCGCAGCCGGCTGCGCGAGGTCGCCTTCGTCCAGATAGACCGCGAGAGCGAGGCCGCCTATTACGACTTCTGGTTCGCCTGGGAGGCCGGCCAACAGGCGCGGGATGCTCGCCGCAAGCAGCTCCTCCAGGCCGCGCTCGAAGACGCGCTGCTGCTCATAGACCTGACCGCGCCCGAGGACGAGTATCGCCGCCAGGTCGCGGCCGGCCGCGCGCTCCTGGCCGACCGGATCGCCGCCATCGCGCCGGATCCCGAGGCCGGCCGCATCTACCTGACCGGCCATTCGCACATTGATACGGCGTGGCTCTGGCCGCTGCGCGAGACGGTGCGCAAATGCGCGCGCACCTTCGCCACCGCCTGCCGGCTGATGGAACGGTATCCCGACTATCGCTTCTCGTGCTCGCAGCCGCAGCTCTACGCCTACACCAAACGATACTACCCGGCGCTGTACGAGGAGATCAAGAAGTGGGTGGCAACCGGCCGCTGGGAATGCACGGGCGGCATGTGGGTCGAATCGGACTGCAACGTGCCTTCAGGCGAGGCGCTCATCCGCCAGATCCTGCACGGGTTGCGCTTCTTCCGGGAGGAGTTCGGCGCGCGGCCCCACACCTGCTGGTTGCCCGACGTCTTCGGCTACCCGGCGTCGCTGCCGCAGATCCTGGCCGGCTGCGGTCTGCGCGACTTCTTCACCGTCAAGCTGCACTGGCAGGCGCGCAACGTCTTCCCGGTCAACCTCTTCTGGTGGGAGGGGATAGACGGCAGCCGCGTGTTGGCCCACATTCCCCGCTTGCGCCATATGTACAACGGCTGGCCCAACCCCGAACAACTGACCATCGCCTGGGAGCAGTTCGAACAGAAGGCGATCTACGACGAAGTCCTCTTCCCGTTCGGCTTCGGCGACGGCGGCGGCGGCCCGACCGCGGAGATGCTCGAGTTCGCCGCCCGCGCCGCCGCGTTCCCCGGGTTGCCCGCCACACGGCAAGGCGGCGGCGAAGCCTACTTCGACGAAGTGCGCGCAAGGTGGACACCTAACCCCCCGACCCCCTTCCCTGCGAGGGAAGGGGGAGAGGTGCTCCCCTCCCCTCTCAGGGGAGGGGCCGGGGGAGAGGTGGCACCTAACCCCCCGGCCCCCTTCCCTACCAGGGAAGGGGGAGAAGAACTCCCCTCCCCTCTCAGGGGAGGGGCCGGGGGAGAGGTGCTCCCCTCCCCTCTCAGGGGAGGGGCCGGGGGAGAGGTAGGAGGCGCCGGGGGAGAGGTGGGAGGCGCCGGGGGAGAGGCGCTCCCCACCTGGGTCGGTGAGCTCTATCTGGAGACGCACCGCGGCACCTACACCACCCACGGCGAGATCAAACGCGCCAATCGCCAGAACGAGCTGCTGCTGCGCGAGGCCGAGATCGCCGGCTTCATGGCCGAGGCGGCCGGCATGCCGACCGACCTCCGGCCGTTGGACGCCGCGTGGGAGAACCTGCTGCTGCTCCAGTTCCACGATATCCTCCCCGGCAGCTCCATCGGCGAGGTGTACCGCGAGGCCGCAGCCGACCACACCCGCATCGCGGCGACCGCCCGCGCGGCGCGCGATGCGGCCTGGCGCCATCTGGCCGCCCAGGCGGCCGGCCCGGCCGAGATCGTCGCGTTCAACAGCCTCTCGTGGCCGCGCGGCGATGTCGCGACCGTTGTCCTGCCCGAGGGCGCGTTGCCGGTCCACATGGGATGCGACTGCGCGCCGGCGCTCGAACTGGTCGCCGCGGACGGCCGGCCGCGGCCGGGCCAGGTCGTGCGCCAGGCGGACGGCCAGGTCGAGCTGGCCTTCGCCGCGGAGGGTGTGCCCGCCACCGGCTACGCGGCCTTCGCGCTGCGCCAGGCGGCCGCGGCCGCCGACTCCAGCCTGCGCATCTCGCCGCGGCTCATCGAGAATCGCTTCTTCAGGATCGAGCTGGACGCCGACGGCTGCATCGTCCGGCTGCTGGACAGGCGCTATGGCCGCGAGGTGATCCCTGCCGGCCGCCGCGGCAACGAGCTCCAGCTCTTCCAGGATGGCCCCGAACGCGAGGCGGCCTGGAACATCCACGCCACCTTCGAGAAGCGCCGCTACGCGTGGGACCCCGACGTGACGATCGCGGTGATCGAGGCCGGGCCGGTGCGCGGCGGCGTCCGCATCACACGGCGCTATCGGACCAGCACCATCGTGCAGGATGTGCTCGTGTACGATCACCTGCCGCGCATTGACTTCGTCACCCAGGCCGACTGGCAAGAGCGCCAGGTGCTGCTCAAGGCCGCGTTCCCGGTGGCCGTGCGCTCGCCGCGCGCCACGTTCGAGATCCAGTTCGGCGCGGTGGAGCGGCCCACCCATCGCAACACCTCCTGGGAGCAGGAGAAGTTCGAGGTGTGCGGCCACCGTTGGGCCGACCTCTCGGAGCCGGGCTACGGCGTCAGCCTGCTGAACGACTGCAAGTACGGCTACGACGTGCGCGACAACGTGCTGCGACTGACGCTGTTGCGCGGCCCCGAATCGCCCGACCCGGACGCCGACCGCGGCCATCACCGCTTCACCTACGCGCTCTACCCGCACGCCGGCGATTGGACGCAGGCCGACACCGTGCGCCGGGGCTGGGAGCTGAACGTGCCGGTGGTCTGCATCGCGACCGACCACCGACCGACGGCCGACGACCGACCGACGACGGCCCGGGCCGCATCGTTCCTCCAGGTGGAGGGCCCGGCAGTGCTCGAGGCCATCAAGCCGGCCGAGGACGGCGACGGCTGGATCGTGCGCCTGTATGAGCCGCACGGCGGCCGCGGCACGGTCACGCTGCGCTCGGAACGGCCCTGGCGCGAGATCGTCTCCTGTAACCTGGTCGAGGAGAATGCCGGTCCGATCGCGGCCGCCGGCCAGATCGCGACGTTGCCGATCCGGCCGTTCGAGATCGTCGCGCTGCGGATGCGGTTTGGCCATTCAGGGCAACTTCGGGTATCATAGAACTCAAAAAACGAGGAGTCCGTGTCGGCAACGGTGAACGATGAGATGTCCGTCAAGCCCACGTGGCGAGACGCCCTGGCCTATCTGCTGGCCTACGTGATCTGGATCGCGCTCAGCGCGCTGAGCGCGATCCTGTTGGTCATGGTCAAATCGGCAAGCACGCCGCTGATCGCGATCCTCTTGCTGCGCAACCCGTACTACCGCCTGCATACCGTTGAGCTGCGCGGGGTGGTCAACACCTTCGACCGCACCGCGCTGATCATCCTGGCGATCCTCTGGGTCGTCTACATCTTCTGGCTGGAGGAGCGATGCCGCGGGAGCATCCAGGATGCGCGCGAGCAGCGGATGCGAGCGCTGTTGCTCGACGAGGGCCGGTCGGCGGCCGAGACCGGACTGCAGCGCTGGAACTTGCAGCTCCTGGTGCCCCGCCTCCGCACCGCGCTCCTCTTCCCGGCCGTGGCCCTGGGCGTTTACGTGGTGTTGCAGGGCCTTTCGGGGCTGCTGGCGCATTGACCTTGATCCCCCGATGAGGAGAAAGCCCGTCGCATCATGACGATTGCTCTGTCCCCCGCCGCGCGCAAGCGCGAGTTTCGCCTCGAGGACGAATACCACTACAACCGCGCCGGCCCGGTGCGTTGGATCATCTCCCACGCGGCGCGCTATCCGCTCTTTCCGGTCATCGCGGTCGTGGCCGCGGTGGCCAACAACTACGCGTACAGCTCCATCCAACTGCTCATCGGCCGGGCCTACAACCTGATCACGGCGACGGGCTGGGCGCCGGCCGCGCTGGCCGGGCTGGCGCTCGGCGTGGCGGCCGCGGCCCTGGCGCAGGGGATCACCGGCCTGGCGCGCAACTATGCGTTCGAGTTCCTGGCCCAACGGGTCGAACGGGACGCCCGCGATGAGCTGTACGTCAGCCTGTTGGGCAAGAGCCAGACGTTCCACGGCCGCCAACGCATCGGCGACATCATGGCGCGCGCCACCAACGACGTGCGCTTCCTCAACCTGCTCTTCGCGCCCGCGCTGATGCTCCTGCTCGATTCGGGCATGGCGATCGTCGTGCCGCTCTTCGTCATCGCCAGCCTGAACATCCGCCTGCTCCTCGTGCCGGGCCTCTTTCTGATCGCACTCGCGATCACCGTGTGGGACTACAACCGCCGGCTCAACCCCGTCAGCCAGGCGCTGCGCGAGCAGTTCGGCGCGCTGAACGCCGGCCTGGCCGAGGCGATCTCCGGCATCGAGGTCGTCAAGGCGAACGTGCGCGAGCGCTACGAATGGGACAAGTTCGTGGGCAACGCGAGGCGCTACCGCGATCTCTTCATCCGCCAGGGCCGCATCCAGGCGCTCTACCTGCCCACCCTGGCCTTCGCGGTGGCCTGGGCCGCGGCGTTCCTCTACGGCGCGCTCCTCTGGCGCGCGGGCGAGATCAACGCCGGCCAGCTGATTGCCTACATCGGGCTGGTGGGCACGCTGCGCTTCCCAACCTTTATGTCAATCTGGATCTTCAACCTGATCCAGATGGGGGTTGCCAGCGCGCGCCGCATCCTGGAGACGATCAACACCGAGACGGAGCTGGACGAGAACGTCGGCGGCTACGCGGCGCCGATGCGCGGGGAAGTGGTGTTCGAGCACGTCAGCTTCAGCTACGACCCCAACGCGGCCGACAGCCGCCCCGTCCTCAAGGACATCAGCTTCCGGGCCGCGGCCGGCGAGACGATCGCCATCGTCGGCCAGACCGGCTCGGGCAAGACCACCCTCACCCGGCTCATCAACCGCATCTTCGATGCGACCGGCGGCCGCGTGCTGGTGGATGGCGTGGACGTGCGGGATTGGAGCCTGGAGTCGCTCCGTTCGCAGATCTCGACCATCGAGCAGGATCCGTTTCTCTTCTCGCGCACCATCGCGGAGAACATCGCGTTCGGCTGCGCCGACGCCACCCAGGAGATGATCGAGGAGGCTGCCAAAGCCGCGCAGGCGCACGACTTCATCATGGCTTTTCGCGACGGCTACGCCACCGAGGTCGGCGAGCGGGGCGAGATGCTCTCGGGCGGGCAACGCCAGCGCATCGCCATCGCCCGCGCCTTCCTCACCGACCCGCGCATCCTGATCCTCGACGACAGCACCAGCGCCATTGACAGCGCCACCGAGGACCAGATCCAGCGCGCCATGCGGCGGATCAGCCGGTCGCGCACGACCTTCCTGATCACCCATCGGCTCAGCCAGATCCGCTGGGCCGACCGCATCCTGGTGCTCCGCCGCGGCGAGCTGGTGGATCAGGGCACGCACGAGGAGCTGATGGCGCGCAGCGCGGACTACCGGCGCATCTTTGCGCGCTACGACTGACCACCGACAACCGATCACTGACCACTGAGAACTGACCACTGCCATGGGCTTCATCCTCGACGGCCTCGACACCGAGGCATACGACCGCAACTACAGCGACCGCGAGCTGATCCGCCGGCTGCTGGGCTACTTCGCGCCCCACCGCGGCAAGATGCTCCTGGTGGCGGTCGCCATCTCGCTCAACTCGCTGGCCGGCGCGGCCGGGCCGGTGGTGCTCGGCCGCGGCATTGATTTGTTGACGCACGACAAAGGCACCGGCCTGATGGTGATCCTGGCCGGCCTCATCCTCGGCCTGGGCGCGCTGGCGTGGGGCTTCAACTTCATCCAGCAGTGGTTCTCGGCCCAGGTGGTGGGCAACGTCGTGCTGAAGATCCGCGAAGACGTCTTCGCAGCGACGATCCGCCACGATCTGTCGTTCTTCGACGAGTTCGAATCGGGCAAGATCGTCAGCCGGGTCACGTCCGACACGCAGGACCTGTCCGACGTGGTCACGTTGACCACCAACCTGCTCAGCATGACCCTGCTGGTCGTGATCCTGGCGGCCTATCTCTTCAGCATCAGCGTGCAGTTGACGCTGATCCTGCTGGCGATGGCGCCGGTGGCCGTGGCGGTGGCGCTCAGCTTCCGCCGCGTCGCCCGCCAGGTGACCCAGCGCGCCAAGCGCGTGACGGCCAAGATCAACGCGCAGATCCAGGAATCGGTCAGCGGGATCATGGTGGCGAAGAGCTTCCGGCAGGAGCGCGCCATCTACAACATCTTTGCGGCCAACAACCGGCAGGCGTACGCGGTCGGACTGCGCCGCGGCCTCACCTTCGACAGCATCTTCCCGATCCTCAGCATCTGTTCGGGGCTGGGGGTGGCCGCGCTGGTCTATTTCGGCGGACTGGCCGCGCGGGCCGGGAGCGTTACTCCGGGCCAATGGTACCTCTTCATGCAATCGGTCGGCTTCTTCTGGTGGCCGCTGATCAACATCGCCTCCTTCTGGAGCCAGTTTCAGGACGGCCTGGCGGCCGCCGAGCGCGTCTTTGCGTTGATGGACGCCGAGCCGAAGGTGAAGCAGATCGCGGCCGAACCGGTCGGCCGGCTGGAAGGGCGCATCGAGTTCCGCCATCTGCGCTTCGGCTATGTGCCGGCCGGGGCCGCGGAACAGACCTCCCGCAGCGCGGAGTCCCGTTCGGGCGAGGTCGTGTTGCCCGATTTCTCGCTGACGATCCGGCCGCACGAGACGGTGGCGCTGGTGGGGCACACCGGCGCGGGCAAGAGCAGCGTCGCCAGGCTCATCAGCCGCTTCTACGAGTTCCAGGACGGCGAGCTGCTGGTTGACGGCCGCGACATCCGCACCCTGGACCTGGCCGACTATCGCCGGCAGATCGGCCTGGTGCCGCAAGAGCCGTTCCTCTTCTCCGGCAGCGTGCTGGAGAACATCCGCTACGGCCTGCCCGGCGCGACCGACGAGCAAGTGTGCGCCGCGGCCGAGCGGATCGCCGGCGGCGACTGGCTGGCCGACCTGCCGAACGGCCTCGACACCGACGTGGGCGAGCGCGGCGCGAACCTCTCGATGGGCCAGCGCCAGCTCGTCGCGCTGGCGCGCGTCCTGCTCAAGGACCCGGCCATCCTGATTCTGGACGAGGCCACCGCCAGCGTGGATCCCTTCACCGAGGCGCAGATCCAGGAAGGGCTGGAGACGGTGATGGCCGACCGCACCGCGGTCGTCATCGCGCATCGCCTGTCCACCGTCAAACACGCCGACCGGATCATCGTCATGAAGGAAGGGCGGATCATCGAAGAGGGGACGCACGAAGCGCTGCTGGCGCGCGGCGGCCACTACGCGGAGCTCTACAACACCTACTTCCGGCATCAGTCGCTCGAATACGTCGAGCTGTTCCGTCGCGAGCCGGCCGACGCGCGGCTGTGAGATTCGCTCCAGAGGCGCAGAGACACTCTCCGAGACTTTCGGACCAAACACGCTTGTGAGAGCCTCCGTAATGTGCTATACTTGAGATATCGGTCAAACGTGACAAGGTATACCGATGGCCGGAAGCAAAATGAAGATTTCGATGCCTTTGCGTGTATACGTTGATACATCCGTGTTCGGCGGCTACTTCGACGAAGAGTTTTCTACCGCTTCACGCCGATTTTTCGATGCTGTTTTCGCCGGTCGAGTTGTCGTTTTAGTTTCCGAAACGCTTGTCGCTGAGTTAGTACGCGCACCTGAACCCGTTCAAGATCTGTTGAGCCAAACTGTTCGCGCCCGGATCGAGCAGCTCGTCCTAACGCCGGAGGCCATTGCGCTACGAGATGCCTACGTGAGAAACGGAGTGATCACACAAAAGTATGCTAACGATGCGCTTCACGTGGCGCAGGCCACTCTGGCGCGCGCAGACGTGATCTCTTCGTGGAATTTCAAGCATCTGGTCAATCCAGAACGCATTAGAGAGTTTAACGGAGTCAATCTGGCGCGAGGATACGGATTGATTGTTGTTATGACGCCTGCAGAACTCATCAGAGTTATAGAGGTGACCGACAATGAACCAGATAACAGTTGACGAAAGATTAGATTGCATCGAAATGAAACGACGCATCCAAGAAGAGATTTACGCAGAAACGCGCGAGATGACGCCAGACGAATTCCTGACATATATCCATAAACAAGTACAGGCAAGCCGATTTGCTACACTTTTTGCCGTTTCCAACCAGATGAGACCGCTATCAGATCGCGATGTTTTGGGCTCGAGCCCTACATCAATGCGGGTAAACGAAGCAAGAGCCGGGTATGGCGTCCCATCCGATTGAATCAAGATATCCGGCGATGCCCCCTGGCGAAACAGGCGATCCTGGTTACCATCTCTTTCCTTCTCTGCCGCACACCTACACCATCCATCAGAGGTTCACATGGCAAAAGCGGAGATCTGCGCGGGGATCTGTGGCTTCAAAACCACGGTCATCGCGCACAAGGACGACAACGGGACCGTGCATCTGGACATCCAGAGCGATTGCAAGGGCGTGATGAAGTTCGCCGCCCAGCTCAAAGAAGTGGATCCGTTCCGCGAGTTCACCTGGCGCCGCGGCGGGCCGCTCACCCTCCAGGTCGCGCCGCAATGCCTCACCCATCCGGCCTGTCCGGTGCCGTCGGGCATCATCAAGGTCGTCGAGGTGGAGGCCGGCCTGGCGTTGCCCGCCGACGTGACGATCCATCTGTCGAAGGACGAAGCCTGAACAGGCCGGCCGACGCCAACAGAAGGAGGACATCGGTGTCCGACCCGCTCGCCTGGGTGCTCTACCGCGATGACGCCATCCTGGCCGTGAACAAGCCGGCCGGCCTGCCGACCCTGCCCGACGGCTATCGGTCGGCAGCGCCGTACCTGGCGGGGCTCTTGCAGGAAGCGTTCGGCCGGCTGTGGGTCGTGCATCGGCTCGACAGGGAGACGAGCGGCGTAATCGTGTTCGCGCGCACGGCCGACGCGCACCGCGACCTGAACCGGCAGTTCCAGGAGCACGCGGCCCGCAAGACCTATCACGCGCTGGTGGTCGGCCGGCCGGCATGGGACGAGCGCGTCATTGATCTGCCGCTGCGGCCCGACGGCGACCGCCGCCATCGCACGGTGGCCGACCCGGCGGCCGGCAAGCCAGCGGCCACCGCCTGCCGTGTGCTGGAGCGCCTGGCCGACTACGCGCTGATCGAGGCGCGGCCGCTCACCGGCCGGCCGCATCAGATCCGGGCGCACCTGGCCGCCGAGGGGTTGCCGCTCGTCGGCGACCTGCTCTACGCGTCGCAAGGCGGTCGGCTGCAAGGCGAAGACGGCGCCCGGCTGCGTCGGCTGCTGATCGCCGATGCGCCCCTGGCCCGCCTGGGCCTCCATGCCTGCGCGTTGACCATCCTCCATCCCGTGACCGCTGCCAGCATCACCTTCGAGGCGCCCTATCCGGCCGACTTCGCCGCGGCCCTGGCGCGGCTGCGGCCGTAGGGCCGCCGGGCGGCAATCCGATGAGAGACTCCTCCGAACAAAGGACTCGCCTGGCCGATCTGCGCCGGCGCTGGTGGGCGCTGCTGGCGCTCGCCGTCGCGCTCCTCGCCGCCGGGACGGCCGCGCTGCGCGCGTTCTGGCCGGCCGATCGGGTGGTGGGCTGGGCCGGCCTGGCCGCCGCCGCGTTGCTGTTTCAACTGGTCTTGCTGCGACGCAACCTGGCGCGCAACTACCGGCCGGGAGAAGCCGACCTGCCGCTCCTGGCCGACATGGGGCCGGCCAACCTGGTCACCCTGGGCCGCGGATTGGCGATCGCCGCGTGCGCCGGCTTCCTGGCCGCGCCGCTGCCGCTGGAGGGCCTCCTGGCGTGGGCGCCGGCGCTCCTTTACGCCCTCGGCGTATTGCCCGACTTCCTGGACGGTGCGCTGGCGCGGGCCACCCACCGCGTCACCGTGTTGGGCGGCATCCTGGACATGGAATACGATTCCCTGGCGATGCTGATCGTCTCGCTGCTGGCCGTGCGGCTGGGCAAGGTTCCCGCGTGGTATATCAGCCTGGGGCTGGCGCGCTATCTGTTCGTGGCCGGCCTGTGGCTGCGCCAGCGCCGCGGCTTGCCCATCTGCGAGCTGCCGCCGAGCAACACCCGCCGGCTGGCGGCCGGCTTCCAGATGGGCTTCTTCTGCGTGGCCCTCTGTCCGATCTTCGGTCCGCCCGCGACGACCATCGCCGGCATCCTGTTTGTGGCGCCCATCCTGCTCGGCTTCGTCCGGGATTGGCTGGTCGTCAGCGCCGCGCTCCGGCCGACGACGCCGGCCTACCGGCGACTGCGGCAGGCGCGCGCGGCCGTGTGGGCCTGGTTGCCGCCGCTCCTCCGCGCGCTCGGCGGCGGCGCGGCGCTCCTGATGTTGGCGCCGGCCTTCTGGCGCGCGGCCGGGAGCGGCCCGGCCGGCTGGACGGCGGGCCTCGGCGCCGCGTTGACGGTCCTCGGCGCCGGCAGCTTGCTGCTCGGAGCAGGAACCCGCCTGGGCGCCATCGGTTTGCTGATCGCCGTCTGCGTCGCGCTGGCCCGTGATGGCTTTCAGCCCTGGCACGCCGTGCTGCTGGCGGCCACGATCCCGCTGCTCTACACGGGCGCCGGCAAAGCCGCGCTCTGGCGTCGCGAGGACGCCCTGTTCGAGCGGCGGCTCGGCGAATGACCCGCGTACCGCAAGCCAGAGGCTCTTGCGCCACAGGGGCATCTTCTTTGCGCGAAAAGCCGAGAGCGTGTAAAATCCAGTATTCACGGAGCCATTCCCGGTGAACGATCAAACCTCAGCCGCCATCCTGCTTGCAAGCCTGCGCGGCCAGGCCGACCGCTACCCGACCGAGATGCGCGAGGTCGAGATCTCGCTCGCCGCTCAGGAGTTCAGGCGCGTCTTCGACCTGATCAGCCGCCTCAAAGAGCGCGGCCTGTGGCGACCTTCGGCCGAAGCCGAGGCCGCGCTGGAAGATTTCTGGTGGGAATACGGGCAATAGGAGATGACCCTCCAGGAGTTCATCACGACCCGGTTCGGCACGAAGCTGTGGATGTCGCTGGGCCGCTGGTTGCCGCCGTCGGTAGGGTACCGGATAGCGCATCTGGCGGTCGGCATCGTCAGCCGGCGCCGCAATTCCAGCATCTACCGCATCCTCTACGCCAACCAGGCGGCCGTCCTCGGCGACCAGACGCCCGAGGCCGAACTGCACGCGGCCGTGCGCCGGGTGTTGGAGCACGTGGGCCGCACCGCCTACGACCTGATGTACTATCTGGCCGGCGGCGCGGATCGGCTGCGCGACGCCGTGCTCTTCGACGATCAGGTGTGGGAGAACGTCCAGCGCGCCATGGCCACCGGCCGCGGCGTCATGATCTGCGGCTGTCACATGAGCAACTTCAACCTGGGCTTCCTGGCCCTGACGCAACGCGCCGAGACGCCTCAGATCCAGGTGTTGGCCCCGCCGAAGATGACGGGCGGCTTCCGCATCATGCACGAGCTGCGCAGCAGTCCCAAGTTCCTGGAGACGCCGATCGGTGTGGCCTCGCTGCGGGCTGCGCTCCACAGGCTGCGGACCGGCGGCATGGTGGCGACCGGCGTGGATTGGCCGCCGGCCGCCGCGGCCAACGAACGCATCCCCTTCTTCGGCCGGCCGGCCCATCTGCCTACCGGCCACATCCGGCTGGCCATAGATGCGGGCGCGGTGCTGTTGCCGGTCGCGTTCCGCTGGGACGCCGACCGCGGCTACCACATGTTGACCGCGCCGCACCTGGAGCTTGAATTGACCGGCGACCGGCCGGCCGACATCCAGCACAATGCCCGCCGCGTGCTGGCGATCATCGAACGCTGGATCGCCGAGCGGCCGGAACAGTGGCTGATGTACTATCGAGTCTGGCCTGAAGCATGACGACAACCCACGATCATCGTCCACCCGAATCCGCCTATTTGAACTGCATCCGCTGCGGCCTTTGCCTGGCGGTTTGCCCCACCTACCGCGTGCTGCTCACCGAGACCGCCTCGCCGCGGGGCCGGGTGGCGTTGGCGCGCAAAGGTCTGGAGGGCGAGCTGGCGCTCGGCCCCAACCTCTTCGAGCAGATGTACGCCTGCTTCGACTGCCTGGCGTGCAACGAGATCTGTCCGGTGGGCATCCGGCCGGCCGATCTGGCGTTGGCGCTGCGCGAGACCCAGGAGGCCATGCGGCCGGCGCGCTGGAAGCGGCCGCTCTTCCGCGGCCTGATCCCGCATCCCGGCCGCATGGAGCTGGCGACCCTGCCGCTGCGCCTCTATGAGCGCCTGGGCGTGCGCCGGCTGGTCTACGCGCTCGGCCTGCGCCGGCTCCTGCCCGGCCAGGTGGCCGACCTGGAGGCGATGTTGCCGCGCCTGCCGCAACGGCCGCTGCGCCGCCAACTGCCCGAGATCACCTATCCGTTTGCCGCGGAAGGGGTGAGGTCCACCCGCGTCGGCTTCTTCCTCGGTTGCGCGCAGAACGTGCTCTTCGCCGAAGAGAGCGCCGCGACCGTGCGCGTGTTGGCGCGCAACGGCTGCACCGTCATCACCCCGCGGGAGACGAAATGCTGCGGAATGCCGGCGCGCGGCTACGGCGACGGCGAGGCCGCGCGCGAGCAGGCCCGCTTCAACATCGCGCTCTTCGAGCGCGCCGACGTCGAGGTGATCGTCACCGATTGCGCCACCTGCGGCTCGACCCTGCGCGACTACGGCGAGATCCTGGCCGACGACCCGGCCTGGGCCGATCGCGCGGCCGCGTTCAGCCGCAAAGTGCGCGACATCAGCGAATTCCTGATGAGCCTGCCGCTCGCAAAGCCGGCCGGCCGCCTCGCGGCGCGCGTCACCTATCACGACCCGTGTCACCTGCGCCGCGGCCAGGGCGTGTGGCGCGAGCCGCGTGCCCTGCTCCAGCTCATTGACGGCCTGGAATTCGTCGAGCTGCCCGAAGCCGACTGGTGTTGCGGCTCGGCCGGCAGCCAGCTCATCACCCACTACGAAACATCGCTGCGCGTGCTGGACCGCAAAATGGACAACATCGCCGCCACGCAAGCCCAGATCATCGCCTCCGGCTGTCCCGGCTGCCAGATGCAGCTCGCAGCCGGCGCCCGCCGCCGCGGCCTGGACATCGCGGTCACCCACCCGATCGTCCTCCTCGACCGCGCCTATGCCAACAAATAACGCTTGACGTTTCACGTTTCACGCTTCACTCTTCCCGACCGCCCATGACCACACCCACCACCCTCATCCGACAACTTCAGGCCATCGCGGGCCCCGACGGCGTCCTGGCCACGGCCGAAGACCTGGCCGTCTACGCCTACGACGGGACCTTCGCAGAGCAGCGGCCCGACCTGGTCATCCTGCCCACCACCACCGAACAGGTGAGCCGGGTGGTGGCGCTGGCCGCGGCCGAACGCATCCCGATCGTCCCGCGCGGCATGGGATCGGGCCTGGCCGCGGGCTCGGTGCCGTTCGCCGGCGGCATCGCGCTCGCCACTACTCGCATGAACCGCATCCTGGAAATAGATGCGGGGAACGGCGTGGCGCACGTCCAGGCCGGCGTCGTCACCGCCGACCTCCAGGCCGCGGTCGAAAAGCTCGGCCTCTTCTACCCGCCCGACCCCTCCAGCATCCGCCACTCGACCATCGGGGGCAACATCGCGTGCAACGCCGGCGGCCCACGCTGCCTGAAATACGGCGTCACCGGCGACTACGTGCTGGGGCTCACCGTCGTCCTGCCGGACGGCCGCGTTCTGAAGACCGGCGGCAAGCCGATCAAAGATGTCGTGGGCTACGACCTGACCGCGCTCTTCACCGGCTCGGAGGGCACCCTGGGCGTGATCTGCGAGGCGCTGCTGCGCCTGGTGCCGCGACCGCGCTTCATCCGCACTGCGCTGGCCGAGTTCCCCTCGCTCGACGATGCCTCGCGCACGGTCAACGCGATCCTGTCGGCCGGCATCGTGCCGGTGGCGCTGGAGCTGATGGACGAGACCGCCATCGCGTGCATCGAAGAGGCCATGCGCCTGGGCCTGCCGCGCGATGTCGAGGCGCTGCTGATCCTGGAAACGGACGGCAGCCACGAGGCCGCGGTGCAGGACGAGATCGAGGCCGCGGCGCGCATCTGTCGCGAGACCGGCGCGCGCCGCGTGCAGGTGGCGCGCAGCGAGGCCGAGCGCGCCGCGCTGTGGCGGGCGCGGCGCGCGGTGTCGCCGTCCCTGGCCCGCAAGGCGCCCAACAAGCTCGGCGAGGACATCACCGTGCCGCGCACCGCCATCCCCGAGGCGATCCGCCGCATCAAGGCCGTCAGCGCGCAATACGGCCTGCCGGTCGTCGTCTTCGGCCACGCCGGCGACGGCAACCTGCATCCCAACATCCTCTTCGACCGCCGCGATCCGGCGCAATGGGCCACGGTCGAAAAAATGGTCGCCGCGATCTTCGAGATCTCGCTGGCGCTCGGCGGCACCCTCTCCGGCGAGCACGGGGTCGGCGCGCTCAAGCGGCCCTACATGGAAAGGGCGCTCGGCCCCCTCTCCATCGAGATCCAGCGGCGGATCAAACAGGCGCTCGACCCGCTGAACATCATGAACCCGGGCAAGGTGTTTCCAGAATAGAGCTTCCCGAACGTGCCTGGCACTTTCGGAAGTGCCAGGCACGTGGATCACATTGCGCCCCATTTCGGCCAGCTTGACGCCAGCCCCCAGGCGAGTATAATGGCTTCATCCCGATCTCAGGAGGCTCTGTTCCATGCCCGAACCCACGGCAAAGGTCGTCCATTACACCGCTGTTCCCGCCGAGGTGGTCGGCCCGGAGGCGCCGGGCGCCACCATCCGCTGGCTGATAGATGAGCCGCACGACGGCGCGCCCAACTACGCGCTGCGCATGATCGAAGTGGCCGTCGGCGGACACACGCCCGACCATACGCATCCCTTCGAGCACGAAAACTTCGTGGTGGAAGGCCGCGGCCGCGTGCGCATCGGCGACGAATGGCATGACGTCGGCCCGGGGAGCGTCATCTTCGTCCCGGCCGGCGTCCGCCATTGCTACGCCAACGCCGGCGACGAGCCGTTCCGCTTCCTGTGCGGCATCCCCACCCCGCGGCTGATGCCCCAAGGGTAACTCGCGGCGTCGGCCGGCCCGACGACCCTATCTCGCCGAGGAGCCTTTCATCCATGCCCGACGTGCAAACCCCCGAGTGGGTCAAGGATGCCGTCTTCTACCAGATCTTTCCCGACCGCTTCGCGCGTTCCCCGCGCGTGCCCAAGCCGACCGGCCTCCAGCCGTGGGGCAGTCCGCCCACCGTGCACGGCTATCAGGGCGGCGACCTGCTCGGCGTGGTCGAGCATCTCGACTACCTGGCCGACCTGGGCGTCACGGCCATCTACTTCAACCCGATCTTCCGCTCGGCCTCGAACCACCGCTACCACACGCACGACTACTACCAGGTAGATCCGATGCTCGGCGGCAACGCGGCGCTGCGCGAGCTGCTCGACGCCGCGCATGGCCGCGGCATCAAGGTGGTGCTCGACGGTGTATTCAACCACGCCAGCCGCGGCTTCTTCCAGTTCCACGACATCCTGGAGAACGGCCCGGAGTCCGCATACCTGGATTGGTTCACGGTGGAGGATTGGCCGCTGCGGCCCTACGGCAGCAAACAGCCCAACTACCGCTGCTGGTGGGGCAATCCGGCGTTGCCGAAGTTCAACACCGACACGCCCGCGGTGCGGGAATTCCTGTGGGACGTGGCGCGCTATTGGATCGAGTTCGGCATTGACGGCTGGCGGCTCGACGTGCCGGCCGAGATCAACGACGACGAGTTCTGGCGCGAATTCCGCCGCCGGGTGAAGGCCGCCAACCCCGAAGCCTACATCGTCGGCGAGATCTGGGATGAGGCGGACCGCTGGTTGCAGGGGGATCAGTTCGACGCGGTGATGAACTACGGCGTGGCGCGCGCCGCCATCGGGTTCTTCGCCGCGGCCACCTTCGACCGCGACTACAGGCCGGGCGGCTTCCGCCTGCACGAGATGGCCGCGCGGCAGTTCGTCCGCGAGGTGGACCGCCTGATGAAGCGCTACCCCTGGCCGATCGTCCAGGCGCAGCTCAACCTGCTGGACAGCCACGACACCGCCCGCTTCATCACCCAGGCCCGCGGCGACCGCAGCGCGCTGCAACTGGCGCTCCTCTTCCTGATGACGATCCCCGGTGCGCCGTGCATCTACTACGGCACGGAGATCGGCATGGCCGGCGGCCCCGACCCCGAGTGCCGCCGCGCATTCCCGTGGGACGAGGCGGTTTGGGACAAAGAGCTGCTCGCGTGGGTCAAACGGGCGGTCGCACTGCGCCACGCGCATCCCGTATTGCGCCGCGGCCGGTTCGAGCCGCTCTACGCCACGGATGACGTGTGCGCGTTCGGCCGATGGCTGGAGGACGAAGTGGCCGTCGTGGCCTTTAACGCCGGCCGCACAGAACGCACCTTCGACATCGAAACCGGCAATCTGATCCCCGACGGCGCGACAACCGACGTCTGGGGCGGCGGATCGGCACGCGTCCTTCACGGCACGCTGCGCCACGTGACACTGGCCCCGCGCTCGGCCGCGGTGTTTGTGATGAGGAAATGAAACACCCTGTGTGAGGAACGCCCATGCGTTACTACCATCGCGCCCGGCCGGTCGTCAGCTTCACTCTGGCAACCGCCATGTTGATCTTCCTGGCGCTGATCTTGAGCGGCATTCTGCGCATCAGCGTGGACCTCAGACCGGTGACCGAAAACCCGCAACTGGTCGCGGTCGCGCTGCTCTTTGCCGCGATCTCCGCGCTATTGCTGTACGAATGGTGATCGTCTTTTCAGTTATCCACGCTTACGTGCCAGCCCGCCCTGGCCCGCGTGGCGGAGCCAGGGGGCGGGCTGGCACGTGACGGCTATTTTCAGGTTAGCCCAGGCACATCCACGCCACCTGCTCGTCGGTCCGTAACCCGTGTTCGACCCACGGCGCAAGCAGGATCACATCGCCGGCCGCCACCTCATGCTCGCGGCCGTCCAGGCTCACCCACGCCCGGCCCTCGATGATGTACCAGATCTCCTCCGCCTCATGCCGGTGCGGCTTGAACGGATTGGCGGCCGTGGTCACGCGCACGGCCAGGTGATGAAGCAGGTGTTGCCGGTCGGCAATCGGATACCCCTTGCGGCCGTTCTGATCAGGGAGATCCTGTCCGCGGATGATCATTGTGCACCCTCCGTCGAGATGGGATTGACAAACCGCCCGTACTCTGTTATAAATACTCTCGAAAGTGACAACTGTACTGATCGCCGTGAGTGTGTCCGCCCATTCAACATTCGGTGAGCCGGCGCGTGCCGGCCGAGGAGAGCCTCATGCATCATCGCTTCCGTGTACACCGAATCGTCCTGCTCCTGCTGGTGATGGCCATCTTGCTCGCGCCCGCGGCGGCCCTGGCCGAATCCGACCCGAGCGGAGGGATTTACGTCGTACAGCGCGGAGACACCCTGGCGCGCATCGCGGCGCGCTACGGCGTTTCAGCGAGCGCGCTGGCGGCGGCCAACGGAATTCGCAACCCCAACCTGATCTATACCGGCCAGCGCCTGGTGATTCCGGGCCGAACTGCCGCGCCGGCGCCGCAACCCGCGCCGGCCGCGCCGACCGCGGGCCGCTGGATAGATGTCAATCTCAACGCGCAACGGCTGACGGCCTATCAGGGTCAGACGGCGGTCTTTTCCACGCTGATCAGCAGCGGTGTAGCCGGCCACCGCACCCCTACCGGCCGATTCGCCATCCGCACTAAGATCCCGTCGCAGCGCATGGTGGGGCCGGGCTATAACCTGCCGAACGTGCCGTGGGTCATGTATTTCGCGGGCGCCAATGCCCTGCACGGCACCTACTGGCACAACAACTTCGGCCGGCCGATGAGCCACGGCTGCATCAACCTGCGCATCCCCGATGCGCAATGGCTCTACAACTGGGCCAGCATCGGGACGCCGGTCGTGGTTCACTATTGACAGGAGTTACGCATACCGCGTAACTCCTGTCGTTGAGCAGCGGCCATTCGTAGACCGCCGGGCCCGCATCCCCGATGCGGGCCCCGTTTATCTTCACGCCATCACGCTCACCGGCGCCTGCCACAAGCGGGCGAAGCGTTCATCCTCTTCCAACAGCCGGCTCAACCCCTCGCGCAGCGACACCTTCGGCACGTAGCCCAAAGCTTCGCGCGCCCGGCGCAGATCGGCCACCTGACGGCTGATCCCGCCGCTCTGCTGCGAATTGGTGATGACATGCGGCTGACGGCCGGTCACCTCGCTGAGGATGGCGATCAGTTGTCGGATGCTCGTCTCCTCGCCCGACCCGACGTTGATGATCGAGCCGTTCACGCCCGAAACGGTCGCCGCGGCCGCCAGCGCCTCCACCACATCGTCTACATAGACGAAATCGCGCGTCTGCTCGCCGCTGCCGTGAATCACCAGCGAAGCGCCGCTGAGGATGCTCTTCACATAGAGAGGAATGACCGGCGCATGGACCGGCGGCAGACGTTGGCCCGGGCCGTAAGCGTTGAAGATGCGCAGGGCCACCGTCTCGATCCCGTTCAGCGCGCCCAACACCGAGATGTAATATTCCGCGGCCAGCTTGCTGACCGCATACGGCACCTGGGGCCGCGGCCAGACGTTCTCGGTCACCGGTTGGACCGGCTGAGGGCCGTACACCGTGGCCGAAGAGGCGAAGATAATCCGTTTGACCCCCACATCGCGCACGGCCTCGACCAGACTGACCGTGCCGCCGACGTTGATATCATTATACTCGCGCGGATAGAGCACCGATTCCTGCACCGAAACTCGCGCGGCCAGATGAAACACGCAATCCACCTGCTGTAACAGGGTCCACAGCTTGGGCCGATCCCGCACATCGCCACGGGTGAAGATGACGCCGGGATGAAGACGAGAAGGGTCGCCCGTGCTCAGGTCGTCCAGCACCCGCACATGATGCCCTCTTTCGACCAAGTAATTTGCCAGAGCTGTGCCGAGGAAGCCGGCGCCACCCGTGATCAGACAGCGCATACCCCCTCCTTCTTGAATGGTAGGGTCGAGCATTACGCCGCTATTATAGTGCAAGGCGGCCGGGCCGCCAAACATTTTGTCTGACATTTTTCCGATCATTGCCCGTAGCGGTCCGGCCGCGATCTGACGTCGCGCGTTTGGCCTTTTCACCCGCCCCCGTTTATAATGTCGGCCAGATTTCGATCCGGGAGCGCATCATGCTGAAGAGCCATCACTGTGGAGAGCTGCGGCCGGCACACGTCGGACAAACCGTGACCCTGGCCGGCTGGGTACACCGACGCCGCGATCACGGCGCGCTGATCTTCATTGACCTGCGCGATCGTTCGGGCCTGGTGCAGATCACCTGCAACGCGCAAAGCGCACCGACCGCCCACGCCATATTGAACGGTGTTCGCAACGAATACGTCATCCAGGTAACGGGCGTCGTACAACCCCGACCTGCCGGCCTGGAGAATCCCAACATCCCCACCGGCGAGATCGAGGTGGTGGTCGAATCGGCGCAGGTGCTGAACGAAGCCCGCACCACGCCGTTCTACATCAACGAAGACGCTGCGGTGGATGAAGCGTTGCGGTTGAAGTACCGCTACCTCGACCTGCGCCGCCCCCCCATGCAACACAATATCATCCTGCGCCATCGCGTGGTCAAGCTGATCCGCGACTATCTCGACCGGCTCGGCTTCATCGAGATCGAGACGCCGATGCTCATCAAGACCACGCCGGAAGGCGCGCGCGACTACGTGGTGCCCAGCCGCGTCCATCCGGGCGAATTCTACGCCTTGCCGCAATCGCCCCAACAGCTCAAGCAATTGCTCATGGTGGCCGGCTTCGAGCGCTATTTCCAGATCGCCCGCTGCTTCCGGGATGAAGACCTGCGCGCCGACCGCCAGCCGGAGTTCACCCAGCTCGACCTGGAGATGTCGTTCGTAGAGCGGGAGGACATCATGGGAGTCATCGAGCCGCTCTACACGCAGATCATCGAGACCTACGGCACGAAGCCGATCCTGGCCAAGCCGTTCCCGGTGCTCACCTACGCCGAGGCGATGGCGAAATACGGCTCGGACAAGCCCGACCTGCGCTTCGGGATGGAGATCATAGACCTGAGCGACCTGGCGGCCGGGAGCGAGTTCGAGCCGTTCGCGCGCGCTCTGGCGGCCGGCGGCCAGGTGAAGGCGATCGTCGCGCCCGGTGCGGCGGGCTTCAGCCGCAAGCAGGTGGACGAGCTGGCCGAGCTGGCCAGGCGGTTCGGCGCCAAAGGGATCGCTACCATCGCCCGCCAGGCCGACGGCAGCGTGAAGTCATCGCTCGCGAAGTTCCTCCCGGCCGAGACGATGGCCGCCATCCTGGAGCGCACGGCTGCCGCGGCCGGCGACCTGATCGTGATCGTGGCCGATCCGAATCGGGCCATCGTGGCCCGCAGCCTGGGCGAGCTGCGCCTGGCGCTGGGCAACCGGCTCGGCCTGGTGAACCATGCCGTTCACGCGCTCTGCTGGGTGGTGGAGTTCCCGCTGCTCGAATGGAGCGCCGAGGAAAACCGCTGGACGGCCATGCACCACCCCTTCACTTCCGCAATGGACGAAGACTGGGCGCTGCTGGAGAGCGATCCCGGCGCGGTGCGGGCCAAGGCCTACGACCTGGTGATGGACGGCTGGGAAGTGGGCGGCGGCAGCATCCGCATCCATCGTCGGGAGCAGCAGCAGGCCATGTTTCGGGCGCTGGGCATCGGCCCGGAAGAAGCCGAGGAGAAATTCGGCCATCTGCTGGAAGCGTTCGAATACGGCGCGCCGCCGCACGGCGGCATCGCCACCGGCATAGATCGCACCGTGGCGATCCTGGCCGGCACCTCCAGCATCCGCGAGGTGATCGCCTTCCCGAAGACGGCCTCGGCCACCGATCTGATGTTCCGGGCGCCGTCGCCCATCTCGCCCGCGCAACTCCGCGAGCTGCACCTGGCGATCACCGAATAGGGTCCGAGAGGGCCGATCGGCCGCTTTCGACATTTGCGCGTCGGCGCAACCTGTGCTAATATGTAAGCGTAGTACCCTGCGGTGCACGTGATGCGCCGACACGTTTTGAGCCAACACCATAAAATCAGGGGGTTGGACATCCCGCCCAGGAATGCGATAGCCGCATGCGCTGCTGAACCCAGCGCGTGTATTGGCAAGGCAGACCTGGACGGCAAGACCCCCACCTGCGAGAGCAGGTTCAAACATCAGGCGGCACACGGCACAGCGGGGCACTCAGCAAAGATAAGGCCGCCGGTCTTCACCGACCGGCGGCCTTTCCTGTTCAAGTTCCAGGACGCGACAACGTGCAACGTCCCGCGGCCGGCTATCGCGCCAGCTCCTCGGCCTCGCGCACCATCTCGTCCAGGATCCCCAGCCCGTTCTGCCAGAAGCCGGGATCGGTCAAATCCACGCCCAGCGGCTTCACGATTTCGTGCGGCCAGTCGGAGCCGCCCGCAGCCAACATGTCCAGATACGCGTCGGCGAAGCCAACCGGCGCCTGCCGATAGCGCGCGTAGAGCGCCAGCACCAGCAGCTCGCCGAAGGCGTACGCGTACACGTAGCCCGGCGTGCTGATGAAGTGCGGGATGTAGCTCCACCACAGCGCATAGTTGTCGGTCAACGTCACGCTGTCGCCGAACATCGGCCGCTGGGTCGCCATCCACAGCTCGCAGATGCGCTCGGCGCTCAGTTCCCCTTCCGACCGCCGCGCAGTGTGCACCGCGTGTTCGAAGCGGTTCATGCTGATCTGCCGGAACGCCGTCGCGAAGGAATCTTCGATCTTGGCGGTCAACATCGCCAGCCGCACCTCCGGCCTCTCTTCGCGGGCGAGCAGGTCCTGGAACACCAGCATCTCGCCGAAGACCGACGCCGTCTCGGCGGTCGTCAGGGGGGTATCGGCCTGAAGCAGCCCCTGCGCTGCCGCCAGCTTCTGATGCACGCCATGCCCCAGCTCGTGCGCCAGGGTCATCACGTCGCGCGGCCGGGCCTCGTAGTTGAGCAGAACGTAGGGATGGACCGAAGGCACGGTTGCCGCGCTGAATGCGCCCCCGCGCTTGCCCGGCCGAACCGCCGCGTCTATCCACCGCCGCTCGAAGAACAGGGACGCGATGTCGGCCATGCGCGGGTCGAAGCTCGCATAGGCGTTCAACACGATGTCGCGCGCCTCATCCCACGTGTAACGACGGTCGGCGGCCGGCAACGGCGCGTAGCGATCGTAATCGAACAGTTCGTCCACGCCGAGCAGCCGCCGCTTGAGGCGGTAGTAGCGGGCAACGATGTCGTAGCGGCCGGTGACCGCCTCGACCAGTGCCTCAACCGTGCGATCGTCCACCTCGTTTGCCATGTTGCGCGCGGAGATCCAGGTGGGATATTTGCGCAACCGGTCGTCCGAGGCTTTGTCGGCTACGATGTTGTTGAGGACATAGGTCGTCGTGTGACGCATGGCCTTCAAGCCGGCCGTCAACGCCTCTTGCGCCCGACGTCGCTCGTCGCGGTCGGCCGAATAGAGGCGCGCCAACACCTGGTCGCGCGTCAATTCCTGGCCGTCGAGCGCGTAGCGTGCAATCCCGTGCACCTCTTCGAAGAAGCGTACCCAAGCGTTGCGGCCGGTGACCGCCTTCTCGGCCAGGATCTTTTCCTCTGCCTCGCTGAGCATGTGCGGCCGGAAGCGGCGCACCTGCTCGATCCAATGCCGATAGCGCTTCAGCACAGGGTCGGCGAGCCACGCGGCCGCAGCTTCATCGGCCGCCGCGGCCAGTTCCAGCTCCACGAAGACGAGCTTCTGGCTCAAGCGCGAGCCGCGCTCGGTGGCCTTCTGGAGCAGCGCGCCGTGGGCCGGCACGCTCGTATCGGCCGACCAGGCCAGTTGGGCGAAGCTGCCCACCTTGTAGGCCCGCTCCAGAAGCGCCTCATAGGCCGACAACATGGCGGCCAGCTCGGCCGCGCTCAGGCCGGCGATGCGGCCGCGATACCGGGCATCCAGCGCGTCGGCCTCCGCATCCGAGCGGTCCAGATCGCGCTCGATGGCCGGGTCGTCTATGCCCGCATACAGGTCGCTCAGGTCCCAGGTGATGGCTTCGGCGCCGGTAGACAAATGATCGTTCATGATGCTTTCCCTCGTAAAGTGTCGGTTCGTGGCACGATGTGTACCGTCCCTTCGTCGGCGTCTCGTCGCTCGATCGCGATCTCGGCGACGCCGAACAGGCGGATGATCTCGGCGTTCGTCGTCAGGTGGTCCGTCACGCGCGCGGTGCGGTATTCGGACGGGCCATCGGCGAACGCGAGGGGCAGGAGGAGCTGATCGGCCAGGTGCTCATCCACGGCGCCCGCGCCGGCCAGGAACTTCTCCAGCCGCAAGCAGGCCTCATCGGCCACCTGTTCGGCCCGCTTGCCCGGCGCGCCCAGCGCCGAGTAGCAGGCGGTGCTATGCCGAAACTCCGCGAGCAGGATGAGGGCCGTGCCCTTGTTGTTGGCCCGTACGTCGGCCGTCTCGATCTCGATCCGGTTGTGGCGGCCCGCCAGTCGGCGCAGCGCCCGCTCGCGCTGGCGTTCGGCGATGCTCAGATCGAGGTTGGCGACCAGCGAAAGGCCGCGAATGCCCTTGAACGCGCCCCGCTCAGTCAGGCGCAACGGTGCGATCGCGCCGGCCGGCGCGATCTGCGCCCGGACGATCCCCCCACCCTGGGGATAGAAGCCGGCCAGGTCGAGCGTCAACGCGCCGTCCAGGCCGAGCCGCCGCAGAAACGGCAACCACTGCCACTCCAGATAATGATAACACGGGCTCCAGGGCACGTGTGTGCCGCCGGTTACGGTGATGGCCGAAGATGCCGACGCCAGCGCCAGGGGCAACCAGATCGTTTGCAGAACCAGGCTGGTGGCCCCGGCCGTGCCGATCTCGAAGCGATATTCGCCCGGCCGCGCCGGCCCAGGTGCAAACCTGAGGACCTGGGAATTGACGAAGTCCCCCTCTAGCTGCGCGGCACTGATCGCTGCCGCGGCACGCACCGCGGCGAGATGTTGCGGCTGAAGGCCGGGCCGGGCCCGTCCGGCCCGGATGCGCGTGATGAGGAACGGCCGGCCGGTGAGGATGCTGAGCGTCAGGGATGTGCGCAGCACCTGGCCGCCGCCTTCGCCCAAAGCTCCATCTATCTCGATCATGCGACGCCTCGCCTGGCCCGTCAATGACCGGCCACCGCCACCCCCGACGACCTTGCGGCTACGGCAATGAGCGCGGCCATCTGTTCGGCCGAAGGAGGCTCCAGGCCGCGAGCGGGATATTCCAGGCCCAGGCTACGGTATTTGTCGGCGGCCAGGCGGTGAAAGGGCAACAGTTCCCAGGAGATTTCACTGCGAGAGGAACGATGGTCGGCTTCGGCGCGCAGCGCTGTAAGCTGATGGACGAACAGCCCAATAGCTTCGATCTCGGTCGCTGCATCGTTCACTCCGGGCACTACCGGCGTGCGGAAGATCAAGGGCACGTGGCTCTGGGCCAGAGCACGGGCATTGGCCAGGATCCGCTCGTTGCTCGCGCCCGCGACAGCCCGGTGCCGGTCGGGATCCATCTGCTTAAGGTCCATCATCACCAGGTCGGTGAACGGCAGAAGAGCCGCCAGGTTATCCCACGGCACATGCCCGCACGTTTCAATGGCGGTATGCAGCCCTTCGGCCTTGCAGCGTGCCAGGATGGCGCGCGCGAACTCGGGCTGGAGCGCCGGCTCTCCGCCGGAGAGGGTCACGCCGCCGGCCGAATTCTCGTAGAAAATACGATCGCGCAAGACCTCGTCCACGACCTCCGCGGCCGTGAGCCGGCGACCGGCCAGAACCAACGCCTCGGTGGTACACGCTTCCACACATGCAGCGCACGCCACACAAAGCTCGCGCACGAAACGTCGGCCCTTCTCATCGAGTTGCTGGCCGCCATGCTCGCAGGCCGTCACGCAGGCGCCGCACGCGATGCATCGCTCGGGCAGGAAGCGGATCTCGGCCGCCATACGCAAGCCTTCGGGGTTGTGACACCAGAAACAGCGCAAGGGACAACCCTTCAAGAAGACGGTAGTGCGGATACCCGGGCCGTCGTGGATCGAAAAACGCTGAATATCGAAGATGAGGCCCTGGACCGCATCCAGAGTGCCTCCCAGCAACGAAGATCGGGAATCAATTCCGATGTGCGTGCCTCCATTGGACATCACAAAACCACCGATGGTCATCCGTGGCTACATCCGTGTCGTGCCATCGCCCGACACGGAAAGCACGGATGCCACGGATCACGACCGGCGCGGCGCTCCATAAGCCACGGCTACCACGGCGATATCCGTGGCCTCCGTGGCCACATCCGTGTCGTGCCCTCCGTGGCCGCATCCGTGTCGTGCCGCCTTATCACGGCTCGATGATCACCGACGCGGTCATATTCCATCGCAACCGACTATCGCTCTGATCGGGCCGAATCACCGCGGTATAAACAATATCGCCCTGGCGATTCTCGCCTAACGGCCTGATGCGCACCACCCGGCCCGTCATCTGGAGATCGGGAAGCGCATCCAGCGCAATAGACACAGCCGCGCCCTCCGCCACGCGCGCCACATAAGTCTCGGTCAGATCGGCCGTCTCGATCTGCCATTCCGAGAGGTCGGCCAGATGGACGAGCACCGCGCCCGGCATCGCCTGCTCACCGGGCTGCACATTCAATGCAGCCACAACTCCCGCGAAAGGCGCCCTGAGCTCGGTCTCGGCCAACGCGGCCCGAGCCTGAGCCAACGCTGCGCGAGCCGCGGCCACATCGGCTTCGGCCATGGCCAGCGCTTCAGACCGTGCACCCGCTTTCAACAGATCGAGCTGCGCCTGCGCTCGACGCACCTCGGCCGCGGCCGCGGCCACGTCGGCCGCGTTGCCGGCGGTCAACAGCTCGAGCTGCGCCTGCGCCCGCTCGACACGCGCGCGGGCCGCGGCGATATCGGCCGCGCTGGCGCCGGTTTTGAGCTGCGTCAGGCGCGCCTGGGCCGCGTGATACAGGTTCGTGGCCTGCTCCAACTGGAGCGCCTCGGCGCGCATCCCGATATGCGGATCGCCCTTCACCGCATCGTAGGCCGCCTGGGCCTGTTTGAGGGCCGCCGCGGCGTTCAAAAACTCAGCCTGGGCCGCGATCAGGAGTAGCTCGTCGGGCCCGGCCAGGAGCTTCTGCAGGGCGGCCTGCGCTTCGGCCACACCCGCTTTGGCCGCGGCCACCTCGGCCGGCGAAGCTCCCTCTCGAACGCGCTCAAGTCGCGCCTGCGCGGCATCTACCGCCGCCTGCGCCGCAGCGATCTCTTCGGCTCGCGGCCCGGCCTTGAGCTGCGCCAGGTTGGCCTCGGCGCGCTGAAGCTGCGCCTCGGCCAGAGCCACCGCCGCCATCTGACGACCGGCCTCCAGCCGCAGCAACGTCTGGCCGGCCGCCACCCGATCCCCTTCAGCGACCATCACTTCGGCCACGATGCCCGCGGCCGACAGGCCAAGCCGGGCGCTGCGCGCCGGCACCACGCGCGCCTCGGCGACGATCCGTCCGCCCATGCTGCGAACGACCGTCGGGGTGCCTGCCAGCGTCGGCTGCGACGTGGCGGTCGGCGCGGCTGCCGGCATGGCGGCCGGCGCGCAGCCGGGCAATCCTCCGACGCCGCAAAGGACAACCAGGCCGAAGATCAGCCTGACGATCCCCCTCTTCTGCATGGACGCTTCTCTCTCGCTCGAAAAACGATCTGCCTCTATCTTATCACAATGATTTGCAGACCCCAACAATGGCCTGCGCGGCACAAGACGCATGTCTCACAACTGCCCGCGCGCCATCGCCTCCATCAGCGCCAGCTCGCGGTGAATCGGGTCGTCGGCCACGCGACGGGCCAACGCCTCGGCCTGCGCCTGCGCCTCGGCCCGAATAGCGGCCTCATCGGCCGTAAGCACCCGGCCGTCGGCCACCAGCACGCGGCCGGCCACCAGCACCGTCTTCACCTCGCGGCCGGTCGCGGCATAAACCAGATTGGGCACAATGTTGCGCACGGGCGCATCGAGCACCGGAGAAAGGTTGAGGGCCGTCAAGTCCACCAGGATCAGATCGGCCTGCTTGCCCGGCTCCAGCGAACCGATCTGATCGCCCAGGCCGATGGCCGCCGCGGACTCGACCGTCGCCATGCGCAGCACATCCCACGCGGGCATGACGGTCGGATCGCGGTATCTGATCTTATTGAAGAGCGCGGTGAGCTTCATTTCGTTGAAGATGTTGTTGCAGTTGTTCCCCGCGGCCTGATCGGACCCCAGTGCCACCTTGCCGCCGGCCCGTCGGAACGCATGCGCGGGCGGCACGATGCCGTCAATGATCCCGATGCTGCCGGAGCAGAGTGCCATCCCGACCCCGCGCGCCGCGATCTGGCCGGTCTCCTCCTCGGTCGCCTCCGTCAGATGAACGGCCAGGAGCTGATCGTCCAGATAGCCCAACTCGGCCAGGAAGGCCGGCGTACGCTGGCCGTAGCGCTTGAGCATCTGGGCGATCTCGCGATCGCCCTGGGCCACATGCATGTGGATCATCAACCCCTCGCGGTCGGCGATCCGCTTGATCTGGAGGAGCTGCTCGCGCGGCAACATGTCGGCCGCCTGCGGGCCGAGCATCACGGTGATCCGGCCATCGGCCGCGCCATGCCACTCGCGCGCGAACGCCACGGCCTGATCTATGGCGCGCCGGCCCGCGTCCAGGTCGAACGGATAGAGGTCGCCGAGCTTCCAGCCGGCCATCCCGCCCGGCGGCAGCGCATTGATCGTCGGCGTCAACCGCGCCCGCACGCCCACCTGCACGAAGAACTCGGCCCAGCCGGACATGGGCCGCGTATAATCCACCATCGTAGTCGTGCCGGCCTTGAGCGCCTCGAGCACGTTGAGCTTCGTTCCCGCCAGCGCGATCTCAGGGGTCATGTGCCGCGCATAGGGCGCCAACGCCTTCTGCATCCAATGCGTCACGTCCTGCGCCACTCCGCGGGCCACCGCCCAGGTGGTGTGCATGTGCGCGTCGATCAGGCCGGGCAACACAGCGCAATCGCGCGCCTCGATCACCCGATCGGCGCGAAAACGACCGGCCAGCTCGACCGTAGGCCCGACGGCCGCAATCCGACTGCCGATTACGGCCACCGCGCCGTCGGGGATATAGCCCACGCCCTCGCCCTGCATGGTAAAGAGATGGCCGTGGGTAATCAGGATGTCCGCGTGCTCATTCACAAGAGGCCCTCCCGAAAAGTAACGGCGCACGACGTGCGCGGTTATCAGTCGGCGCTCCGCCGCCACACCTGATAATTGCCGAACGAAGTCACCGGCCGGTAGCGCTGGCGGATATAATCATCCAGATAGGTGACGCCGCTGCTGATCGAGCTGGCGTTCGGCTCGCGCGACTCCCAGCCCGCGGCCAACACCACCCATCGCACGTCGTGAGCCGCCAGCTCGGCCGCGATCGCCTGCTGGACGGGCAACGTGGTCGCCAGGCCGGGGTGCAGCTCGGCATAGCGCGTGGGGATGCGCCGGTCGGCCAGGAAATAAAGCATCAGATCGTTGACGAAGATCTGATCGTGCCGCGCGTTGCCGATGAACACGTACTCGTCGGGTTGCGTCTGCGCCCGGATGTATTCGGCCACACGGGCCTGATCGCGGCCCAACGGCACACACCCGGCCTTGGGATCGGTCGAATAACAGCCCAGGGGCGAAGCCGCGTTCATCTGCGCCAGAAAGACAAAATGGACGACGTAAGGCCCGGTCAACAGCAGAAAGGCCAAGCCGCCCGCGGCCACGCGAAACGGCACGCTCTGCCACCAGCGCCGCGGCAGCCGATAGAGCAGGACGGTCGCCACGATCACGGCGCAGAACGTCATCGGCAGGGCATGCAATTCGTGATAGCGCGAGGTGGCCTTCACCGCCAGCCCCAGGCCCGCGCCGATCAACGCCAGAAACAGGACGCCGGCCTGATAGCGGCGATCCGATCTCGGCACCGGCCGCCAGAAGAGCCAGCGAACGGCCGCAACGAGCCCGGCCACGAAGGTCGCCAGGGGCAGATAGAGGCGCAGCCAGTCGTTCCATTGCAGGCCGTTGATCCGGCCGAAATCGGGGATGAGGGGCGGTACGGGCAGATAGCGAACCGCGCGAAACGTGGTCGCCGGAAAGTGCACCAGATCCTCGTAGAGGACATCGAAGCCGGCGGCAAGGCCGAAGGCCAGATAGACCGGCAGTGCAACGACCAGCGCGCCGGCCGCCAGGATTGCCTCGCTCCGCAAGATGTAGCCTGGCCACCCCCGCCGGCCGATGCCCGCCTCATACGCCACGCGCAGCGCGTGGGCCGCCACGGCCGCGCCGAAACCGATCGCCGCGTAGCCGCCGAAATCGAGCCGCAGCAGCGCCGTCAGGCCCAGGACCAGGCCGGTCGCCAGAAGCCAACGCCTCTGGCCAGCCCGAACATAGCGCAGGAACGCCAGCGCGGCCAACAGGATGGCGCCGGTCGCCGGAAACGCCGGATAGGAGTAGAAGCGGATCGTCCCCAGCCAGAAGGTCACCAGCGCCCAGGGGATCAGCGCGGCGCGCCGGGAAGTCAACGGCAGCGCCAGCGCATAGACGCCGAGCGTCAACAAGAAGCGCAAGGCCGTGTCGAAAAGCCGCGCGGCCAGGATATTCGGCCCGACCAACGCGAACAACCCGGCCAGCGCGTAGAAATAGCCGGGCGAATAAAGGGTCCAGAAGTCCCGATAGATCACCTCGCCGCCGCGGATGCGTTCGGCGTTGACAAGGACCAGGCCCTCATCGTAAAGGTTGGCCGGCGACTTGAGCTGTCCGCAAAGGAAAAGCAAGCCGCAGACAAAGGCAACGACCAGAATCCGACGCCGCCAACCGATGCGGCGAAGCAGGTTGGCCATCGGTGGTCAAGGGGAAGCGGCGTGGCCGTCGCGTCGCGTCAACAGCCAGCTCAAAAATACGGTGACGGCCAGCGCCGCACACGGCAACACCAGGCTCCAGACGGTGAAGAGGCCAAGCGCGCCCATGAAGATCACCTGGATCGCCAGGGCCACGAACAGCACGCCGAACTCAATGGCCGTGACGAGCGTGAAACGGCGCCACAACGTGCCGGTCTCGACGCCGTTGCGATAGTAATACTCCACCAGCACGATCATCAGGACGGCCAGGATCCCCATGATGAGAGTGCCGAAGCGATCCATCGCATTGCGGATGAACGGCACCTGAAACCGCTCGCTCGGCGTCCCGGTCAACATGGCGCCCATCGTCGCGGCCTCGACGAGCGCGCTGAAGGCCCCGCGCACGGCCCAGAACATGATGAACACGCCCAGGGCGCTGGTGACCGCCCACAGGCCCCAACCCAAAAGGTATTCGGTTATCTTTCGCGTCTGCTCCATAGGCATCCTTCGATTGCATCGCCAAAGCGCGCAGAGCGCAGAGGCAACGCAGATCACTCTCTGCGTCCTCTGCGCCTTTGCGGTGCAAAAAGAGATTGTGCGGTGGCCGCCTAGATCCCCTGCAAAGTGAGCGACTTCGCCAGGTGACAACTCACATAAGACCCGGACCCCACCTCGACCAGGGCCGGCGCTTCGAGCTTGCACTGCTCGACCGCGTACTTACAACGCGTCTCGAACACGCACCCCTTCGGCAGGTTGGCCAGGTCGGGCGGCTCGCCCGGCGACACCAGGCGCATGCCGCGCTTGCGCTGCGAGGGCTTGGGCACGGCCGCCAACAGCGCCTCGGTGTACGGATGCTTGGGATGGCTCAAGAGCTCTTGCTTGGGCCCCAGCTCGACCAGCTTGCCGGCATACATTACCGCGATGCGATCGCTCACGTAGCGAACAACGCTCATGGCGTGCGAGATGAACAGATAAGTCAAGCCGAACTTCTGTTGCAGGTCGAGCAGAAGGTTCAGGATCTGGGCCTGGATCGAGACGTCCAACGCCGAGACCGGCTCATCGGCCACCACCAGCTTGGGATTGACCACCATGGCGCGGGCGATGCCGATGCGCTGGCGCTGGCCGCCGCTAAAGCTATGCGGGTAGCGCTGGAGATGTTCCACGCGCAGCCCCACCTGGAGGATCATCTCCGTCACCCGCTCTTCCAGTTCCTTGCCGCGCGCCAGGTTGTTCACCAACAACGGCTCGCCCACCGTCTGTAGCACGGTCATGCGGGGATTGAGCGAGGAATACGGATCCTGAAAGATCATCTGGGCGCGCTTGCGGAACTTCGACAGCTCCTTCCCCTTCAACGCAGTTACGTCGAGCGTCTCGCCGTCCACCCGCATGATCACCCGGCCGCCCGTGGGCTGATACAGGCGGGTGATGCATCGGCCCAGGGTCGTCTTGCCGGAGCCGCTTTCGCCTACGATTCCCAGCGTTTCGCCGGCCTGCACGTCAATGTTCACACCATCCACAGCCTTGACGAAACCGGTCTGCCGCTGGAGAAAGCCTTTGGACAGCGGGAACCATTTCTGGAGGTTCCGGACTTCCAACAATGGGAGTTGTGCTTGATCGGGCATGCTCGTTTGCCTCTCCATCGGCCATTTACTGATACAGGAAGCAGCGCACCTTGTGCCCCGGGACGACCTCCTTCAGGGGCGGCGGCGCCGCATCGCATACGCCCGGCATACGCCGGTCACAGCGCGAAAAGAACCGACATCCCGGAATCACCGCGAACGGGCTGGGCAACGTGCCGCTGATCGGCACCAGCCGCTCCAGCTTGCCCTCGATGGTCGGAATGGAACGCCAGAGCGCCAGCGTGTAGGGATGCAGCGGATTGTCGAAGATCTCGTCGGTGCTGGCATACTCCATGACCTGGCCCAGGTACATCACCATGATCTCGTCCGACATCTCGCCGACCACGGCCAGATCGTGACTGATGTACATCAGCGCCATGCCGAAATCAGCCTGGAGCTTCTTGATCAGATCGAGGATCTGCGCCTCGATGGTCACGTCGAGCGCGGTCGTCGGCTCGTCGCCGATCAGCAGCCGCGGGCCGCAGATCAGGGCCATGGCGATCATCGCGCGCTGGCGCATCCCGCCGGAGAGCTGATGCGGATACGCGTCCACCAGGCGCCGCGGCTGCGGGATGCCCACGCGGGCCAACATCTCGATGGTGCGCTCGCGGGCCTCCTTCTTCGTGACCCCTTTCTCGTGGATCAGGATGTTCTCTGCGATCTGATTGCCGATGGTATGCAACGGGCTGAGCGAGGTCATCGGCTCCTGGAAGATCATGCCGATGTGCTTGCCGCGGATCGAACGCATCTTGGGTCCGCTGGCGGGCAACTTGAGCACGTCCACCACCTCTTCGGCGCCCGCGCCATCTTCCCGCAGGTGCATGTAGATCGCGCCGCCCACCTCGCGGCCGGGCGGCGATGGCACGATGCGCATCATGGACTGCGCCGTGACCGACTTGCCGCAGCCGCTCTCGCCGATCACCCCCAACGAACGGCCCTCGTAGATGTTGAAGCTCACCCCATCCACCGCGCGCACGGTGCCTTCGTGGAGGAAGAAATAGGTCTTCAGGTCCTGCACTTCGATCAACAGCGGATGATTGTCTGTCGCCGCCATGGTCATTCTTCCCCCTTATCTCTGGTACGGATCGGCCGCATCGCGCAGGCCATCGCCGACGAAGTTGAACATGATCACCGTGGTGATCACAAACAGGGCCGGGATGAGCAGCCACGCCTGCTGGGCCACCGCCGTCAAGTTCTGGGCATCCTGCAACAGGGTGCCCCAGCTCACGGCAGGCGGCTGGATGCCGAGGCCGATGAAGCTGAGCGCGGTCTCGTTCAGGATCATGGCCGGGATCGAGAAAGTGATCGAGACGATCAGATGGCTCGTGAAGCCGGGCAGGAGATGTCGGGTGATAATGCGCCAATCGCTGGCGCCCGCGCCCTGCGCCGCGAGCGTGTAGTCCTCTTCGCGCAGTTGCAGGATCTTGCCGCGCACCACGCGTGCCAGGCCGCACCAGCCCAAGACGGAGAGAATGATGGTGATGGCGAAATACATCTTGAGCGTGGGCCAATCGCGCGGCAGGGCCGCCGAGAGGGTCATCCACAGCGGCAGGCCGGGGATGGCCAACAGGAAGTCGATCACCCGTTGGATCGCGTCGTCCACCACCCCGCCGAAATAGCCGGAGATGCCGCCCAGGATCACCCCCAATATGAAGCTCAGAAAGACGCCCACCAGGCCGATCGAGAGGGAGATGCGCGCGCCGAACCAGGTGCGGGCGAAGAGGTCGCGCGAGAGCCGATCGGTGCCGAAAAGGAAGATCGGCGCGCCCTCGACGCCGAACAGGTGGATGTCGGTCTTGAACAGGCCGAGCAGCTTATACTCGTCGCCGTGCACGAAAAACCGGACAGGATAGATCTGGCTACGGTCTTCCGTGTATGTCCACTTGAAGGTCTTCTGATCCAGTTTGCGCGTCAGGCCGAAGATATAGGGCTGGATCCCGCCATCCGGCCGGATCAAATGGATCGCGGTGGGCGGCGCCGCCTGATAGCCCTCGAAGCGCCGGTCCATATCGTAAGGCGAAATGAAATCGGCGAAGATCGCGCCCAGATAGAGCAGGATGATCACGCCGGCTGCGAAGAGTGCGACCTTGTGGCGGCTGAAACGCCACCAGATCAGCTCCCACTGGCTGGCATAGTAATAGCGATCCTCCGGCGGGATCGAAGACTTGTCAAGGATGGTTGCCTGGGCAGCGCTACCGGCCGAAGCAGGTGGGACTTGCGGGTCTTGCGTGCTCACTTCGCCAACCTCCCAAAGCGGATGCGCGGATCCACCAGCACGAGCAGGATGTCGCCCAACAGGGCCCCGATCACCGTGAGCGCGCTCAAGATGAGCACGATGGCGCCGGCCAGGTACATGTCCTGGGCCAGGGTGGCGCGCAGGAGCACCGGCCCGACCGTCTGCAAGCTCAAAACGATGTCGATCAAGACGGTCCCCGAGACCAGGCCCGGCAGCACCCAGCTCACCGTGCTGAGGAGCGGATTGATGGCCATGCGCACCGGATATTTGAGGAGCAAGCGCCATTCGGAAAGGCCCTTGGCGCGCGCGGTGATCACGTACTGCTTGTTCAGCTCGTCCAGCAGGTTATTGCGCACCACGCGGATCGTGGCCGCCGTGTTGCCCAGGCCCACCAGGATCAGCGGCAGCCAGATGTGCTTCAGCAGGTCCACGAACTTGGCCATGCTCCAGGGCGCGTCCAGGAACTCCTTGGAGAAGAGCCCCAGGGCCGAGAAGCCCAGTTTGGAAAACAGCAGCCAGGCGATGATCAGCGCCAGCAGGAAGCCGGGCGTGGCCACGCCGATGAACCCCAGGAAGGTGAACAGATAGTCCAGGACCGAGTACTTGTGGGTCGCGGAATAGATACCGATCGGTATGGCGACGACCCAGGAGAAGATCAGGGCCGAGAGAGAGATCACCACGGTCATCGGGACGCGTTCCTGGAGGATCTCATTGACCGACTTGTTCCACTGGAGCGACCAGCCCCAATTGCCGCGGAAGACGATGCCGGTGATCCACCAGACGTAGCGGGCAATCGGCGGCTTGTCCAGGCCGAACTGGATCTTAAGGCGCTCCGCCTCATCCTCCGAGACCTCGACGCCGGACATCTTCAGTTGCTGGATGCGGAAGCTGACGTAGTCGCCCGGCGGCAACTGGATGAGGAAGAACGCCACCATGGACATCAAGGCCAGGATCGGTATCAGCATCAAGACGCGGCGAACGATGTAGAGTAGCACGTCAATCAACCTCCTCGTTCAGAATTCGCGACTGGAATCAGGTGCCTGGCACCTTTACAGGTGCCAGGCACCCTCCAGGCTCCTGCTACCTCAGATGCCAGGCACCTCAGAGGTGCCTGGCACCGCACGCGCTTCCGCAACAAATGTTACTTGAAGAACAACTGCTCGCCGCTGAAGTTCGCCGCGATGGCAAAGCCGGACTGCGGAACGTTGCCCATCTTCGCCGAGACGACCATCGGGTACTTCACGTTCTCGACGTAGTTGATGTAGGGCAGGTTCTCGCGGCACCAGGCCGTGCCCTCGGCCACGATCTTCTTGTACTCCTCGGAGCCGGAAACCACCTCCCAGCGGCGCTTGTCGATGTCGTACGCCTTCTTGGCCCAGTCAGGCGGCTCCTCGCCCTGCTTGCCTTCCGTGTTGACCCAATCCGACCAGAGGACGCCGGCGCGGTTCACGCTGCCCGACACCGCGTCGTTATCCCAGCCGCGGTCATGGCTCCACATGACGGTGGCCTGGATCTCGTTGGCCGCCCACTTCGTGCCCCACAGGCTCGGGTCGATCTGCTTGACCGTCACCTTGAGGCCGATCGCCTTCAAATACTGTGCGGTCAGGTCGGCCACCGGCGCGATGTCCGGCGCGTGCGCGCCGTGCTCCAGCAGGATTTCGATCGGCTTGCCGCTCGGATAGAGGCGCATGCCGTCGGCGCCCTTCTTCAGCCCCATCTCATCCAGGAGCTTGTTGGCCGCCGCGACATCGTACTTCGAGTACTCCTCGCCCACCAGCTCCAACGGCAGCGATGCGTAGCCGTAGTAGACGTTCTCGATCAACTCCTTGCGGTTGATCGCCAGGCTGACGGCCCGGCGGAAGCGGATGTCCCGCACGACGCTCCGCCAATCGTCGTCTTTGAACGTCTGGTTCAGCCGCAGGCCCGAGGAGTCTACGTGCATGTCGGTCAGCACCACGCGGAAGCCGGCCTTCTGCTCGTTCTCCTTGTAGAGCGGGATCTTCACCAGGCCGGTGGACTCGCGCATGAAGTCAATATCGCCGGCCAACAGCTTCAGGTTGAGCATCTCGACGTTCTCGACCTGCTGCGAGACGATCTTGTCAATGTAGGGCAACTGCTGGCCCTTGCTATCCACTTTGAAGTAATACGGGTTGCGCTCCCACATCAGCACGCTGGGGTTGCCCGACGCCTTGGGGATCCAGGGATAGAGGCCGGGGAAGTCCACGCAGCGCGGGTTGGTCATGTCCCAGTTCTGGCAGCGCTTGTTGGCGAAGAGCTGCCACCACTCGTCCTTCAGGTTCATCTTCGCCAGCTCGGCCTTGAACGCGTCGCTGTTCACGTCGGCGTACTTGGCATGCCACTTCTTCAGGTAGTGCGCCGGGTTGATGACCAGGGTGTAGCCCTTCCAGCCTTCGATCCACATGTTGCGGATGAAGCCGCCGTAGGGCTTGGGGAAGCTGATCTTGAAGGTGTAATCGTCGATGATGGTCAACGTGCCCTTTTCGCCCTTCACCGAGAAGCCGACGCGGAACTCGTTCGGCACGCCGTTCGGATAGAGCTTGTCGTTGCCGTACATGTCCTCGAAGGTGAAGCGGACATCTTCCGTGGTCACCGGCTGGCCATCGGACCACTTCAGGCCCTTGCGGATCTTGAAGATGAAGTCCTTGTTCTCGTTCTCCACCTTGTAGCTCTCGACCACGTTGGGGCGAATGCCATCCATGCTGATGCCCTGGCCCTGGAGCATCGCCTCGTCCATCATGACGAAGATGTCCGGCGCCCAGTTGGCCACGCTATGGCCCACGCGCAGGGTGCCGCCGTACTTGCCGGGCTGCCAGTCGGGCAGGTCTTTTTCGGAGATCAGGACGCCCTTATCCACGACGAAGGGTACTTCGGGCAGGCGCTGATCTACAGGGGGCAACTTGCCGGCCTTGACCTGCTCGGCCAGGATCGGCGCTTCGGAGTACTTGCTGGGGGCGGCCGGCGCGGCCGGTGCTTTGGTCGGTTCGGCAGCGGCCGGTGCTTTGGTCGGTTCGGGAGCCTTGGTGGGCTCGGGGGCCTTGGTCGGGGCAACGGCGGCCGGCGCCTTGGTCGGCTCGGCCTTGGCCGGGGCGGGTGCGGGCGTGGCTGCGCCGCCGCAGGCGGACAGGATCATCGCCAGCACGATGACAATGGACCACCAGTAGCGCTTGAACATGTCTCCCTTTCTCCTTGGTTGGATAGCTGAAGGTTAAACTGAACAGCCGAAACCGTTTTTGCCGAGAGATCAACCTGCGCTTGCGTTCGCCTGCTACCACCTCCTTTCGGGCACGCTTCCTGGGGGGAAGACGGACAGCCGCGCCCCGAGCTACGCTACGCCATCTACCGTGGCCGCGGGGCCGGTCGAGCCGCGCATCACCAGCTCTGCCGGGATGCACACCGCTTGTACGGGACGATCGGGGTCGCGCATGCGCTCGAAACAAAGCCGCATGGCCGTGCGGCCGACCTGTTCCGCATGGACGCAGATCGTGGTGAGAGGGGGATTGGAGTAACGCGCCATGGGAATATCGTCGAAACTGGCCACCGAAACATCCTGAGGAATGCGCAAGCCCCGTTCGGCCACTGCACGCAACACACCGAATGCCAGCAGGTCGTTGATCACCAGGATCGCGGTCGGCCGGGGAGAACGATCCAGGAGATGCTGCGCCGCGCGATAGCCATCTTCGAGGGTCACCCCGCAATGGATCACCAGTTCGTCAGGGTCTGCAACGCCCAGGCTCCGCATGGCATCACGATAAGCCGCCAGTCGTTCCTGGCCCAAGGGCGGCCCGGCCACCCCGAACACGAAGCCGATCCGACGATGGCCGAGCGAGAGCAGATGGGTCATCATCTGCACGCCACCGCCGGCATGGTCCGAACGGACCGAATCTACCGTGGTGTCAATTGTCGCCGTGTCGCCGATCAACACGACCGGATGACGGCGATCCACGACGTTGCGGACCTCTTCCGCAACGCGGTCGTGAAAAGCGAGGATGATCAACAGGCCGTCCACACGGCGGCGAAGCACCGCCCGCACCGCTTCCCGCTCGCGAATCGGATCCAACGCCGTGTGAACCAACAGGATGTCGTAACCGCACTGATGCGCCTCGGACTCGGCCCCGCGCAAGAGCTGCCAGTAATACGGGTTGCCCGTGTCGGGCACCAGGAGTCCGATGGTCCGGCTTTCGCGCAATCGCAAAGAGCGAGCTGCGGCGTTGGGTTCATATCCCAGGGCCGCAGCAGCCTCCAGGATACGTTGACGGGTCTCTTCCGCCACTGAAATGGGTCCGCCAACCCGACCGTTCAGCACGTAAGAGACCGCCGCCCGAGACACGCCGGCAAGGCGCGCTACATCAACTTGGGTGGGAGATTTCATGCAGGCATCGGCCTTGACGACTATTGCCAGAAAACACGTGTCACATTACACGTGTTATCCCCTTAATACACCGATTGGCTCCATTTGTCAAGTCCGGCGCAGCCGCGAAAAGGATTACACGAGCCCAAGGCACAGAGCGATGGCGGCTGCGTCATCCAGGGGCGGCGGCCGATAGCCGACCTTCTCGAAATAATACAGCGTAGGCCCCAGGAAGTGCAGATTGTTGAGCAGCGGTTCGGTATACTGGATGGCCCCGTACAGCGCGCCGTCTATGTGATGTTGTTGGCCGACGTGATTGTTCCAATCCACCCCCTCGGTGAGGAAGCCCTGGTCGCCGTAGTGATGGCGTGCGATGCCGCGCAGGATCGCCAGGCCCGCGGCGCGATGGGCCTCCGCGCCGCGCTCGGCCCAGGCCTCCAGATAGGCATGGCTCGCCTCGGCGTTCTCCCACAGATACGCCGTATCCCACGATTCCTCCATCCACAACAGGCCGGCCGTCGCCACCCCGTTGCGATCTTCGCCCATGCGAAACCGCTCCAGCCCCGGCAATGCCACGTCATAGGCGAACTCGCGCCATGCCGGCCGGCCCAACACCTCGGCCGCGCGGCGCAAGATGCGAAACGCGCAGGCATAGGCGACGCATTCGTGATCGTCATAGGTGTCGTGATTAACACTGCCCCAAAAGCCGCCCGCGGCAACGAACGCCTCGCCCAGCGCCAGCGCCTGCTCGCGCCGATCGGCCAGGCCGCGGCTGGTCAGCTCAACGGCCAGCTCCAGCAGGAACAGCCCGTCCGCGCTGTGATCGAAGATCGGGTCGGGCCGGCCGGCGGGCGTCCAGGGGAACGGCTCGCCTTCCATCGTGATCCGCCGCGGCACCCAGCCGTTGGGCAAGAGGGGCGTATGAGCGAAAAGCCATTCCCCCAGGTGGGCCGCCGCGCGAGACATGGCAGAAGGACGCCAGGCGTCAAACGTCAAACGTGAAACGTCATCCGCCGATTCGCCGATTTGCCGATCGGCTAGCTCATGGGCGAACGCCAGCAACTGCACGCCGATCCGCGCCAGAGAGCCCGGGCAAAACCAGTTGTCGCGGTGAACATAGTTCAGGCAGAAACGCTCCTGGGCCAGATCGTAATAGGGGCGAATGAAACCGGTCGCCGGCTCGATAAAGCCGTCCGCGAGCACGTGATCGAGCAGCGCAAGCCCCGCGGCCACCATCTCCGCATCGCCCGCGTAGCGGCCCCAGCGCCAGAGCAAATGCGCGCCGCCAACCGCGTTGGCGGCCCAGCCGGGCCCCTCCAGATCACCGAACTCATGCCAGTGCATGATCTCGCCATCGGGCTTGACAAAGCTGGAGCAGGCCCGCAGATGGCCGTTGAACGGTTCCAGACAACGCAGGGCAAAGTGCGCCGATGCGCGGGCGCTGGCGAACAGGATGGTGTGGAGGTCGGTCATGGGCGGTATTATGACATGGGCGGGGGAGAACGTCAAACGTCAAGAATCAAACGTTGTGGACCCGCCGGGGCGATTGATCGCCGGGCGGCCCCTCACGCCGGCGCCCATCCAGCCCCGTTCACGGGGCGCTGCTTTCGTAGCCCGGCGATTGATCGCCGGGCGGCCCCGCTGGACGCCCAACGCGCCGGCAAACGCGCGCAGCACATTTGGAATTGCCGGATCGACGCGCGTGCGCGTTGCGCGACGACGGCCCATCGTGGTACAATAGATACAGGTTGTTCGCCGATCTCCGACAGGAAGGATGGAAACAATGCAAGACGCGCTTGAAATCTGGCAACTGCCGGGCGCCAGCCGACCATACATGGTGGCCGGCTGGAATCAATGGGCCGATGCCGGATCCATCTCCTCCGAGCTGCCTGCCTACCTGATCCAAAAGACCGGCGCCAGGAAGATCGCGCAGATCCGGCCCGAGGGCTTCTATCTGTTCCAGGCGCCGGGCACCCACCACTACCTGCGGCCCGTGGTCAAGCTCAAGGACGGCTATCGCCAATCCATGGAGGTGAAACAGAACGAGTTCTACTACGCGAGCATCGGGAACAAGGGCCTGGTGATCTTCAAAGGCGAAGAGCCGCACATGGACGTCGAACGGTACGCGGCGGCCTTCTTCGACGCGGCCGAGGCGTTCGGCGTGCGGCGCATCATCATGGTCGGCGGCGTGTTCGGCGCCACCCCCTACGACAAGGACCGCCAGGTCTCGTGCGTCTACAGCCTGCCGCACATGAAGGCCGAACTGGAGCAGTACGCGGTCAGCTTCTCCAACTACGAGGGAGGCGTCACCATCTGCACCTACCTGGCGCATCATGCCGAGAGCCGCGGCATCGAAGCGGTCGTCTTCTACGCCATCGTGCCGGCCTACGACTTCTCGGAATCCACCCCCTTCAGCCAGAGCGTCCGCCTGGACACCGACTACCGGGCCTGGTGGGAGCTGATGCGCCGCATCAACCACATGGCCGACCTGGGGCTCAGCCTCTCGGACCTGCGCAATCGCAGCGACGAGCTCACCGCGCAGGTGAAGGCCCGGCTCGACGACCTGGCCCGCACCGCGCCCCAGCTTCGCGTCCGCGACTACCTGGCCAGGGTGGCGCAGGAGTTCGTGGAGAACCCGTTCCTGCCGCTCGACGATGTCTGGGAGCGCGAGCTGGGCGATCTGTTCGAGGAGCAAGATGGATAGCCGGCTGCGGCGCCAGCTCCGCACCCTGATCGTGTTGGGACTCGCCAGCGCGGCCGTGCTCGCGCTGGCGACCAGCCTGTCGCAGGTGGAGTTCTCGCCGGGCGAGCAGTTCACCCTGGCCTTCGCGCAGGCCGCGCGGCCGCCGGCCGGGCTGGCGATCACGGCCTCGCCCGCGATGTTGGCGATCATGCGCGTGGTGTTCCTGCTCACGCTGGCGCTCCTCCCCTTCTCCATCTTCTACCTGATCATCTCCGCCGAGGCCCGCCGACGCGTCCTGCAAAACCTGATCATCTACGGGACGTTCATCCTGCTCATCTATCTGCTGCGCCGACAGATGCAGGCGGGCGAGCAGGACGATTTCCTGGCCGGACTGGGCCTCTTTTCGGCCGGCGACGCGGCCGCGGCCCGGCCGCCGGCCGAATTCAACGCGGCCGCGCCGACATGGCTGGTGCTGATCGTCAGCTTCGCGATGGCCGGCCTCCTGGTGGCCCTGCTGGGCGGCATCCTGTGGAGCATCGCGCGACGCTGCCCGCGCGTCGAAAGGGAGATCGCGCTCGAAGCGCTGGCCGAGACGGCCGAGGAGGCGCGCGACACCATCGAGGCCGGCGGCGACCTGCGCAACACGATCATCCGCTGTTATGTCGAGATGAACCGGCTGGTGCGCGAGACGCGCGGCATCCGCCGCGATCGCGCCATGACGCCTCGCGAGTTCGAGGAGCGGCTGGAGCATTCGGGCCTGCCGCGCGAACAGGTGCGAGACCTGACCCTGCTCTTCGAGGATGTGCGCTACGGCGCCAAGGACCTGGGGCCGTGGGAGGGGCGTCGGGCCATCGCGTGCCTGGCCGCCATCGCAGAGTCGTGTCGGGCCCTGGCCGGCGACTCGTCTTCCGCGTTGCAGCCGGGCGCTGCGCCGTAAGCCATGATGAACGAGCCTTCGTCGCCCCAACGCCTTTCCACCGCCAGCCGGGCCCTGCTCGTCGGCCTCCTGTTGGGCGGCGTGATCGCTGCCGCAGGATTGGGACTCGCGTTGCAGGGCGTGGCGCGCGACTCGCTGATCATGCCGGCCCTGTTCCTGGCCTGGTTGATCGGCCTGTTCTTCCGCAGCGTGCCCGGCTGGGTGTGGTGGGCCTGGTTCCTGGTGATCGCGCTGGTCTTCGCGGCCCGCAGCCTGCGCACGCACTTGAAGCCCGAACCGACCGCGCCGCAGCCGCGCGGCCCGGCCCAGGGCGCCATCCACGCGTGGGCCGGCCGGCTACAGGCGGCCGAGCACGGCGGCTATTTCCGCTGGCGGCTGGCGCACGACCTGGCCGAGCTGAGCCTGCAACTGTTGTCCTACCGCCAGCGCGGCGATCTGAGCCGCGCCGAGCGCAGCGAAGCCATCGAGCTGCTCGCCGCGCCGCCGCAGGTTGCCGCCTACCTGCGCATGGGATTGGCCGCGCCCCCCTGGCAGGCGCAAGACCTGCGCGCCCGACTGGCGCGCCTCTGGCGACGCGACAATGAAGAAGATGCCCCCCTGCTGCTCGACCCGGCCACGGTCGTGCAGTTCCTGGAGGGCCAACTGGAGAGAGAGCATGACGATCAGCATTCGGCAAGTGGCGGCTAAAAGCGAACGCATCATCCAGGAGGTGGAGCGGGTCATCGTCGGCAAGCGGCCGCTCCTGGAGAAGCTGATGGCGGCCGCGCTGGTCCCCGGCGGCCATGTCCTGCTGGAGGATTACCCCGGCCTGGCGAAGACGATGATCGCCAAGAGCTTTGCTCTGGCCCTGGGACTGGCGTTCAAACGCATCCAGTTCACCCCCGACCTGCTCCCCGGCGACATCACGGGCGGCTACGTGTTCGACCGCGACCAGAACCGCTTCGTGTTGCGCCAGGGTCCCATCTTCGCCAACATCATCCTGGCCGACGAGATCAACCGCGCGTCGCCCAAGACGCAGTCGGCACTGCTCGAGGCGATGCAGGAATATCAGGTGACGCTGGAAGGGGAGACGATGCGCCTGCCCGAGCCGTTCATCGTGCTCGCAACCCAGAACCCGATCGAGTACGAAGGCACCTTCCCCCTGCCCGAAGCGCAGCTCGACCGCTTCATCATGAAGCTCTCGGTGGGCTATCCGTCGGCGGAGGAGGAGCAGGAGATCCTCCGTCGGCGCCGGGCGCGGCAGCGCGACGAGTTCGAGCTGAAGCAGATCACCGACGCGGAGGAGCTGCTGGAGCTGCGCGCGGCCGTCGAACAGGTGCACGTGGACGCCGACATCGAGCGCTACATGATCGAGCTGGTGGCCGCCACGCGGCGCCGCCGACAGGTGGCCGTGGGCGCCAGTCCGCGCGGGTCGCTGGCGCTCCTCAAGCTGGCGCGCGCGTGGGCGGCCATGCAGGGCCGGGACTACGTCTTGCCCGACGACGTCAAAGTCTTCGTGCGGCCGGTGCTGATCCATCGCCTGATCCTGGAGCCCGATCTGTGGCTCACCCGCCAGGCGGCCGACGACGTGATCGCCGACGTGCTCCGCTCGGTCGCGGTGCCGGTGGTCGCCGAGGCGTAGCATGGGCCGCCTGTTCCTGTTGGCCGGCGCGATGTATGGCCTGCTGCTGATCGGCCTGGCGACGCTGAACGGCGGGCTGTTGGCGCTGGCGTTGCCGCTGATCGTCTACCTGGGCGCGGCGCTGCTCTACGCGCCCGACGTGCCCCGGCTCCAGGTGACGCGTACCCTGAGCGCCGAACGGGTGCGGCCGGCCGCCGAGGTCGAGGTGAAGCTGACGATCCGCAACGAAAGCGCCCAGCTCGAAGAGGTGCTGCTGGAGGATCTGGTCCCGGCATCCGTCACCGTGCGCGCCGGCCGGCCGGGCAAGGTCGTCGTGCTTTCCCCCGGCCAGAGCGTGGAACTGACCTACACGGTGGCCGGGCCGCGCGGCTACCATCAGTTCCAGGCGTTGCGCGTGACCGCGGCCGATCATCTGGGCCTGTTCCGCCGCCAGGTAACCCTTCCCGCGCCGGGCGGCTTCCTGGTGTTGCCCGAGGTGGGCCGCCTGCGCCAGGTGGCCATCCGGCCGCTGCGCACGCGGGCCAGCGCGGGATTGATCGCCGCGCGCGTGGGCGGGCCAGGGGTGGATTTCTTCGGCGTGCGCGAGTACCAGTACGGCGATTCGCTGCGCTGGGTGAACTGGCACGCCACGGCCCGCCACCCCCGCCACATCTTCACCAACGAGTTCGAGCAAGAGCGCATCGCCGACGTCGGCCTGATCCTGGATGCCCGCCAGCGCCACGACCTGTGGTCGGCCGGCGATTCGCTCTTCGAGCACGCAGTCCGCGCCACCGCCGCGCTGGCCGATACCTTCCTGCGGGCCGGCAATCGCGTAGCGCTGCTCTCGTACGGCGCGGGGTTGACCTGGGTCTTTCCGGGCTACGGCCACATTCAGCGCGAGCGCATCTTGCAGGCCCTGGGCCGCGCGCAGACCGGCGAAAGCGACATCTTCGAGACGTTGGAGTATCTGCCCACGCGGCTCTTCCCGGCCCACTCGCAGATCGTGCTGGTGAGTCCCCTGTGCCCCGACGACCTGCGCACGCTGATCCGGCTGCGCGCCCACGGCTACGAAGTGCTGGTGATCAGCCCCGACCCGATCGCGTTCGAAAGCAAGGGATTGGCCGCCGACCGGCATACGGCGATGGCCGTGCGCCTGGCCCGGCTGGAGCGGACGATCCTGCTGCGCCGCCTGCGCCAGGCGGGCATCCAGGTGGTGGATTGGGCGGTGGATCGGCCGCTGGACGAGGCGGTGTTGGTGTCGCTGGGGCGGTCGCCGCGCTGGGCCCGGCCCGTGATGTCCATACAGGGATGAGCGGACAGCGGATGGGAACGCATAAACGAGTGGTGAGGTGAAGATGATCGTGGCGCGTGCTGCTCTCCTCTGCATCCTGTTGGCCGGCGCCGCGGGAGCCGTGCTTTGGGCGCTGGCCGGCGCGTGGCAGGTGGGCCTGTTGGCCGCGGGCCTGGCGGGCCTGTGGCTCGTCGCGCATCGGCGCCGTCCGGCATCGTTCACCTCGCTGATGCTCCTGGCATTCATCCTCCTCGCCGCCGCGGGCGCAAGTCTCCCCTCGGCCCTGTTCTGGGCGCCCCTCTCGCTGGTGGCCGCGCTGGCCGCCTGGGACCTGGAACGATTCGCCGGCCGGCTGGCGGCGGCCGAACCGTCGGCCGAGACGCGCGATCTGGAACGCCGTCATCTACTGCGCCTGGCCGCGGTCAGCGGCATCGGCCTGCTGTTGGGTTGGGCCGGCCAGGCCATCCACCTCAAGCTCGACCTCGCTGTGATCCTGCTCCTGGGCTTTCTGGCGATCCTGGGCCTGAACCGGCTCGTGCGATCGCTGGTGCGCGAAAGCGATTAGCGCGCGTAGCCTTTGCGAAAAGATCACCTTGTGATATACTAACCTAACCTGAAAATCGTGGCAGAGGAACCCGAATACCCATGAACCGAACACCGAAAAGGTTCTTGCCCTGGCTCGCGCTGTGGTGGGCATCGGCCGTGCTGATCGGCGGTTTGCTCTTGCTCGGCGCGAGCGCCGCGGCGCAGGCGCCGGCGCTGACGATCGACCGGGCATCGTTGCGGTTGTGGCCCGAATACGACGATCCCGGCCTGCTGGTCATCCTGTCGGGCGCGTTCACCGGCACCATCGCCTTCCCCCAACCGATCGCGTTCCCGATCCCGGCCAACGCGCGCGGCATCCAGGCCACCTACATCGGGGAAGACGGCAATCTGTACAACCAGCCCTGGCAGGTGGTAGACGGCAAGTTGACCTATTCGCTCCCGCGGCCGCAGTTTCAGATCGAGTTCTACCTCGACCGGCCGCCGTCGGGCAATCAACGCGAGCTGAGCTACACCTTCGAAACGCCCTACGCCATCGACGAGCTGACCGTTTCCTTCCAGCAGCCGGCGCGCGCCGCGGGCTTCTCCGCGCAGCCGACGCCGGAAGAGTCGTTCCAGGGCAGCGACGGGTTCACCTATTATGCTTTCGTCCGCAGGGGCCTCAAGGCCGGCGACAAGCTGCCGCTGACCATGCGTTATGTCAAAAACGACCAGGGGCTTTCAGTGGCGCAGGCCAGATTGGAGGCCGGCAGCGCCGCCGCACCGGTCTCTGCACCGAACGCTCCATCTGCCAGCGCGATCCCCCCCTGGCTCCCTTACCTGTTGATCGGCCTGGGCGCGGCCGCGCTGGTCGGCGCCGGGAGCTACTGGTATCTCCGCCTGCGGCCGCCGGCGACGCCCCAGGCGCTGCCCCCGACCGCCCAAGGCCGGGCGAAGGGCCCGGCACCGTCCGTGCCGGCCGGCAGGGCGGTGTTCTGCACCCGCTGCGGACACCGGTTCGGCCCGGAGGATCGCTTCTGCGCGCAATGCGGCGCGCCGCGCAAGGGGTAACACGAAACGAAGCTTGCAGGAGTCCGAACAGATGACAGATCTACGCGCCGCCGTGTGGCGGCTGATGGCGATCGGCCTGCTGCTCGCGCTGTGGCTGGGGGCCGGCGGCCCGGCCTCGGCGCAGACGCCGACGCCCAACCAGATCAACGCCGTCGCCAAAGAGCTGTGGTGTCCGCTGTGCAACGGCGTGCGGCTCGATAATTGCGAGCTGCAGGCTTGCATCCAGATGAGGGAAGTGATCGCCCAAAAGCTGATGGCCGGCGAGAGCAAGGAGCAGATCAAAGCCTACTTCGTCCAACAGTACGGCGATGTCGTGTTGGGCGCGCCTTCGCGCGAAGGGTTCAACCTCCTGGCGTGGCTGTTGCCCGTCCTGATCGTCCTGGTGGCGGCCGGGTGGCTCGTCTTCCTGGTGCGCATCTGGACGCGACGCCGCGCGCCGGCCGCGGCAACCGCGGCGGCCGGCCCGGCATCGGCCGGCGCCACGCGAGACGACTACCTCAAACGGGTGGACGAGGAGCTGCGGAAGTACGAGTAGCAGGGTCGGGAGGAGAGCACCGACCTGGGCCTGGATTGCTGACTACGGACGGGCAAGCACATGTTGACTATCCTGCAAGGTGAACGCATCGGCCGTACGGCCGGCATGTTCGTCGGTTGTTCGGGCGTCGTCTTCGACGGGGAGCGGCGCAAGATCCTGCTCACGCGGCGGGCCGACAACGGACGCTGGTGCCTGCCGGGCGGCCACGTGGAGCCGGGCGAGACGGTCGCCGAGGCCTGCATCCGCGAGATGCGAGAGGAGACCGGCCTCGAAGTGCGCATCGTGCGCCTGATCGGCGTCTACAGCAGCCCCAACTTCGTGCTCGACTACGGCGAGCGGGGCCGCTTCCAGGTGGTCGGCCTCAACTTCGAGGTCGAGCCGATCGGCGGCGAGCTGGGCCTGAGCAACGAAACGACCGCAGTGGGCTACTTTTCGGCCGACGAGATCGCCCGACTCGACCTGTTGGAACACCATCGCGAGCGCATCGCGGACGCGTTCGCGGATGGCGAAACGACCTTTGTGCGTTAAGGACGGCATGGCATGACCACATCCACCGATCACGCTCCCGCGCCGACGCGCCGGCTTCCGGCATGGGCCATCGGCCTGGGGATTATCGTCGTCTTTGTGGCCGGACTGCTGGCGCTCTTGCTGCTGAAGCCGCCGCAGAAGAGCCTCTGCGATGAGGCCGCGCCCGACTTCACTCTGACCCTCTTCCCCGAATATCGCGGCGGCTTCAGCGGCGACACGCTCGCCCTGGCCGAGTTGAAAGGGAAAGGGGTAGTGCTCAACTTCTGGGCGAGCTGGTGCGGCCCCTGCGAAGAAGAGGCCGCGGCCCTGGAAGCCGCCTGGCGACAGTACAGGGATAAAGGGATCGTGTTCGTCGGCGTGGACTATCTCGACCAGGACCCGGCGGCCAAACGCTACCTGCAAAAGTTCAACATCACCTATCCCAACGGCCCCGATCTGGCCAGCAAGATCTCGAAGCGCTACGCCATTCGCGGCGTGCCCGAGACCTTCTTCATTGACCCGCAAGGGAAGATCGTCGGGTGCCGCAAGATCGGCCCGCTCAGCGAGGCGGAGCTGAGACAGCGCATCGCGCAGATCATGCCATAGGACTGATGATTATGTCTATCACTGATGTCGGTTACATCGCTTTCGTTCTGGCGCTCGTGCTGAGCCTGTACGGCATCGTAGTGTCGGTGCTCGGCGCGCGGCGCAACCTGCCCGAGCTGGTGGCCAGCGGCCGCAACGCCACCTACGTCGTCGGCGGCCTGGTGCTGATCGCCGCGCTCACCCTCTGGTACGCGCTGCTCACCAACCAGTTCCAGGTCGAGTTCATCGCTACCCACAGCGAACGCAACCTGCCCACCTTCTACAAGATCTCGGCCCTGTGGGGCGGCCAGGCCGGCTCGCTCACCTTCTGGACGCTGCTCCTGTGCGGCTTCGCCGTGGCCGCCACCTGGTTCTTCCGCAACGAGCAACCCGGTCTTCGCCCTTATGTAAACTCCGTGCTCCTGTTGACCATCGCCTTCTTCGCGACGATCGTGCTCTTCGCGGCCAATCCGTTCGAGAAATTCTGGCGCGGCGCGGGCGGCCAGATCGTCACGGCCGTGTGGCCGCCGGCGGGCGCCACGCCCTTCATCCCGGCCGACGGCCAGGGGTTGAACCCACAGCTTCAGAACTACTGGATGGTGATCCATCCCATCATGCTCTACCTGGGCTTCGTGGGCCTGACGGTGCCGTTTGCCTTCGCGGTGGCCGCGCTGATCACGGGCCAGCTCGGCAACGCCTGGATCAGGCTCGTTCGCAAGTGGACCCTCATCCCGTGGCTCTTCCTGAGCATCGGCATCATCATGGGCTCGCAGTGGGCCTATGTCGAGCTGGGCTGGGGCGGCTATTGGGCGTGGGACCCGGTGGAAAACGCCTCGTTCCTGCCCTGGCTGACCGCCACCGCCTTCGTGCACAGCATCATGATCCAGGAGCGCCGCGGCATGCTCAAGGTCTGGAACATGGTGCTGATCTGGCTCACCTGGGAGCTGACCCTCTTCGGCACCTTCCTGACCCGCAGCGGGGTGATCGAATCGGTGCATTCGTTCGCCCTCTCGCCCATCGGGCCGATGTTCGCCGTGTTCATCGTGGCCACCCTGGTGGCCTATCTGGCGCTGCTGCTCTGGCGCATGCCGCTGTTGAAGAGCGAGAACCAGCTCGACGCCGTGCTCTCGCGCGAGACCGCCTTCCTCTCGCAGAACGTCATCTTCGTGGTGATCATGCTCGCCACGCTGCTCGGCACGATGTTCCGGCCGATCTCCGAATGGGTGACCGGCAACAAGATCTCGCTCAACGCGCCCTACTTCCAGCAGGTCAACGGCCCGATCTTCTTCGTATTGTTGCTGCTGATGGGAGCGGCGCCGCTGCTGGCGTGGCGGCGCTCGGGCCCGGAGACGTTGCGGCGCAACTTCGCGTTGCCGGTCGCCGCGGCGCTGCTCGGGGCCGTCGTGCTCTACGCGTTCGGGATGCGCAACCCGGCCGGCCTCATCGGCCTCGCCGCGCTGATCTTCGTCTTCGCGGGCATCGTCCAGGAGTACGTGCGCGGGGTGCAGGCTCGTCGGCACTCGACCGGTGAGCCGGTTGCCGCGGCCCTGGTCAACCTGGTGCGGCGCAACGGCCGGCGCTACGGCGGCTACATCGTCCACATCGGCGTGCTGATGATCGCCCTGGGCATCATCGGCAACGAATTCTTCCAGTCGGAGTCGGAGGCCAACCTGCGGCCCGGCCAGACGATCAGCGTGGCCAACTATGTGCTCACCTATCGCGGCCTGGAGGCCAGCCGGGGGCCGAACTACACCGAATACACCGCCCGGCTCGACATCCGGCGCAGCGGCCGGCCGGCCGGCCAGGTCTTTCCGAAGAAACATCTCTACGACAAGAACCCTGAACAGCCCATGACCGAGGTCGGCCTGGTGCCCGGACCCATCGAAGACGTCTACGTGGTACTGGCCGGCTTTGAGAACAACGGCAGCACCGCCTCCTTCAAGGTCTACATCAACCCGTTGATGTCGTGGATGTGGATCGGCGAGCTCTTCCTGGTATTGGGAGTACTGATCGGCATCTGGCCGCGCCGGACGGTCGCTGTGGTCACCGCCCGTGCCCCCGCGCCCGGCGCAACTCAACCGGCCTGACAGGTTTGACGTGTTCACGTGTTCACGTGTTCACGTTTTACGTTTTACGTTTCACTTTCCAGGACCACCATGCTCATCATCCTGACCATCCTCATCGCCGCGGCCGCGCTGCTGATCGTGGCGTATCCGATCATCGCCAGGTCGCGAGAAACCGAACCGGCCGTCAGCCCGGCCCAGGAGGAGCTGGCCGAGCTGATGGCGCGGCGCGACGCCGTGTTCCAGGCGCTGCGCGATCTGAGCTTCGACCGTCAGGTCGGCAAGGTGACCGCCGAAGACTTCGCCGTCTTCGAGGCCAACCTCAAGCAAGCCGCGGCCGAGGCATTGGCCGCGCTGGACGAGTGGGAAGCGGCCGCGGATAGGGCGCTGGATGCCGTGCTCGAGCGGGCGATTGCCGCGCGGCGCGCTGCTCTGGCGGCCGGCGACCGCACCTGTCCCGCCTGCGGCCGGCCGGCCGCGGCCGAGGACCGTTTCTGCGCATGGTGCGGCACCGCCTTGCCTGCGGCCGAGCCGAGGCCCGCCGATGCACGCACTCTTCCCTCCCTATCTGGATGAAGAAGGAGCCCGGCGCCTGATCGCGGGGGTCGGCTTCGCCGATCCGGCCGCGGCAGCCCGCAGCGTGCGCGACCTGGCCATGATTCCGGGCGCGGCGTCCCATCTCGGCCGCCTCTGGCCCTGGCTGGTGACGGCCCTGGAAGGAGCCGCCAGCCCCGATCGGGCGCTGATCAACCTGACCCGCTTCGTCCAGGCCGCGGCCGACGGCGCCGCGCTGCTGGCCCGCCTGGCCGACGATCGGCGCCTGACCGAGATGCTGATCACCCTGTTCGCAGGGAGTCAGTTTCTCACCGAGATCCTGTTGCGCAACGGCCCCGACCTGGCGCGATTCACCGACCGGCGCGCGTTGGCCCGGCTCAAGACCGCGGACCAATTCGCCGCCGAAGCGCGCGCCGCCCTCCATGCCGTAGTAGGAGCGCACGGCCGTGCGTCCCTACCCGCATCCGACGGCCCGGCTTTCTTGCCGGCCGCGCTCGACCTCTTGCGCCGCTACCAGCGAGAGGAGCTGTTGCGCATCGGGCTTTGCGATCTATGCGGCCTCCTCGACCTGCCGTCGGTCACCCAACAGCTTGCCAACCTGGCCGAAGGGGTGGTCGGCGTTGCGCTCGAGCTGGCAGCCGACCAGACGGCCACCGATCCGGCCGGCTTCACCGTGCTGGCGCTGGGCAAGCTGGGCAGCGGCGAGCTGAACTACAGCTCGGACATCGACCTGATCTTCCTGGCCGACGGAGATGCCGACCGCTACCAGCGCATGGCCGAGCGGCTGATCGCCGTGCTCTCTGAGGCGACGGCCGAAGGCTTCCTCTATCGCGTGGACATGCGCCTGCGGCCCTGGGGCGCGGTCGGCCCGCTGATCGCCACCGTGCCCGGGTACATCAAATACCTGAAGGAGACGGCCCGGCTCTGGGAAAAGCAGGCGCTCTTGCGCGCCCGGCCGATCGCCGGGGAGCGCGCGCTCGGCCAGGCGTTTCTGGCGAGCGCGGCCGATCTGATCTTCGCCACCGATCGCCAGGCCGTGCGCGCCGATGTCCACGCCATGAAGCAGCGCACCGAAGCGCGCCTGCGCGAAACCGGCCGCGATCGGGGCGAGGTCAAGCTGGGCGAGGGATCCATCCGCGACGTGGAGTTCGTCGTTCAGTTCCTGCAACTGACGCACGGCGCGGCATATCCCGACCTGCGCGGGGGCGCCATCCTCGAGCTGCTCGACCGTCTGGCCGAACACGGCCTGATCACGGCCGATGAACACCGCATCCTGTCGGAAGGATATGTTTTCCTGCGCACGGTGGAACACTATCTGCAGATCCTGGACTATCGCCAGACCCATATCCTGCCGACCCATCCGGCCGATCTGCGCTATCTGGCCCGGCGCCTGGGCTACATCGGTCCCCAGGCGGCCGAGCGCTTCGTCACCCGTTACCAGCAACACAGCGCGGCCGTGCGCGCCATCTACTGGCGCCACCTGGCTGCACCCGAAAGCCCATCAGGAGGACCTGCCATGACAAAGGCTGTCGGACAGCCCTCTCTTGCGGCGGCGAACCAGCCGGCCGCCGACCCCGCCGAGGTGCAACTGCGCCGCCATATCGCCCGCATGTCGCCATCCTATGCCGAGGCGTTCAGCGAGCAGGAGATCCGCCGCCACGCCGATCTGGCCGGCCGGCTCAGCGACTCCAATCCGGTCGAGGTGCGGGCCGAGCAGGTCGGCGACTCGCGGTGGCGGGTGACCATCGTCGCCTACGACTATCTGGGCGAGCTGTCGGCCATTTGCGGACTGCTCTTTGCCGACGGCTTCAACATCATTGACGGCCAGGTGTTCACCTACGAAGCCGAAGCCGACAACGGATCGGCCGCGGCCGACGGCCGGCCGGGCCGGCGGAAGATCGTGGACGTCTTCACCGTAGATTCGACCCAGGCCGAAGCCCGGGCCGGCCAGGACGTGCTCGGCAAAGAGCTATGGCTGAGCTATGCCGGCAACCTGGCCGCGCTGTTGCGCCTGCTGCACGGCCGCCAGCAGCGCGAAGCCCTGGGCGCGCTCGTGAAACGGGTGGCGGCCGCCATGCAGGCCATGCCGCCGACCGCTCCCATCCTGCACCCCGTGGAGATCGAGATTGACAACGATTCTTCCGACCGCTACACCATCCTGCGCATAGATGCCCCCGACACGGCCGGCTTCCTGTACGAATTCACCAATGCCCTGGCGCTCAACGGCGTCTACATCGCCCAGGTTTCGGTCAATTCCATCGGCAATCGAGTGCACGACATCCTCTACGTCACCGATGTCCAGGGGCGCAAGATCACCGACCCCAACAAGCAACGCGAGCTGCGCGCTGCCACCGTGCTGGTCAAACATTTCACGCACCTGTTGCCCCTCTCGCCCAATCCCGAGGCCGCGCTGATCCACTTCAACGAATACCTGGGCGAGCTCTTCCGCCGGCCCTCGTGGCCCGACGAGCTGGCCTCGCTGGAGCGCCCCGAAGTGCTCAGCGCGCTGGCGCGGCTGCTGGGCGTGAGCGAATTCCTGTGGGACGACTTCCTGCGCATGCAATACGCCAACCTCTTCCCGGTAGTGGAGGATGTGGCCGCGCTGGCGCGACCTAAGGATCGCGACGTGCTGAAGGCCGAGCTGGCCGCTGAGCTGGCCGCCGCGGCCGACGGCCAGGAACGACGCCGCCGGCTCAACGCATTCAAAGACCGGGAGATGTTCCGCATTGACATGCGCCACATCATGGGCCATGCGCCCGAATTCGGCCAGTTCGCGGCCGAGCTGACCGACCTGGTCGAGACGGTGGTGGCGGCCGCCGCCGATCTGGTGTTGGCCGAGCTGATCGCCCAGTACGGGGAGCCGCGCGGGGACGACGGCGCGCCGATTCCCCTGGCGGTATGCGCGCTGGGCAAATGCGGCGGCCGCGAGCTGGGCTACGCCTCGGACATCGAGGTGATGTTCGTCTACGGCGGGCCGGGCCAGACGAGCGGGCCGCGCGTGCTCAGCGCGACCGAATTCTTCGAGCGGCTCGTGGCCGGCTTCAAGGCGGCCATCTGGGCGCGCCGCGAGGGGATCTTCGAGATTGATTTGGACCTGCGGCCCTACGGCAAGGCCGGAAGCCTGGCCGTCTCGTTCGATGCCTTTCGCCGCTACTTTGCGCCGGCCGGCCCGGCCTGGAGCTACGAGCGCCAGGCGCTCATCAAGCTGCGCGCCATCGCCGGCGACCCCGCATTCGGCCGCCAGGTGGAGGCGCTGCGCGACGAGCTCGTCTACACCCCGCTGCCGTTCGACGTGGCCGCCATGCGCGCCATGCGCGAACGGCAGCTCCGCCATCTGGTCACCCCCGGCACGATCAACGCCAAATTCAGTCCGGGCGGGCTGGTGGATGTAGAATACACGGTACAGGGCCTCCAGATGATGTACGGCCACGCGCATCCCGAGATCCGTCTGACGAACACCCAGGCGGCCATCCGTGCGCTGGCTCAGGCCGACATCATCTCGGTCGAAAACGCGGCCCGCTTGAGCGAGGCGCTCCTCTTCCTGCGCGAGCTGATCAACGCCCTGCGGGTGGTGCGCGGCAACAGCAAAGACCTCACCGTGCCGCCGGAGGGCAGCGAGGAGTTCGCGTTCCTGGCGCGGCGCCTGGGCTACGGCAACGAGCCCGGCCGCCTGCGAGGCGACCTGATGCACCATCTGGAATGGGTGCGCCGGCTCAACGCGCGGCTGCTATGAGGTTGAGATTAAGCTTAACCTCGGCCTTAGCCTCAGCCTCAGCAAAGGAGGAAGTCACATGAAGCGATCGTTCTTGCCCGTCGCTCCCGCGGTAGCCGCCCTTTCAGCCAGGCGGAGCGTTGCGCTCGCGTTTCTCATCGGCGCCGTGCTCCTGCTGGCGCTGGTCAGTTGCGGCAAGCCGCCCACCCCCACGCCCGAGCCGGTCACGGTGCGCCTGGCCCTGCCGGTCGCCGACCAGGATCAGGCGAAGAAGCTGGCCGAGCAGTTCGGCAAGGCACATCCCGGCGTCACCGTCGAGCTGGTGCCGCGGCGCTGGGATGTGCTCACGGGCGTAGATCCGGCCACGGCCGACGTGGTCCTCACCACGCAGTTCGCCCTCGACGAGTTGCGTCGCCGCGGCCTGCTGATCAGCCTCGATCCGCTCATCGCCGGCGACAAGGAGCTGGACCAGGCCGACTTCCTGCCGAACGCCCTCAAGATGTTCGTGGACAACGGCAAGACCTGGGCCTTGCCGGCCGGATTGGACGTCCAGGTGCTCTACTTCAACAAAGACCTGTTCGACCGTCGCGGGGTGCCCTATCCGACCGAGAAATGGACGCGCGACGACTTTGCCCAGGCCGCGCGCAAGCTGAGCGATGGGGCAACCGGCGTCTTCGGCTATGCCGTGGTCACCGACTTCCTCGACCCGATCCTCTTCGTCTATCAACACGGCGGCCGGCTGTTCGACGACCTGCAGTCGCCCACGCGCACCACCTTCACCGACCCGAAGACGGTGGAAGCGGTGGACTGGTACGCGCGGCTGCTGCGCGAGCCGGGGGTCGTCCTCACCGCGCAAAACGCGCAGGAGGTGGGCGCGGGCAACGTGCAATACACCGTGCGCTCGGGCAAGGTGGGCATGTGGATCGCGTCCCTCTCGGCGCGCGGGGGACGCCTCGAGCGGGGGCCGTGGCCGATGAAGTGGGGCATGGCGCCGTTGCCGGCCGACGCTCGCGCGGCCACCATGGCGACCGCGGTCGGCTACGGCATCACCACGCAATGCAAAAGATCGGTGACCTGCTGGCAGCTTGCCGTCTTCATGAGCAAACAGCCGATCGCCACCTTCGCGCCGGCCCGGCGCTCGCTGGTCAAAGCCGTGACCGGCCAGGATGTCGAAGTGGCGCGCATCGCGCAGGCGGCGGCCGACAACTCGCTCATGATCCGCGCCGGCGATCTGAACAGGCTGGAGAAGGCCATCGAGGCGTTCATGGCTGCGGTCGAGGCGGTCGTGGCGGATCGGGCGTCGGCCGCCGAAGCGCTGGCGGCCGCGCAACAGCAATCCCCGATGCCGTAAGGCGAGATTCATCTCGCCCCCGCCATCGTAGGGCGAGATTTATCTCGCCCCCGCCATTGTAAGGCGAGATTCATCTCGCCTCTACCATTGTAAGGCGAGATTCATCTCGCCTCTACCATTGTAAGGCGAAATAAATTTCGCCTTACAATGGTGTATGGAGGTTGTCATGGCAAACCGGATGACCGACCGCCTGAGGAACGGCCTGCGCCGCGGGGGAGATGCATCGCTCATCGTCAGCGGCTGGGTGGCCGACCGGCTGCTGGACGTCGCGCTGTGGGCCGTGAACCTGGTGCGCGACCTGCCCGTGCGGATCGGCCGGCTGGCAGTGACCTTGTGGCAGGGGTTGCGCGGCATCGTCCTGGCGCTGCCCGAGGCATGGCGCGCCGGCCGCAGCGGCCCTGGGCTGCGAAGCTGGCTGGCTGCCGTGCCCAGGCGGGCCGGCGCCTGGCTGATCGTCCTCCTCTTTCGCGTGCTGGATCTCGTCGGCGTGCCCGAGCTGTGGAACCTGCTCATGCGGCTCATCGCGCACGTCAGCCCGCTCACCGGCGACGAGATCGGCGCCGCGGCGGCCATCCTCGGCCCGAACGCGCTGCGCTACGCCGAAGTGCGCGTGGCCGAGGGCGGCGCCCTCAACCTCATCTTCAAACGCAACCAGGGCCGGGCATTCACCACCTTTCACACGATCAACATGCCGACCTTCGGCCCGCATCGCCGCGCCAACTTCGCCATCCTCCTCCACGAGCTGGTGCACGTCTACCAGTACGAGCGCACCGGCGGCCTCTACATCGCCGAGGCGATCTACGCGCAACACACCACCGGCTACGACTACGGCACCCCCGACGACCTGCAGATGTGCCTGGCGAACGGCCTCTGCTATCGCAATCTCAATCGCGAGCAGCAGGCACAGCTCGTCCAGGACTACTACGAGCGGCTGCGCGATGGCCTGCCGGTGACGGCATACGAGCCGTTCATCGCGGAGATGCGGCAGGGGCGGATCTAGCAGGAGATGCGCGGGAAGGCTACCAACCGGTGAGCGGCAACGCCTCGACGGTACGGCCGCGATAGCCGGTCACGGTGACGGCGCAGAACAGCGAGTTGTAAATCGCCTCCTCGGTGGCCTCGATGGCGGCCAGGAAGAGGGGCGAAACGAGATCGTTGGGCAGGTCGGGCCACATCGTCACGGCTTTTCGCCGCGCCGGCGTGCGGCGCACCGCCTCGGCGGTCGAAAAGGCGAGCGCGTAGTCGCCGGAGCCGTTCGACATGGCCGCGCCGGTGCGCGCCAATCCCGCGAACGCCCGTCGCGCCAGCCGCGTCAGGTTGCGATCCGACAGGGGCGCGTCGGTGGCGAGGACGATCATGATCGAGCCGTCCGCGTCTTGGCGCTCCAGTTGGTCCTTCAGGTAATAGCGCCCCAACCTCTGGCCGACCGGAATGCCCATCACCTGGAGGACGCCGCCGAAGTTCGTCTGCACCAGCGCGCCGACGGTGTAGCCGCCCAGCTCGACGGGCAACCGCCGCGAGCTGGTCCCGATGCCGCCTTTCCAGCCGAACGCCACCGTGCCCGTCCCCGCGCCCACGCATCCCTCGGCCACCGGGCCGTCCGCGGCGCGCGCGATGGCCGCCAACACGTGATCGGCCGTCACGGCCCGACGGCGGATGTCGTTCAGCCAGCCGTCGTTCGTCTCGCCGACGACGGGATTGACCGACGTCACCGCCTCGTTGCCCGCTTGCGCCAGCGTCCAGTCCAGGATGGCGTCGGCCGCGCGGGGCACGGCCAGGGTATTGGTCAACACGATCGGCGTCTCGATCTCGCCCAGCTCGGCGATCTGCGTTGCGCCGGCCAGCTTGCCGAAGCCGTTGCCCACCGCCAATCCGGCCGGGACCTTCTCCTGAAAGAGATTGCCGTCGTGGGGCAAGATCGCGGTGACGCCCGTGCGGATATCGTCCCCCTCCCAGAGGGTCACGTGCCCCACGCGCACGCCCGCCACATCGGTGATGGCATTCAACGGGCCGGGCGGCAAGATCCCCGGCGCGAGGCCGAGGGCTCGCGGCCTGGGTCTGTTCTCCGAATGCATGCCTATCCTCGTCGCCGATAGCGTCACATCTCTTCCCGGCACACGCGTTCGACCAGGTCGCCCCTACCACCCCTCCGGCCACCTGAAGTGCTCGTTGATATCCTCGATATAAGCCATCGGCTCGTTGGGCTCCATGTGGAGCAACGCTTCGAGCACGGCCACGGCCTGGTCGTAGGTGCGCGTCTGGTGGCTCTCCAGGATGCTCCAAAGCAGGATCGTCTTGTCGCCGGTGTGGAACGCCTCGAGCGTTCGTTCCATGTCCAGCCAATCGGGATAGATCTGCTCCAGCATGATCTTGTTGGGCAGCGGTCCCACGCGCAGCGGCTGGATCCCCTTGATGTTGACGATGGCCGGCACCTCCACCGCCACGTCGTCCGGGATGCCGCTCAGCGCGCCGTTGTTCGGCACGTTGACCTGGAACTGGCCTTCGTGGTCGTTGACCAATGCATCTATGATCGGGATGTGTTGCTCGGTCGTCTTCTCGCCGCCGAACAGGTTGATCGGCCGGATCTTCGGGTCGTAGGCCGCTTCCTTCATGTGCAGGCGCAGCTCGTCCTTCTGGCGCAAGATGCGGTCGCGGCCTTCGGGCGTGTCGCCGCCGCCGCCCGGCCCGTACCAGCGCTCGCGCGTCGCCAGGTCGGTGTGGTACCACCAGCCGCCCTGCCGCGGGGTGTCGCCGACCGGCATCAGGCCGTACATCTTGTACTGGTGGATGGCCGCGGGCGACATCTGCGTGGCGATGGCCTGGCCGTTCCGCCGGCACTCCTCCCAATACGCCTCGGCCTTGTTCGCGATCCATTCGTCGAGCAGGGGGTAGGCGTCCTTGCCCTCGTAGAAGAAGTGCGTCAGCCAGATGTTGTGGTTGAGGCCCGGCGCCTGCCAGGTCACACGATTGGGATCCAGGCCCAGGAAGCGGGCGATCTGGCGATAGCCGTAGTGGCCGTGGCATAGCCCGCACACCTTGATCGAGGTCTCGCGGCTCATCAGCGTGGTGCCGTCGAACACCGGATTGCCGGCCTGGAGGAGCCAGGCGTCCGGGCAGATCCGCTCCATGTCCTGGGCCACATCGAGCATCAGCCGCAGGTTGTGCCATTCGGGCATGCCGGTGCGGCCGTAAAAGTAGCCGTGTTGGGCCGCCAGCTCGCGGCGGCGCTTCATGAAGTGCTCCTCGTGCGTGACCGTGGCAGTATTGATGACGAAGTCGGCATCCTGCAACGCCTCCGCCCGGTCGAGGGTGCGCTTGAAACGCAGATCGGCGCCCAGGTCTTCGGCGTAGCGTTGTCCCAGCCGATAGACCACGTCCAGCCGCTCTTCGTTGATGTCCATGAAGTGCACTTCGCTCCCCGCCAGGCTCTTCGTCAGGCAGAGGTCTTTGACCAACCCCAGGGAGAAGACCGCGCTCCCCGCGCCGATGATGGTGACTTTGACGCTGCTCATGATGGACTCCAGAGTTCAAGGTTATCCGTAACACAAGCCGGAGGCTTGTGTTATGGCGCCAGACGGCAAGCCAAGGCTTGCGGTACACGGGCGGCGCAAGCCAAGGCTTGCGTTACGCGGATAGAGGCTCGATCGTGACGCCGGCAACGGGTTGGACCTCATACAGCTCGCTGGCGCCCGCGGCGCGCAGCGCGGCCTCGAGGGGTGCGCGATCGGGGAAGGGCCAAAGCACGATGATCGTGCCGCCGCCGCCCGCGCCGGCCAGCTTGGCCGCCGGCGCGCCGGCCCGCAGCGCGGCCTGGATCAGCACCTCGTTGTGTTCGCCCGAGCCGCCCAGGCTACGCTGGATGGCGTGGTTCTCGTTCATGCACGCGGCCAGCTCCTCCCAATCGGCCCGCAAGAGCGCGCGCTTGCCGAGCGCCGCCAGCTCGGTGATCCGCTCGTAGGCGCGCACCACTTCCGGCTCGCCGTCGAGCCAGCGCTCGCGCAGCGGCTTGTGCACCTCGCCCGAATGGTGACGGATGCCCGTGTAGGCCAGGACGAAGGGGAGCGCCGGCGCCACCTCGGCCAGCGGCTCGACCGTGGCGAACAGCTCGGCTTCCAGCGTGCGGTAGAACTGCTTGCCGCGGAAGTCCATGTAGTTCAGGCCGCCGAAGGTGGTCATGTACGCGTCCTGATAGCCGCACACCACCTCCAGATAGTTCAGCTCGATGAAGCGGGCCGTCTCCGCGATCTGATAGCGGTGCGGCCGCTGGCCCAACCAGGCAAACACGCCGGCCGTCATGGCGACCAGGAGCGCGGTCGAGCCGGCCAGGCCGCTCTGCATGGGGATGTCGCTGCCGAAGGTGATATGCGCGGCCATCTGGGGCAGCTTGAAGTAGCGGAAGACCGCGCGGGGGAGGTCGAAGCGGTCGCCGCGAGGGCGCAGGTCGTCCAGGCCGCGGATGACGACCGCCTCGCCGCCGGCTTCGAGCGTCAGTTGAGCGGCCGGGACGATCTCCACCCAGGCGCGCATGGGCACCGAACAAGACATCACCGCGCCGCCGTACATGTCGGTCGGGTTGCCGACGATGCCCGCCCGGCCGGGCGCGCTGCAGCGGATCCCGCGCGCGCCCGGCAGAGGATGCCGTTCAGATGTCATAGGCCCGGGCTTTCAGGTATTTGCGCAGGGTGTAACCGTAGCGCTCGTCGGCCAGCGCGAAGTCCACGAACGCGCGAAAGTAGCTCTCGAAGTTGCCGATGTCGTAGCGCTGTTCGCCCGGCCGCAGCCGCCAGGCGTACACCGGCCGACCCCACTGGATCAGCAGGCGGATGGCATCGGTGAGCTGGAGCTCGCCCCGGCTGTCGAGCGGCGTCTGGCGGAGCGCGTCGAAGATGTCGGGGTTGAGCACGTAGCGCGCGGCCACCGCCAGCCGGCTGGGCGCGGCGCCCACGCGCGGCTTTTCGATGATATCGCGCAGCCGAAACGGCTCGCCGGGAGGCGGGTCGGCCGGGCCGGCCGGCGCGACGATGCCGTAACGATAGACGTCGTCCGCGGCCACCTCTTCCACCAGGATGGTGGCGCAGGCGTCGGTCGCCACGTGCGCGGCCACCAGCGCGCGCAACGTCGCGCCTTCCCGCTCGCCGTAGATGATCGAATCGCCGAGGGCAACCACGCACGGCTCGTCGCCGGCGAACTCGGCGCCGTAGAGCACTGCGTCGCCCAGCCCCCGCGGCTCGGCCTGCCGAGTGTAAAAGAAGCGCGTGCCGCTGTTGGTATAGGACAGATCGGCCAACAGACGCTCGTTGCCGGCCCGCTGGAGCGCGGCCGTCAACTCCGGGTCGGCGTCGAAGTGATCTTCGATGGCCTGTTTGCGCCGGCCCGTGATCAGCAGGATCTGGCTGATGCCGGCCGCCTGAAGCTCTTCGGCCACGTATTGCACCACCGGCTTGCGGCCGACCGGCAGCATCTCCTTGGGCATGGACTTGGTGGCGGGCAACAGCCGCGTGCCCAGTCCGGCCACCGGCACGATGGCCTTCAGGACCGGAGAAGGGAAGGTGGATGGGGGCATGAACGGCTCCTTGTATGCCCGAACGTGCCTGACACTTTCGGAAGCGCCAGGCACGTGGGCTATTTGTCTGCTGGCGCTTCTTCTGGCGCTGCGGCGACGGCCGTCACGACGAGCGGGCCGACCTCATCGCCGGTATCGGTGTTGATCTGCTTGTGCGTGCCATCGCAATAGGGGAATTTGGCCGATTGCCAGCAACGGCAGAAGGCGACGCGCTTGCCGACGGGGATCTGTTCCTCGTGGCGGCGCGGCAGATTGCGGGTGTTGATCATGGTCATCTCCTCATCTTTGAGCGACGCCTACGTGCCAGGCATCTTGCAGAGTGCCTGGCACGTCCAGCGCGCTATTTTCAGGTTAGGCGCCTGACATGTTTAGCATGGCTATCCTGCGAACTCGAATGCCGGCAGTCCGCGCACGCCGGGCCGGGCCACGAAGAGGCCGCCGGCATGGGGCTGCTGCGCCAGCGCCTCCTCGCTCAGGCCGGTGCGCGCGGAGGTGATATACAGCTCGTCGAGATTGGGCCCACCGAACCAGGCCGCGGTGGGCCGTTGCACGGGCATCTCGATGACCGCCAACGCCTGGCCCGTGGCCGGATCCCAGCGCACCACGCGCCAGCCGTCCCAATACGCCACCCACAACATCCCTTCGGCGTCGATCGTCATGCCGTCGGGAAAGCCGGGGCCATCGGGCGTGTGGATCACCGGCCGCGGGTTGGCGATGGCGCCGGTCGCCAGGTCGTACTCGAACGCCACGACCATGCGCGTGGGGGTGTCGATGTAGTACATCGTCCGCGCGTCCAGGCTCCAGGCGATGCCGTTGGAAACCGTGATCTTGTCCCACATCTTGTGGACGCTCCCATCGGGATCGAGCCGGTAGAGGCTTCCCGCACCGGCCCGGTCCTCGGCCTGGCGCATGGTGCCGGCCCAAAAGCGGCCGGCCGGATCGCACTTGCCGTCGTTGAAGCGGTTGAGGGGCAGGTGCGCCTCCGGATCGGCGATCATGGTGAGGGCGCCGGTCTCCAGGTCGAGCGCCGCGAAGCCATCGCGCAGCGCGACCATCACGCCGCCCGATCGCCGCGGCACGACCGTCCCGACCGGCTGGCCCACGTCAATGGCCCGGTCGTGGCCGGTGGCGGGATCGAAGATGTGCACTTTGCCGGCCGAAATATCCACCCAATAAAGCACCTGCCGGCGGACATCCCAGATCGGGCCTTCGCCCAGGGTGGCTTTGGCATCGAGGATCAGTTCGGCTGAGATTTGTTTTGGCATGAGACCTCGCTTCTGATGGTGATCGGCCCGGCACACGCCGTGCGCCCCTACGCCTGGTAGGCCCGCGCGGTGACGGCGCCGCCCTCGCCCGTCCAGTTCGTGTGGAACATCTGGCCGCGCGGCCGATCGACGCGCTCGTAGGTGTGCGCGCCGAAGTAGTCGCGCTGGGCCTGGATCATATTCGCCGGCAACCAGTCGCGGCGGTAGCCGTCGAAGAAGGCCAGCGCGCTCGCCATGGCCGGGGTCGGGATGCCCAGTTCGATGGCCTTAGCGACCACGCGACGCCAGCCGGCCTGGGCGTTGGTCACGGCCTCCCGGAAGTAGGGGGTCACCAACAGGTTGGTCAGGTTCGGGTCGGCATCGAACGCCTCCTTGATCTTGCCCAGGAAGACCGAGCGGATGATGCATCCCCCGCGCCACATCAGGGCGATGCCGCCGAAGTTCAGGTTCCACTTATAGGCTTCGGCCGCGGCGCGCATCAGCATGTAGCCCTGAGTGTAGGAGACGATCTTGGAGGCATACACCGCCTCCTCCAGGTCGGCCAGGAACGCGTCCCGATCGGCGATGGCGGCCGGCGCGGGGCCCTTCAGCACGGCCGAGGCCGCCACGCGCTCGTCCTTCAGCGCGGAGAGGGCGCGGGCAAACACCGCCTCGCCGATCAGCGTGAGCGGGATCCCCTGGTCGAGCGCGGAGATCACCGTCCACTTGCCGGTGCCCTTTTGCCCGGCCCGGTCGAGGATGATGTCAATCGTCGCGGTGCCGTCCGCCTCCCGATAGCCGAGGATGTCGCGGGTGATCTCGATCAGGTACGATTCCAGCTTGCCCCGGTTCCAGCGGTCGAACACGTCGCGCATTTCGTCGTTGGTCATCCCCAGGCCTTCCTTCATCAGGTGATAGGCCTCGGCGATGATCTGCATGTCGCCGTATTCGATGCCGTTGTGCACCATCTTGACGAAGTGGCCGGCGCCGTTCTCGCCCACCCAGTCGCAGCAGGGCGCGCCGTTCGGATCCCCTTCGGGCACCTTCGCGGCGATGGCCTGAAAGATCGGCTTGACGTGCGGCCAGGCGGCCGGCGAGCCGCCCGGCATGATCGAGGGGCCGTGCCGCGCGCCCTCCTCGCCGCCCGAGACGCCGGTGCCGATGTAGAGCAGCCCCTTCGATTCGACGTAGGCGGTGCGGCGGATGGTGTCCTCGTAGTTCGAGTTGCCGCCGTCTATGATGATGTCGCCCGGCTCCAACACGCCCAACAGCTTCTCGATAAGGTCGTCCACCGGCTGGCCGGCCTTCACCATCAACATCACGCGTCGCGGGCGCTTGAGCAACGCCGCCAGCTCTTCCAGCGTGTGCGCGCCGTAGATCGCGCGGCCTTTGGCGCCGGTGGCGAGAAACTCATCCGTCACCGAGGTGGTGCGGTTGTAAACGGCCACGGCGAACCCGTGGTCGCTCATGTTCAGTACCAGATTCTGGCCCATGACGGCCAGACCGATCAAGCCGATATCTGCTTTGGTCACGGGATACCTCCCTATCATGCAATAGTTGAAGATGCCAGGATTCGTTTACTCATGCGGTCTGCAAGCGCAGGATCCAGATCCGGCTCCGGCTCTGTCTGCTCGCGTGCGGCAAGCGCCCGTTGAACTTCATCCGACGAAGCGCGGCCTAACCGCCGAAGCAGAGCCTCGAAAGCCAGCTTCTGCTGTTCAAGCGCGTCTTCGGACATCGGCGCGGCCGTGTAGACCGTAGCAACCTGTCGCGTCAAAAGATACACGAGATATTGATTCAGCGAAACCTTTTCGCTTTCGGCTCGACTCTCCAGCTCACGATGCAACGAATCAGGCAGGCGAAGCGTCAAACGGCCCATCCTCTTCCTCCTCAATCATCGTTTATCCAATGCCTGCAAAAACTCCACAGGACTCAACACCGAAAGGCCAAGCTCCTGTCGGGCGAGACGAAAATCGCGCATGTTGAGCGTCACCACTGTCGCTCTGGCATTCATGGCACAATCAATCACCAGATCATCGCCTGGATCAGGAGAGATAGGCCTCCATGTAAAATAGATAAGCACGGGCTCGGCCTCGGCCAACATGCGTCCCAAAACCGGCTGGATCATGGCCCATCGGTCAGGCGATAACTTGCGCTCCAAGACATCTACATATTGATACGCCAATGCCGTCGAGACACACGGCGTGTACAGACGCGCCAGCCAGGCCTCAACGATCAAACCGCAGGCCCCTCCCCTTCTCGTCAAGCCCTCGAAAAGGATATCGGTATCAATAACGGCGCGCATGACACTATTATAGCACCATATACGGTGCACAACCAAAGATCTAAGCTTTCACCCGATACAACATTTCGCCCGCCTTCGGCACGAGCAAGATGCCTTCGTCTTCGCGGCCCCGCCACTCGTCCAGGACGATCGTCGCCGGGTCCATGTAGCCCAGGTTGATGCGCTCGCACCGCTCGCGCGAGATGCCGGTCGCCAGGGTGACCTTGATGCGCAGCTTCTCCTCGCCGGTGACCGGGTCATAGGTCCCCTGGCCGCGCAGGTGGGTCGAGTGCGCCAGCACGCCCCACGGCAGGTCCTTGAAGCGATCCCACTGCTTCAAGAAATAATCGCGACAATGATAGCCGATCCGTTCCAGGATGTGACCGTGGGTGTAGGAGATCTCGGTGATGTGCGGCGCGTAGATGATCACCTCGCCGCCGTCGGCGATGGCCGGCTCCATCTTGTACATCCCCTTGGCACCGGTCCAGATGTCGTCGTACAACTTCGGCATCACCGAGAGCACGCGCTGATACGGCCGATCCACCCACACGATGTGCACCTGGCTCGACAGATCGGACGCGGCCTCCCACGCCTCTTCCGGCGCGCCGAAGTAAAGGCCTTGCAGGGGCGCACGGCCGTGCGCCCCCACAGGGCCGGGCGCCCCTATGGCCGGCGCCACCACCATCGCGCAGCACAGCCTGGGCCGCGGGATCATGGCCGCGGCGCGGTCGATCACCGCGCGCACCGGCGTGTGCTTCGTGCCGATGATCTCCCGGTTCGTGATCACCGCGCCCAGCCAGTGGGTGAAGTTGATCACCTCTGGGCCGCTGATGCCGGGGAAGAAGTACTTGTTGCCGCCCGAAAAGCCCACCACCTCGTGCGGGAAGGTCGGTCCGCAGATCACCAGCAGGTCGTAGTCGAGCACCCGCCGGTTGATGGTGACGGCCACCTCCTGCCGGAAGAGGCCGCCGGTCAGTTGCGCGATCTCATCCTCCGAGATCGTGCCGAGCCGGACCAGCGCTTGCGGATCATCCCAGGCGTGGTTGAAGATGCGCGTGCCGGCGAACTTCGTGGCCCGTTCTTCGGCCGAAATGTCGAGCAGGTGGTTGATCGCCTCGTCGCCCAGCGCCATGTGCGTGCCGAGCGCGATCATGTAGTCGAGCGCCGCGACCTTGCCCCACAGCGCCTCGTGGAACAGCCGGAAGAGCTGGCCGTTGGGCGCGGTGCGCGTGCTATCGGGAATGATGACCAGGACGCGCTTGCCGACCACGTCGGCCTGCGCGAAGCCGCCGAAGACCACATGCCGGACTTCATCATCGCTCAGGAAACGATCGGCGTAACCCTTACCAATCAACATGTATACCTCCAAGGCAAATCGGCGCTCACTCGAACTCCGCCACAATGGGTGGCCACCGACGCCGGCTGAACAGATGTAAGATGGTCGTATTCGAGCTGCCGCCTCGCGCGATTGAACCGAGCGGTTCAACGCGCGCGGCCGGCGGATTGCCCGGCCACACGGGCGATGTCGCGCTGAGCGGATAGGAAAGCAGACGATAGGACATCACGGCTTCAATACCACTTTGACCGCGTCGAGCGCGCCCTTGGCCAGGTCGTGGAAGATCTGCGGGCCGGCCTCCAGCGGCGCGATCTGCTCGATGATCGGCGTCACGTCCACCCGCCGCGAGCGCAACGCCTCGATGGCGCGGCCGAATTCGACGTTGAACGCGTACACCCCGCGCACGGTGATCTCGCGCGTGACCACCTGTTGCATGCCGATCTCGATGGTCGGCGCGGCATTGCCGATCCAGGTGACATGGCCGCCGGGCCGCACCAGCTCCAGCGACTGCCGGGCCGTCGCGGTGATGCCGACCGCCTCGATCACCACCGGCGCGCCGGCCTCGCCGGCGTATTTGCGCACGACCGCGGCCAGGTCCTCTTGGGCCGGATTCACGGCCGCGTCCGCGCCGAGCCGCCGCGCCACCTCCAGCCGGTGCGGGCTGAGGTCGCTGACGATCACCGCGCCGGCGCCCTTCAGCCGGCACGCCAGCAGCGTCAACAGGCCGATGGTGCCCGCGCCCAGGATCACCACCGTGTCCATCAGGCGGATGGGGCTCATGTTCGCCGCGTGCATGGCCACCGACAGCGGCTCCACCAGCGCGCCCTGCTCCCAAGGCACCTCGTCGGGCAGGTCGTAGAGGAGCTGTTGCGGCACCGCCACGGCCTCGGCGTTCGAGCCGTTGGTAGACATCATGCCCAATCCGCGGCGGTTGGTGCAGATGTTCGGCATGCCGGCCAGGCAGTTGACGCACTTGCCGCACGTGATGATCGGCTGCACAACCACCCGGTCGCCGACCCGATGCCCCGTGACCCCCGGCCCCACCGCGCTGATCACGCCGCTGAACTCGTGGCCCATCACCATCGGCGGGATGCGCCGGCCGGTCGAGCCGGTGAAGCCATGGACATCCGACCCGCAGACGCCGGTCGCCTTGACCGCGACGATCACCTCGCCGGGGCCGGGTTCGGGCGCGGGAATCTCGCGCACCGGCATCTGCCACGGCCCTTCGTATACGAGAGCTTTCATGTTCACACCCCGCTATACGCCGCGAACCCGCCGTCAATCGGGATCACCACGCCGGTGACGAACGCCGAGGCCGGCGAGACGAGCCACAACACCGCGCCGATCAGATCTTCGGGCGAGCCGAACCGGCCCATCGGCGTGTGCGCGATGATCGCCTTCCCGCGCGGGGTCAGCTCGCCGGTCTCCTTGTCGGTCAACAGGTAGCGGTTCTGCTCGGTGAGGAAGAAGCCGGGCGCGAGGGCGTTGACGCGGATGCGCGGGGAGTATTCCTGGGCCATGTAGACCGCCAGCCACTGGGTGAAGTTGCTCACCCCGGCCTTGGCCGCCGCGTAAGCCACCACGCGCGTCAGGGGGCGGATTGCGGCCATGGAAGAGATGTTCAGGATCACGCCCTCGCCGCGCTCGGCCATGCCGCGACCGAAGACCTGACAGGGGATCATCGTGCCGAGCATGTTCAAATCGAAGACGAAGCGCAGGGCTTCCTCCGGCACGTCGAAGAAGCTCATGTCGGGGCCGGTGGTGGCGGCCGGCTTATTGCCCCCGGCCGCGTTGATCAGGATGTCCACCGCGCCCAGCTCTTGCCGGATCACCTCTTCGGCCTTGACGAGCGTCTCGCGCTTGAGCACATCGGCATAGACCACCGCTACCTTGCCGATGCCGGGCTTGTCTATCATCTGGATGCGTTTGATCAGGCGATCGGCGAGCGCGGGATCGCGATCGAGGATCGCTACGTTCGCGCCACAGCCCACCAGCGCGCAAGCCATCTCGCCGCCCAGGATGCCGGCACCTCCGGTGATGGCCACGGTGTGGCCGGACAGATTGTATGTCAGAGTAATTTCTGCCAAATCCATAGGATCGTATCCTGTTCTCGTGAAGGGTTTATGAAGACGCCGATTGGACAAACGGCGTCAGATGGCGGATGAAATGCGCCTTCACGTTCGCCGCGTAGGCGTCGCCATGCGCGCGCAACAACGCCATGAGGCGATCGTAGAAACGCGGCGTGCCGTCGGGATTCTGCCAGCGCAACACCGAGCCGAAGGTGACGTGCAGGATCTCGCGCGCGTCGAACTGATCGAGCAGCTTCGGCAGGTCGGCCTCGGCCAGGTCTGCAGGCCGCGGCGCGCGGTCGAGCTGCGCCGAGACGTGGTAGCTCGCCCGGTCGGTCTCGTAGCGTTCGCGCGCGAAGGCGTAGATCTCGCGAAAGAAGGCCGGATCGAGCGCGGCGATCGTGCGCAGCGCCTCCAGGTAGCTCGTGCCGGCGGTCTTCAGATGCACCAGGCCCCTGGTCAACCGTGCGGCGATGGGATAGATGCTGAACTTGTCGGAGCCGGAGTGAAGGCTCAGCTTGTACGGCCCGACCGCGCGGGCGATGGCCGCATGGCCGGCGAAGTCGGCCGCGAACGCGTCCAGGTCGCCGATGTAATCCACGCCCTTCTCGAAGCGGCCCACGTAGCGCGGGGCCAGGCTTACCCACCGCACGCCCAGCCGGCGCAGCTCGCGCGCGATGAAGAGGTGCTCGGCGTGGGTGGTGGGCGTTTCGGTCTCGTCAACCGAAACCTCGAGCTCGAACTGCGGCCCGCTCTCCTGGCCGCGCGCCGGCGCCGGAAAGCGCGCGGCCAGATGCCGATACAGCGCGGCCACGTGTGCCACGGCCCGGCCGTACTTCACCGCGGCACGCAACAGCGTCTCGTCGTCGTAGGCGATGGCGCGATCCTCGACCTCGATGCGCTTGCCCACGTAGGCCGTGCGCAATGCCGACGCGCTGGTCTCCAGCGCCAGCCAGGGGAGCGCGTCGTACTTGCGGCCCAGGGCGGCGATCTCATCGGTATCGGCCGCGGGGTCCACGTGTTCGCCCGGATCAATCGTGAAGAAGGTAAAGCCGGCCGCCGCGCACGCGTCTATGTCGGCGGTCGTCTTCAGGTGATCGGCGTCCGCGCCGACCCCCGCGCGCCAGCCCTCCTGGAAGATGCCCCAGGTGGCGTCATCCATCACCTGCTGAGGGGTGCGGCCGGTGCGGGCCATCTCGCGGATGGATTGCTGCGCGAAGATCGGCGCGATGCCGCCGCCGACCGCGCGCACGGCCTGGACGTGGCCCGGCGTCGCCAGCCCCAGGCGGTCGCCCATGCCGGCCGAGGTGCGCAGGCCGAGCGGCGCCGGCCGCAGCCACGCCAGATGTCGGCGCAAGGCCGCGGCGTTGGTCGGGCTGGTCGGCCCGAGGAGCAGCGTCTTGCCCGCCTGCTCGCTCGTCTCGCCCTCGAAGTCGGCCAGGACGGCCGCGCCCGGTTCGGCCCACACGGCCAGGCGCGGCCCGGCGGCCGTCTTTGCCAGCGCAAACTCCGCGGCCGCCGCGGCCACGACGGAATTCGGATAGATCTCCAGACCTGCAAGTTGTTTGAGAGTCAACATAAATGCTTCCTTACAGCTTATACGCCTTCTTCGCCAGGCCATACGCCATGTCGTGCGCCATCTCCTCCGCGTCGTCCAGGCCGACGATGCCGCGCACCACCAGCCCCGCCAGCCAGTTCGCCGAGGCGCGACGCCACACGTCGTGGCGGGCCGGGATGGAGGGGAAGGCGCGCGTGTCGTCGTTGAAGCCGGCCGTGTTGTACAGCCCGGCCGTCTCCATCACCTGGTCGAAGTAGCGCGCCATGCCGTTCAGGCTGTCGTGGAACCACCACGGCGGGCCGAGCCGCAGCGCGGGATAGTGGCCGGCCAACGGCGCCAGCTCGCGGCTATAGGTGGTCTCGTCCAGGGTGAAGAGGATCAGCGTGAGCCGGCGGTCGCGGCCGTATTTGTCCAACAGCGGCTTGAGGTTGCGCGTGTACTCGGTGGCGATCGGGATGTCGGCGCCCTTGTCCAGGCCGTGGCGGGCGAAGACTTCGGGATTGTGGTTGCGGAACGAGCCGGGGTGAAGCTGCATCACCAACCCGTCCTCGATGCTCATGCGCGCCATCTCCATCAGCATGTGGCCGGTGAAGCGCGCCGCGTCGTCGGCGGTGGCCTGGCCCTTGAGCGCACGGGCAAAGATCGCCTCGGCTTCGGCCGCGCTCAGTTCGCCGGTCGCCGGGGTCAGGGCCGCGTGATCGGTCGCGGTGGCGCCCATCTGCTTGAAAAACGCGCGGCGGTTCTCCAGCGCGGCGATCAACGCCCGATAGCTGTTCACTTCGATGCCGCTCGCCGCGCTGAGCGCCTCGATGTTCTGCCGCCAGCCCGGCGCGTCCAGGTTGACGACGCCATCGGGCCGGAAGGTGGGCACGACGCGGCCCCGCCAGCCCGACGCCCGGATCGCCTGATGATGGACGAGCGGATCGGAGGCGGCGTCGGTCGTGGCAAGCACCTCGATGTTGAAGCGCTCGAAGAGCGCGCGCGGCCGGAACTCGGGCCGCGCCAGGCAATCGGCGATCTGGTCGTAGATGCGCTGCGCCGAGGCGCCGGTCAGCTTCTCGGTGACGCCGAAGACCTCGACCAGCTCCTGCGTCAACCAGATGCCGGTGGGGGCGCCGCGAAAGAGGTAGAAGTGGTCGGCGAAGGTCTGCCAGATCTTGCGGTGATCGGTCTCGACCGGGCCGCCGTCGCGCCGCGGCACGCCGAGCGCCTCCAGCGGCACGCCCTGGGAATAGAGCATGCGGAAGACGTAGTGATCGGGGATGATCAGCAGGTCGGCCGGGCTGCCGAACGAGTAATCCGGGTCGGCGAACATGCGCGGGTCCACGTGGCCATGCGGGCAGATGAGCGGCAGGCCCGCCACCTGCGCGTACAGATGGCGGGCGATCTCCTTCTGGCGGCCATCGGGGCCGAAGAAACGATCGGGGGAAAGCAAGGGATCGTGATTCATGCGGTTCACTCTGTGATTTTGCTCTGCTTATTCGACGCCCAAGCGGGCGCTCACCTCGTCCAGCGATAGGGCCGCCTTCTCCTGGCCCCGGCTATCCAACAGACGCATGAGCTCCTGATTCTGACGCGTTAGCTCAATCTCGCGATCGAAATTGTCCAGTTCGGCCAACAGGAACTCACGACCGTCTTGGGTCTTTAGCACCAGGTTCTCGATGCTTGCTTGCTTCAACAGGGCATTGAGAATCCGTGCACGCGGAGATATCATAACTGTTCTCATAATCTATACTCCTCTCCCCGCACAAATAAGACATTGCCTTCCTTTCGTCCAATCATCTTGACTTCCACCACGCCGCTGGCCGCATCCACATCATAGAACACGCGATATCGTCTGAGGCGAGCTTCCCACTCTGATACCTGGTTAGGGCGCAATCTCTTACGATTTCGAGACTCAACGTCGGGCTGAAACGATAGCGCTGTTCTCATACCATCCAGTATCAACTTCTGTTCGGCCTTGCGAAACCACTTCAGGTCGTCCAAAGCAGAAGCAGTAAGCGCAATGGAAAACATAGTCACCAAGTCGCAACAATCAGATTATACACGTCTTCGCTTACTGAAACAAAAGAGCCGATCTTTCGTCGTCAAAACTCCGCCAGGCGATGATTCACCTCGCGCAGGGCGGCGTAGAGCGGCAGGTACGCCTCGCGATAGAGCCGGTCGTACCAGGCGACGCGCGACGCATCCGGCTCGATGACCGTGCGGCCGTAGCGCAACGAGCCGACCGCCTCGGCCGGCGTGCGGAAGACGCCCGCGGCCAATCCTGCCAACAGCGCCGCGCCGATGGCAGCCGCCTCGGGCAGCTCGGGCACGATCACCGGCCGGCCCAGGATGTCGGCCTTGAGCTGCGAGAGGAGCACCAGCCGGGTCGTCCCGCCGAGCAGGATCACCTCTTCCACCGGCCGCCAGATGGGGAGGTCGCGCACGTCCTCCAGGTTGTGGCGCAGCCAGAACGCCAGCGACTCCAGCAGCCCGCGGAAGATGTCGCCGGCGTCGTGTTCGAGCCGGACGCCCACCAGCGCGGCCCGGCTGCGGCGATCCCCTTCGGGCGTGCCCGAGTCCAACAGATGCGGCAGCCAGAGCGGCCCGGCGCGCACGCCCACCCCGCGGCCGGCCCGCGCCAGCAGCGCATCATAGGGCAGGCGATCCGGCGCCGCATCCGGCCCGGCGAGCTGTCGCGCCAGCCACTCGACCGCGCCGCCCGCGGCCTTCAGCCCGGCCTTCAGGATGTATTGCCCCGGCACCACGTGCGCGTAGCAGGCGTAACCGGCCGCGGCCATCTTGGGGGTGGACGCGAAGCCCGGCACGACCGTGAGCACCGCCTGGGCCGTGCCGGAAGAATCGGCCACGACGCCGGGCCGATACGCGCCGGCCGCGAACGCCGCGCACAGGTGGTCGTGCCCGCCGAGCGCGCACGGCATGCCGGCCGGCAACCCTGTCGCGGCCGCGGCCTCCCCAGTCACCGCGCCGATCACCGTCCCGCCGGGCAACGGCCGGGGGAGCTGCTCGCGACGCAAGCCGACCGCGTCGAGGATCCGCTCCGACCAGTCGAGCCGGCGCTGGTCGAACGCCAGCATCCGCGACGCCTGCGAGAAGTCAATGCTCCGCTCGGCCGTCAGCCGGAAGAGGATGTAGTTGGGCACGGGCAACCAGGTCGCCATCTGCGCGGCCGCGTCGGGCCAGTGCTCTCGCATCCACAGCCACTTGCAGACGCCGAAGGACGCGCCCGCGCGCTGCCCGGTGATCGCGTGCAGCTCGGCCTCCGAGAGCTGCCGCTCCAGCCACTCGGCCTGCGGCTCGGAGCGCCGATCGTACCAGGCGATGATCGGCGCCAGGGGCCGGCCGGCCGCATCCAGCATCACCCCGGCCTCGGCCAGGCTGGCGATGGCGAGGCCGACGATCGGCCGGTCCCCGACCGCGGCCGTGACTTCCCGCAGGCACGCGGCCGCCGCGTCCCACAGCGCCTCCGGATCGTGCTCGCTCCGGCCGGCCGCGGGATGATCGGTCGGCGTGGGCCGGCCGGCGATCGCGGCGACGCGGCCGGCGTCCGGGTCGTAGGCCGCGGCCTTGATGGTGGTGGTGCCGATGTCGAGGCCGAGGAGCATTGGTAGATTGGTAGACTGGTAAATCGGTAGATTGGTAAATCGGTAGGGCGGCAAATCGGCGAGCCGGTCCGTCAGGCGGGCACAGGGCCGGATTGACGCGCGGGCCGGGCGAAGGCGCGAAACGGGTTGGCGCACGTCAGCTTGCGGATGGTGGCGTCGTCCACGCCGGCCGCGGCCAGCTTCGGCAGGAAGACCTCGCTCAGGTAGGTGAAGGGCCGCGGAACGCCGCCGGGTTGCGCCGGGTCGTACCAGCCGCGATCCATGCTGAGCAACACCCGGTCGCCGAAGCCGGCGTCGAGCATCCGCAGGATGCGCTCCACGTAGAACTCGTCGCTCTTCCCCCCGCCGATCCCGTCGTACTCGATCCACGCGCCGCGGCGGGCCATCGCCAGGTTGACCCCGAAATCCTCTTCGTTCTGGGCGTGGATCCAGATGAAGCGCTGCGGCGTCTGGCCGACCCGTTCGATGATGTCGAGCTGATCGGCCACGACGCGGCCGCGGATCGTGTGACTGCCGATCACGGCGCCGGTCGCCAACGACGCGCGCGCCGCCGCGCGCAGGATCTTCGCCTCGATCGGCGTGATCCCGTCATCTCCCGCGCTGAGCTTGATCCAGCCCGCCCGGACGCCGGTCGAGGCGATCTCCTCGCTCAGCTCGCGCTCCATCCACTTCGCCAGCACATCCTCGCTCGCCACGTGCGCCCACGCGGGCACCCACGGCTCGCGGTAGATGCCGGTCGGCGCGACGAGCGGGAAGCCGGTGGCCTCAGAGAACGCCTTCAGGATATCCGCCCGCCGGCCGACCCCGACCGTGCTGCATTCCACCAACGCGGTCACGCCGAGCGCCTGAATCTTCGCGACCTCCGGCCCCATCAGGGCGATCACGTCCGCGGCGTGGCCCAAGCCGTAGCCGGGCTTATCCGGCGTGCGCAGATCCACGAAGATATGCTCGTGCGGCAAGATCATCCCCAGCTCCTCCGCACATTTCGGGCCGAGAGTCGTGATCAGATGCGACATGGATGTGTTCCTCCGAAAAAGTCAAACGTCATACGTCAAACGTCTTCACTGCCGTCCGCGCGGCTGGCGATGGAGACCCGTCGCACCGCCGGCGGCCATCCCGACGGAAGCCCATTCGCGCACTCTCCGCTCATCACTTGCCCGCCGCCTCCTGTCCGCCGTGGATCCGGCCGCGCGCCAGCGACGCGAAGACGCCGGCGAAGCACGCCGCCGCGAAGATCGTAAAGGCCAGCCGCGCGCTGGCGAGAAACGCGGGATATTGCTGCGGCGTGATCTGCACGCGGCCGATGACGACCGCGAAGATCAGCGTGGCAATGCCCAGGCTGAGCATCATGCCCATCGTGCGCATCGTCGCGACCGTGGCCGACGCCACGCCATACCACCGCCGCGTCACCGAGCTCATCACCGCGTTGGTGTTCGGCGAGGAGAAGAGGGCGAACCCGAAGCCGAGCAGAATCAGGCACAACACGATATACCAGAAGGGGGTCGCGTCGCCGAGGAAGGTCAACAGCACCAGACCGACGGCCGTGACCGCCATGCCGGTCGACGCCACGACGCGCGACTCGATCCGGTCGGAGAGGCGGCCGGTGAAGGGCGAAAAGACCGCCTGAACGACCGGCTGCGCGATGAGGACCAGCCCGGCCTGCTGCGGCGTGAGCGCCTTGATGTATTGCAGATAGAGGCTGAGCAGGAAGCCGACCGCGGCCGTCGCGCTGTAGTTGATCAGCGCGGCCACGTTGGAGAGGGCAAAGCCGCGATTGCGCCGGAACAGGTCCAGGTTAAAGAGCGGCTGCTGTGCGTGGCCCTCCCAGCGCACGAAGCCGGCGCCCATCATCACGCCGAGGGCGATCAAGCCGGCCCCTTCCAGGTCCGGCAGGAGCGACAGGCCGTACATAAACGACACGATGGCGGCCCCGTAGACGGCCGCGCCGCGGGCGTCGAAGCGCTCGCCGCGCGCCTCGGCCCATTCCCCCCTCACCCGCGTCGCCACCAGGACGATGGAGATCAGACCGAGCGCCGCGCCCCCCAGGAAGATGCTCCGCCAGCCGAGCCTCTGAGTCATCAGCCCGCCCAGGAACGGCCCCACCGAAAGCCCCGTATAGACCGCGGCCGTGTTGATCCCCAACACGCGGCCGCGCTCGCCGGCCGGGAAGACCGAGGTGAGGATGGCCGTGCTGGTGGCGAACATCATGGAGGCGAACGCGCCCTGCACGAAGCGCGCGGCGATCAGCATGGCGCCCGATGACGAAAGGCCAACCGCCAGCGACGCGACGACATAGCCGCTCACGCCAGCGGTGAAGATGCGCCGGCGGCCCAGGATATCGGCCAGCCGGCCCACGGGCAAGAGCGACATGGCGTTCGCCAGCGTGTAGGCCATCGCCACCCAGCCCAGCGACACGGCGTCCATCGCGAACTCCCGGCCGATGGTCGGCAGGGCGATGTTCGTCGAGGATCCCATGAAGGCGGTCATAAACACGGAGACCGTCGTGAGCAAGAGCACGATACGATTGTCGGTTTCGGTCATGGATTTCAGTATTCCAGCGATTTGTCCACCACGTTGCGGTGCACCGGCCCGATAGCGCCGGAGGTTATCCACGGAATACCTGCCGGCCGGCCGCGTCGAACGCCTCGATCGGGACGCGCGCGGCCGGGCTGGTCGGGTACTCGTCCGCCAGCAGCGTCCACACCATCGTGTCCCGCAGCCTGTCGCCGAACCGGCGCCGGCGCAGCGTGGCCTCGTGCGTGAAGCCGAGCTTGCGGGGCACGGCCGCGCTGCGCACGTTGTCCACGTCGCAATGGATCTCCACCCAGTCGAGCCGGTCTATCTCGAAGGCGACGCGCGTCAGCGCGGCGGCCGTCTCGGTCGCGATGCCCTGGTTGAGCCGATCGGCGCGCACCCAATAGCCGATCTCGCGGCCATCGGCCCCGCGCCGCGTGTGCAATCCCGTGCTGCCGAGCGCCTCCGTCTCCTGCCGGTCGAAGATGCCGTAGGTGAAATCCTGGCCCAGGTCGAACTGGCCGCGCCAGCGGCGCAACAGCGCGATCTTGGCCTCCAGGTCGGTGGGCTCGTTGGCGGCCCAGGGCATCCACGGCCGCAGATGCTCGATGCTGACGTCTACCGCGGCCTTGAGCAGCGCCGCGTCGGCCGGCTGCCAGCAGCGGATCACCAGCCGCGAGGTGACGACCCGATAGGCCGGGCCGATGGGATGATCAGACATTCGTTCCTCTTCGTGAAATTCGTGATGCGCGGCGAAAAGCTCACCACTTCAGCCGCGCCGCCGAGTCCTGATCCAGCAGCAGATGCGCATGGGCCGCCCGGCGCAGGATGGACGCCGGGCAATCCTCGCCGATCGGGCCGAGCAGCGCGCGCTCGACCGCCTCGGCCTTGCGCGCCTCGGGCACGATGCACAGGATGCGCTGCGCCGCCAGCAACGCCGGGATCGTCAGCGTGATGGCGTGCGTGGGCACCTCGTCCAGGCTCTTGAAGTGGCCCTCGCCCACCTGTTGCCGCCGCGACCGCTCGTCCAGCTTCACCACCTTCACCCAGACCGGATCATCGAAGTCGGCGAAGGGCGGATCGTTGAACGCGATGTGGCCGTTCTCGCCGATGCCCATCGCGCACAGGTCGGCCGGGTGTGCCCTGAGCAGCGCCTCATACTCCCGGCACGCGGCCGCGAGGTCGGCCGCCTGGCCGGGGACGGGATAGAACGCGCCGGGCCGAACGCGGTCCAGGATGTGGTCGCGCAGGAAACGCGGGAAGCTGGCCGGATGCCGCGGGTCAATGCCGACGTACTCGTCCATATGAAAGACATGGATCTTCGACCAGTCCATGCCCGGCAGATCGCGCAGCGCGTGCAAAAAGGTCAACTGCGAATTGCCGGTCGCCAGGATGATGTTGGCGCGGCCCTTCGCCGCAAGCGCGGCCGCGATGATCCCGGCCGCTTCCTCGGCCGCGGCCGCGCCCATCTCCGCGTTGCTGGCATAGATGCTGACGCGCAGGTCGCCGTAGCAGGTGGTGTGAAGTGGGGTGGGCATGGAATGCTCCGTGAAACGTGAAACGTAAAACGTCAAACGTCATTTACCAGTTTACCAATTTACCAGTTTACCAATTTGCTTCCCCCCGATCAGCACTTCCCAGGCCGTGAAGTCGTCGTTGAAGATGGCCAGGTCGGCGCGATAGCCGGGGGCGATGCGGCCGATGGTCGCGTCCAGGCCAAGGACGCGGGCGGGGTTGAGCGTTGCCAGGCGGATCGCCTCGACCAGCGGGATGCCGACCACGTCGGTGAGGATCGGGATCATCTGGTTCAACAGAGTAGTGCTGCCGGCGAACGCGCTGCGGTCGAGCATCATCCCGACGCCATCGCTCACTTCATATTCCATGCCGGCCATGCGAAACCGAGCGCCCTCCGGCAGGCCTGCGCCGCTCGTCGCATCCGAGATCACGCACAGCCGGTCGGGGCCGATGCACTTGTAGGCCAGCTTCATCAGCGTCGCCGGCAGGTGGCGGTTGTCCGCGATCATCTCGACGGTCAGGCCGTCGAAGACGAGCGCGGCTTCCAGGACCCCCGGCTTGCGCCACGGCCCCTCGCGCACCGTGCTCGACATCGCGCTCCAGATGTGCGTCACGTGGCGCAGTCCCGCGCGCATGGCCACCCGAACGTGTTCGTCCTTCGCCGAGCTGTGGCCGACCGCCGGCACAATGCCCAGCGCCGCCAGTCGGCCGACCAGGTCGAGCGCGCCGGGCAGTTCGGGCGCCAGGACGAAGATGCGCAGGACGTCGGCGTACGCGAGCAGCGCCTCGGCCGAGCCGTCAGCGGGCAAGCGCAGGGCCGCCGGATCGAGCGCGCCCTTCTGCGCCGGGCTGATGTAGGGGCTTTCCAGGTGCACGCCCAGCACGCGCGCGGCCTCGGAAACGCGCTGCATCCACCCGCGCGCGAACCCCAGACACGAAACCAGATCGGGGATCGGCGCGGCGGCCAGGGTGGCCACCACGGCCGTGACCCCGCGCCGCGCGTTCTCCGCGGTGATGGCGGCCCACGCCTCGGCCGTCGGCTTGTTGAAGGTGTAGCCGAGCGCGCCGTGCGTGTGGAGATCAATCAGGCCGGGCGCGATCAGCCGGCCGCCGACATCCACGCGCGCGACATCGGCTCCCAGATCATCCGCCGCGGCCAGGCCCAGGATCGTATCGCCCTCGATGACCACCGCCTGGCCCTCGACGAGGCGATCGGGGAGGGCAATGCGGCCGTTGACCAGAGCGAATCTCGCCCCGTCTCCGTTCATCGCGCCATCCATCCGCCGTCCACGCACACGATCGCGCCGTGCATATAATCGGACGCGCGCGAGGCCAGGAAGACCACCGCGCCCTTCAGGTCGTCCGGCTGGCCCCAACGGCCGGCCGGGATGCGCGCCAGGATGGACTCGGCGCGGGCCGGGTCGGCGCGGAGCGGCGCGGTGTTGTCGGTGACCATGTAGCCGGGCGCGATGGCATTCACGTTGATGCCGTACCTGGCCCACTCGTTCGCCAATCCGCGCGTAATCCCGGCCACCGCGCTCTTGGCCGCCGTATAAGACGGCACCAGGATGCCGCCCTGGAAGGAGAGCATCGAGGCGATGTTGATGATCTTGCCGCCGCCCTGGTTCACCATCACCCGGCCGGCCGCCTGCGAGAGGAAAAAGACCGCCTTCAGGTTGATCTGCAACACGTCGTCCCAGTCGGCCTCGCTGAACTCCAGCGCGGGCGCGCGGCGGATGATGCCGGCGTTGTTGACCAGGATGTCCAGCCGGCCCATCTCGGCCACCACCTGGCCCACGATCGTGTTCAGGTCGGCCACGGTCGCCGTGCGCAGATCGCAGCAGATCGGATGATAACGCCGGCCAAGCGCCCTTACCGCTTCGCCGGTCTCGTCGCTCGGACCGCGGCTCAACCCCACGATGTCGGCGCCGGCCTCGGCCAGGCCCAGCGCCATCGCCTGCCCCAACCCCCGCGCCGCGCCCGTCACCAGCGCCACGCGGCCATCGAGACGAAAAAGATCAAGAATCATGGCCTTGCTCCCGCTGCGAATCGGCGAACCGGCAAATCCGCACATCGCAAATTCACCGTTCGCCATTCACTATTCACTTTTCACTCAATGCCCCAGCGCCTTCAACATCGGCACGGTGCGCGCTACCCACGCCAGCGTCGGGTCGTCGGACGTCGCCTGCACGCGCTGATTGCCCGCCAGGAACCAGAGGAAGTAGCTGGTGTAGCCGGGCGCGCTGTTGGTCGTGTGATAGCCGTTGGGCGCCATCAGGATGGTGTTGTCGCGCACGATGTAGCCGGTGTCCACCTCGTTGTTGTAATAGCGCACCATGCCAAAGCCGTCCGGCGGGTTGACCTTGAAGAAGTACATCTCCTCGTGATACGCCTCGCGCGGCAGGTCGTCCACCTCGTGCTTGTGCGGCGGATAGGTGCTCCAGTTGCCCGACGGCGTGTACGTCTCGCCGACGATCAACCGGGCCGCGGGCAGGTCGGGTTGGCCGGCCAGGGTGAGGATCTGGTGGTAGCTGCGCGTGAAGTTCGCCGCGCCCCACACGCCCGTCGTCACCTTCTCCGGGCCGATGACATAGGCCGCGGTCTTCAGGTCGCTCGGCGCGCTGGGCAGGCCGACTTCGAGCTTCGTGAGCGCGGTGATGGTATAGTGTGAACCGCAGGGAATGTAGACCGAATGCGGCTTGCCCGAGAAGACGTTGGGCCGGCCGCCCACGTTCTTGAACTCCTGGCCGTCCACGGTGAAGTTCGCCTTGCCGCCCAGGATGACGGCCAACACCTCGCGGTCGCCGGTGGTGCCCTGATAGCTCTCGCCGGCGTTCAGGATCAACAGGCCGAAATCCAGCAGCTTGCACGGATTCGTCGGCAACCGGTTCAAACCCGGTGCCGTTGGAACCGATGTGAAGTACGTCATTGCGAGAATCTCCTTTCGGCGAATTGGGTATGCCGACTTTGCGGCTATTGAGTTTGATTGTATCATAACTTCCCGGAGCAATACATGAACTTGATCACCATCGAACACGTCTACAAACAATTCGGCGAGCGTCCTCTGCTGGAAGACGTCAACCTGCTCATCAACCGCGAGGACCGCATCGGCCTGATCGGCATCAACGGCAGCGGCAAGAGCACGCTGTTGCGGATGATCGCCGGCCTGGAGCCGGCCGACGCCGGGCAGATCACGGCCTGGGGCGGCGTGCGCATCCACTATCTGCCGCAAGAGCCGATCCTCGATGAGACCCTCTCGGTGCTCGACCTCCTCTTCCGCAGCGACTCCCCGCGCATGCAGCTCGTGCGGGCATACGAGGAGGCGGCCGCCAACCTCGAACGCGATCCGAACGATCCGCGCGAACAGGAGCGCTTCGCCCATCTCAGCGCCGAGATGACCCGGCTGAACGGCTGGGCGGCCGAGACGAGCGCCAAGGCCATCCTCTCGCGGCTGGGGATTTCCGACTTCGCCATGCCGGTCGCCGCGCTCAGCGGCGGGATGCGCAAGCGCGTGGCCCTGGCCCGGGTGCTGCTGGACGTCGAAGATGTGGCGGCCGACGCGTCGGCCCATCTGCTGGTCCTGGACGAGCCCACCAATCACGTGGACGCGGACACGATAGACTGGCTGGAGCAATACCTGCTCGCCACCCCGGCCGCGCTCCTCATGGTCACCCACGACCGCTACTTCTTGAATCGGGTCGTCAATCGCATCGTGGAGCTGGACCGTCGCCAACTGATCAGCTATCCGGGCAACTACACACACTACCTGGAACAATCGGCCGAGCGGCACGAACGGCTGGTGCGGGCGGAAGAGAACCGCCGCCGCACCCTCCGCCGCGAGCTGGAATGGCTGCGACGCAGTCCGATGGCGCGCGGCACCAAACAGAAGGCCCGCAAGCAACGCGTCGCGGAACTCCAGCAGCTCCGCTATGATAGCCGGGAAGAGCGCGTGGCGATCCGCCTGGCCGGCCGTCGGCTGGGCAAAAAGGTGCTGGAGGCGCGCGGGCTCTGCAAATCCTACGGCAACCTGCAGGTGCTCCGCAACCTCGACTTCGACCTGGCGCCCGGCGACCGGATCGGCATCATCGGGCCGAACGGTGCCGGCAAGAGCACCTTTCTGGACATCCTGGCGGGAGTCCAGGCGGCCGATGCCGGCGCCGTGACCTGGGGCGACACCGTCCATCTGGGCTACTATGACCAGCGCAACGTAGCCCTCGACGATACCCTGCGGGTCATTGACTTCATCAAGGCCGAGGCCGAGCTGATCCGCGCGGAAGAGCGACGCAAGCCCGCCTGGCTGCAAGACGAAGACTCACTCCACCTGGTGGATGCCGCCCAGATGCTAGAGTGGTTCCTCTTCCCGCGCTCCCAACAGCAGGCGCGCATCGGCTCGCTGAGCGGCGGCGAGCGGCGCCGGCTCTACCTGCTGCGCACGCTGATCCACCGGCCCAACGTGCTCCTGCTCGACGAGCCGACCAACGATCTGGACATCCAGACCCTGACGGTGTTAGAGGAGTTCCTCGACCACTTCCAGGGTTGTCTGATCGTCGCCAGCCACGACCGCTACTTCCTGGACCGCACGGTGGATCTGCTCTACAGCTTCGCGCCGGGCGGCATCGTGGCCGGGCCGTATCCCGCGCCCTACGAGACCTATCGCCAGTTGCGCGAAGCAGAGGCCGCGGCCAAGGCCCCTCCGCCCCGGCCGGCCGAACCCAAAGAAACGCCCCGGCGCAGCGCGCCGCGGCCGGCCCCAGCGCGAAGGCTCACCTGGAAAGAACAGCGCGAGCTTGCAAGCCTCGAAGCGCGCCTGGCCGAGCTGGAAACAGAGAAGGCCGCGCTGCAAGCCGAGATCAACGCGTGCGGCAGCGACTACATCCGCCTGGCCGCGCTTGCCGACCGCCTGCGAGAGCTGGAGGCCGAGGCCGATGCCGCGGCCGAACGCTGGCTGGCGCTGGCCGAACTGGCCTCGGCCGCGTAGCTAATCCTCGAACGGCCAGATCATGTACAGATTGACCTTCCCTCCGTAATCCGAAGCATAGAGGATCCGGTCGCCGTTCCAGCTCCAGGTCGGGTGGCAGTGAGCCGTCTGCGTATGCCACGACGTCTTGTGGTTGCAGAGCACCTTCAGCGTGGCCGGCTCCCGCGCGATATCAATCAGCACCAGATCGTCCACGTCGTCGCCGACGAGCAACGTGTTGTCGGGGTTGGCATGGTAGTGGTTGCAGTAGAACGGCATGTCAATGCGCTTCACCACGTTGCCGTTGCGGTCGGCCAACCCCACGAACGGCGTCATGACGTTCTGATTGACCGGCACCTCGGTCGCCACGGCCTGGGTGCGAGACGAGGTGATGGTGCCGTCGTGGCCCGGGCCGCGGTTGTCGAAGAAGAGATAGCCGTCCTGCGTCCAGAACTCGTGGCCCACCGAATCCTGCTCGTCCTGGCGGAAGCACGGCTTCGCCTCGCGCGCGACGAAATCGAGCAGCCAGATGCGCTGGGTCACCAGGTTCCACGGCCCTTCGTGACAGTACGACCCGATGGTGGGATCATCGGGGCAGAACTGGAAATGGCCAACCCAATGCGTGTCCTTGAACGCATCGAACCAGCCGGAGCCGTCCAGGTAGGCCACCGTGATCCGGCCATCTTTGATGAGGTAGAACGACTCCTTGAAGCCGGTGTAGTTCGGCCCGCGCGGCACGTTGACGTTCTCGTTGCGGCAGAAGGCCACATAGCGCCGGTTGCAGGCGATGGACGGCGCGCCCAGGCTATAGTTGCCCGTCTCCTCGTAGATCACGGTCGTCTTGCCGGTGGCCGGTTCGAGCTTCTTCAGCAAATTGCCGGTCTTGTAGACGATGATCTCACTGTCGGGGGTCTTCGTGCACGCCACCACCGGCTGCGGCTCGTCGGTCAACTGCACGATCTCGCCCGTGTCCAGGTTCATGCGGAACAGGTTATAGAGCGGCTCCTCGTGCGGCAGTTTGTCCTCGCCCGACGCGCGATCCGACTTGAAAATGATCTCGTTCTTGCGGCTGTCGAACGAGTTCTCGGTGAAGTACAGATGGTAGTTGTTGCCGACGGACGTCAGCTTGCGGACGCGACGTCCGGTCTTCTCGTCTCGGAATTCTTGCATCTCCGAGCGCCAGGTATCTCCGATCATGGTTTGTGCTCCGTTAACGAATGGATTGACAGGCCTCAGCGGCCGATCCGCGCGCGCAACTCCTCCATGTGGCGCACGAAGGCCGGAAACGCGACTCCGGCATCCGGCAGGTACGGATGCCACTTCTTCTCCCATTCCAGGGTGTAGTAGCCGGCATAGCCGGCCGCCAGCAACAGGTCCAGACAATCGGCCAACGGCAACAGGCCCTCGCCGACCAGGCAGAGCCGATCCCGGCCGGTTGTGCGGTCGCGCTGCGCGTCTTTCCAGTGGGTGTTGATGACCCGCGGGCCGAGCTGCCGCCAGGTGAACGCGGGCGTCTCCTCGCCGGTCCAATACGGGTGCTTCACGTCCCAACAGACGCCGACCTCTTGCGGATCGGTATCGGCGATCAGCGCCAACAGGTCCGCGCTGTGCGTCCAGGCATCGTGCGTCTCGACGGCGAGCATCACGCCCGTCCCCCGCACGATCTCGGCCATGCGCGCCAGCGTCTCGCGGCCGCGCGCCAGGCCGTCGGCCCGGCTCAGGCCTCGCAGGTCGCCGGGGAAGACGCGAATCTGCCCCGCGGCGAAGCGCACGCACAGCTCGACCAGGCGGCGGATCTCGTCGAGGCTACGCTCGCGCTCCTCCTCGTTCTGCCAGACGAGCCGCGCGCTGGCAGAGAAACAGGAGACCGCCAGGCCGGCATCGCGCAGCCGCGCCGCGGTCGTCGCGAGGTCGCTGCTGAACTCCGGCAGCTCCCACAGGTTGAAGGTTCCGCGCAGGCCGCGGAAGTCCACCGCGTGATAGCCGTAACGCGGCAGCCGCTCGATGAGGGTCGGCAGGTCCCAATCGAGACAGCCGAGGGTGCTGGTTGCGTACTTCATGGTTGCTCCTCGGTAGATCGCGCACCGTTGACGAGATCGGCGTCCGCGCGCTCCGTGCGCCAGTAGGCGGCGC
>DAOTZV010000005.1:0-4038 GCA_034434235.1 Anaerolineae bacterium
ATGAGCCACGCAACTGAACGGCCGGCGCCGCCCGCGCGTGCGCCGCGGCGCACCTGGGTCGAATTCGAGGCGCCGGAGGTGATCGAACTGAAGCGCATCGTGCTCGACAAAGACGTGGCGGCCGCGGTGGCCTTCTTCCACGCCGCGGTCGTGCCCAGGGTGACCGCGGCCGCCCGTCGCCACGGCCTGATCGCGCCGAACCCCGAGGAGTCGGAACATGGGCGCCTACCTGGATAACGCGGCCACGAGCTGGCCCAAGCCCGAAGCGGTCTACCAGGCCGTGGATCGCTTCATGCGCGAGGTGGGCGCCACGCCCGGCCGCGGGGGCCACTGGCGCGAGGAGGAAGCGGCCCGCATCGCCGACGAGGCGCGGGCCGCGCTGGCGCAGCTCTTCAATGCGCCGGACCCGGCCGGCATCGCCTTCACCATGAACGCGACGCAGGCGATCAACATGGCGCTCAAGGGCGTGCTGCGGCCCGGCGACCACGTCATCACCTCGTCCATCGAGCACAACGCCATGTGGCGGCCGCTCAAGGCGCTGGAGCGCCGCGGGGTGGCCGTCACGGCCGTCCCCTGCGCGGCCGACGGCACGCTCGACCCGGCCGATGTGGCCGCGGCCATCCGGCCGAACACGCGGCTGATCGCCCTGCTTCATGCCTCCAACGTCCTGGGCACGCTCCTGCCGGTCGCCGCGATCGGCCAGATCGCCCACGACCACGGCCTTCTCTTCCTGGTGGACGCCGCGCAGACGGCCGGCGCGCACCCGATCGACGTGCAGGCCATGCACATTGACCTGCTGGCGTTCCCCGGCCACAAGGGGCTGTACGGGCCGCACGGCACCGGCGGGCTGGTCGTGCGGCCGGGCGTGCAGTTGGAGACGTGGATCGAGGGCGGCTCAGGGACCGAGTCGGCGCCGGAGACGATGCCCGAGGCGCTGCCGTTGCGGCTGGAGGCGGGCACGCAGAACGCGGCCGGCATCGCCGGGCTGTTGGCGGGGGCCCGCTTCGTGCTCGCACAAGGGGTGGAACGCATCCGTGAGCACGAGCTGGCGCTGACGGGCCAGTTGATCGAGGCGCTGGGCGATGTGCCCGGGCTGACGGTGTTGGGGCCGGCCGGGCTGGCGCGGCGCACTGCGGTCGTCTCGGTGACGGTGGAGGGCTACATTCCGGATCAACTGGCCGCGGTGTTGGATCAGGTCTTCGACATCGCGACGCGCGCCGGGCTGCACTGCGCGCCCCAGGCGCACCGCACGGCCGGCACGCTGGAGGCCGGCGCGCTGCGCTTCAGCCCGGGCTACTTCAACACCCCGGAGGAAGTCGCCGAGGCCGCGGCCGCGCTGCGGAGCATCGTCGCATAGGGGGCGGCCGTGGCCAAAGAGCGCATCGAAAAGACGCTGGTCATCCTGGAAGAGGCCGAGGTGCGCCAGATGCTGGCCGTGGCGCAGCGCAACGACCCGCAGGAGATCTACCGCTTCGTCACGCAGGTCATCGCCAAGAAGGTCGAGGAAGCGCTGCGTCGGCGCTGCGGGTAGGCCGGATTTGACAAGACATTCGAGAGAGGAGATTGGCCCATGAACCGTCGCAAAGTGCTTTTTCTCTGCACCGGCAACTCCTGCCGCTCGCAGATGGCCGAGGCCATCGTGAACGCCCGGCTGGGTGACGCGTGGGAGGCGTACAGTGCGGGCACGCAACCGGCCGGCTACGTGCATCCGCTGGCGCTCCAGGTCCTGGCCGAGCTCGGCATCGAACATCGGGGCCGCTCCAAGTCGGCCGATGAGTACCGCGGGATGCCGTTCGACCTGGTGGTGACAGTATGCGACGATGCGGCGGAGAACTGCCCGGTTTGGCTCGGCCAGGGCAAGCGCGTCCACCTGGGCTTTCCCGATCCGGCCAGGGCAACGGGGAGCCCGGAAGAAGTCCTTGCCGTCTTCCGCTCCGTGCGCGACGACATCGCGCGAAAAATCCCGGCATATCTCAGCGGCGCCGGGCCGTGATCTTGAGGCGGCGCCGGCTCGTGGCCGATGGCCGAGCCCTTCACTTGATCGCGGTGACCGAAAGGCTGTAGACCGCCACCCCCGCCACCTGGCCGGCGCTGAGGCCGCGCGCCGCCTGCACCGACCGAAAGCCGGCCGCGCGCACCAGGGCCAGGTACTCGCGTTCGGTCAACGCGCCGCTGACGCACCCGGCCCACGCGGCCGGGTCGCGGCGCAGGTCCAACGGCAACGGCGCGTCGGTGACCATGTCGCTGATCGCCAGCCGGCCGCCTTTCTTCAACACGCGGTACGCCTCTTCGAACACCAGGCCCTTGTCTTCACACAGGTTGATGACGCAGTTCGACAGGATCACGTCGGCGGTTTCATCGGCGACCGGCATCGCTTCGGCCCGGCCCAGGCGAAACTCGACGTTGGTCAGCCCGGCTGCAGCGGCCGCGCGCGTCGCGCGCTCGATCATGGCCGGCGTCATGTCCACGCCGATCACCCGGCCCGTGGGGCCGACACGCTGCGCGGCGAAGAAGGCATCTATGCCGGCGCCGCTGCCGATATCCAGCACCACCTCGCCGGGCCGCAGCGACGCGAGCGCGGTGGGGTTGCCGCACCCCAGGGCCAGCCCGGCCGCCTGGGCCGGCGCCGCCGCGAGCTGCTCCTCGGTATAGCCCGTTCGCCAGGTGATCTCACCGGCCACGGCTGCTGCCGATGGCATGGCGCTGGCGCTGAGCGGAATATCGGCCGTGAATTCCGCCTGTACAACGGCGGGGGCGCAGCAGGCCGATCCGGCCGCCGTCTCGAGCCCGGGGTCTCCTGCCGCGCAACAGCCGGCTCCGCCCTGCGCCAGCGCGGCGTAGTTTGCCTGCACTGCGTCGCGCGTACCCATTACCGGCCGGGTACCGGTTGCCACGAAAACGCCGATCGCGGCCCGGTCGGCTTCCTGGCCTCGAGCAGAGGCGCAACACGACTGGTTCGTGCCGTCCACCAGCACGTTGACCAGGCCGGCCGCGCGCAACCATGCCTTCACCTGGGCCCGTTCGAACCCGAGCCACACATCGGCCATTTCGGCCCGCATCCACTCGTGCGCGTGCCGGTCGAGATCGGTGATCACCAGCCGGCCGCCCGGCCGGAGGACGCGGGCCATCTCGCGGATCGCCGCGGCCGGATCGGGGCAGTGGTGCAGATACATGTTGGCGAGCGCCACATCTACGCTGGCGTCAGGCAACGGCAGGGCGCTGCCGTCGGCCGGGAGATAGACGATGTTGGCCAAAGCCGCCAGGTTACGCCGGGCCTGTTCGAGCATGGCCGGCGATGCGTCCAGCGCGTAGACGCGCCGGACCCGGGGCGCTAATCCCTCGGCCAGGAAGCCGGTGCCGCATCCCACGTCGGCGACCGTCATCTCTGGCCGCAGATACGCCTGCGCGATGGCGGCCTCGCGCACGGCCTCAGAAAAATAGCCGGTCCGCATCTCATTCCACCGATCCGCGACGCGCTCGAAGTAGGCGATCGAAGCACATGTCATAGTCGCGAACTTTCTCCTTGTTTCGGTCCTGGACTGATTCTTATAAGGTCCGCGGCGTCGTTTCGGTCCTGGACTGATTCTTATAAGGTCCGCGGCGTCAAATGGCCTGGGACCTTCGCCGTCCTGAAGCGCAAACGCCGGTCGCCGCGCAGCCGGTTGCGCCCCAACCTGAAGCCGTTCAGGCCGCGCGGCTGTCTCAATAAGATGTGGCCCCGTTGGACACCGGCCGACGTCCGGGCGACTATCTCAAATGGCTCTGGTCGCGGCCAACACCGCCTCGGCCAGGTGCCCGGGCGTGACGCCGGGGGACTGGATCGCCCGCGCGCGATAAACCGCGGCGAAGCGCGCCGCCAGCGCGTCGGCCGTCAGCTCCGCGCCGAGCGCCGCGGCCTGCAGGTCGGCCACCGCGGCCGCGGGGAACAGGGTGAAGTCGCCGGCCAGCTCCAGGCCGTCCACCCGGCCCGCGCGCAGCCGCACGGTGGCGCGGATCAGCCCGCCGGGCGCCTTGAACGCGGCCTCGGCCACGTGCACG
>DAOTZV010000006.1:0-8534 GCA_034434235.1 Anaerolineae bacterium
CTGATCCTCCTGGGCGGCGTCTACCTGCCCCAGTACGAGGTCGTCGTCGGCCCGCAGACCATCGAGCAGCTACGCGCATTTCACGCCGACAAGCTCTTCCTCGGCGCGGATGGCCTCACCCTGGCGCGCGGCGTCACCACGGCCAACGTCCTCGAGGCCGAGGTGAACCGGGCCACCATCGCGGCGTCCACCGAGGTCATCGTGGTCGCCGACTCCACCAAGATCGGCCAGATCGGCCTGACCACGATCGCCCGGCTCGAGGACATCCACAAGCTGATCACCGACACGGATGCGCCGGCCGACTTCATCGCGGCCCTGCGCAACCGGGGTGTCGAGGTGATCCTGGTGTGATTCATCGGAAAGGAGGTGTCGCTGCTGGCCCTGATCGTTATGCTTTGATCAGGACCATAAAACACACACAAAACTCGATCTGCTGGCCGTTCTTAGTACGCCAGGAAAGGAGAAAGAATCCCCATGGCAACTTCTCGACTTCTGAAGGCGTTGGTCATCTTCGTGGCCCTGAGCCTGGCGCTGAGCGCTTGCGCGTAACCAGCCCCGGCGCCGACTACGGCGCCGGGCGCCCAGGCGCCCAAGGCCGCCGAGCCGACCAAAGCGCCGGAACCGACCAAGGCGCCGGAACCGACCAAGGCGCCGACGGCCAAACAACTGGTCTGGGCGTCGTCCACCATGCCCAAAGTCCTCAACCCGTTCCGCATTCCGGGCGGCCAGTGGATGCGCATTTTCCGCTTCTCGTTCGGCCGCCTGACCAACCTGAGCGTGGAGAACAAGATCATCCCCGACCTGGCCGAGAGCTGGACCATCAGCCCCGATGGCCTGACCTATACGTTCAAACTGCGCAAGGGAGTCACCTGGCAGGATGGTCAGCCGTTCACGGCCAAAGATGTGGTCACCACCTTTGTGCTGCACTGCACGAAAGATATCGGCTCGAACCGCATCCAGGTCTTGAAGAACATCGTGGATTGCCAGGACTACTACGACGGCAAGAAGACGGCAGTCACGGGCGTCAAGGCGCTCGATGACAACACCGTCGAGATAAAGGTCGCCAAGGCCGATGCGGTCTTCTTCTATGCCATACCCGATATCGTGATCGTGCCCGATCACGTCGTGTCCAAGATCAAGCCGGCCGAGTTCGCCCAGAGCGACTTCGTCCTCAAGCGGCCGTATCCGGGCACCGGCCCCTACGTCATCAAGGAGTTCAAGCCGGACGATTCCATCGAGTTCGAAGCGAACCCCAAGTACTTCGGCGGCGCGCCGAAGATTCCGAGCATCCTGGAGAAGAAGATCCCCGACGATAACACCCGCATCATCGCCTTCGAGAAGGGCGAGGTGGATATCATTGACGGCTTCCCGGGCTCGGAATACGACCGCGTGATGAAGATCCCGGGCGCGCAGCCCGTGCCGGCGCTCGGCACCATCGGCGCGTGGTGGATCAACTATCATAGCGACAAGCCCAACAAGGATGATCCCAAGTATGTTGCAATGCGCAAGCCGCAGTTCCGCCAGGCGTTCGCCTACGCGATAGACAAAGAAGGGTGGGCTAACGTCGCCTCCGGCGGCCATCCCGACATGATCAACCTGCGCAACTGCTATTGGGTGAGCGGGATCTTCGGCGTGGGCGAGTGCGACAAGAGCCTGAACAAGTACGACTACAACCCGGAGAAGGCGAAGGCGCTGCTCAAGGAGATCGGCTGGGATCCGAAGTGGGAGCTGGACTATGCCGCCTATCGCCAGACCGGCGCGGCCGACGAAGCGGTGCAGCAGATGCTCGCCGCGGTCGGCATCAACGTGAAGCTGCGCGGCATTGACCCTGCCGTCTACATTGACGAGACGTATCAGAAGGGCAACTTCGACATCACGACCATCGGCCTGGCGGGCACGCAGAACATGATTGACTTCTACTACCGCTTCCGCTGCGGCAACATCTACGACAAAGAGAAGTGCCCGAACTGCTACAACATGGTGCGCTACTGCAACCCGGAGTTCGACAAGATGATCACCGAGGCGCTCAACAGCGCCGACCCGAAGGTGTACGAGCCGCTGATGGCCAAGATGACCAAGCTCTGGAACGAAGAGTTGCCGTTTATTGTCAACTCGCAGAACAAGTACTTCCGCATGGTAGGGCCGAAGGTAGACGCCAAGACGGTGAAGATCGGCCTGGGATACAACTGGGAAGATATCCACCTCTGGGCGTTCAAATGATAGAAGCCGCATAACCTGCTAAGGCGGAGCAAGCATCCTCAGATGCAGACTTCCCCAGATGCCAACCCGCAGGAGGCGGGCCTCTGCATCTGAGGATGCTCTTTCAGGAAGCAGGCCAGGGCCATGATCAAGTACATCATCCGACGCATTCTGATCTCCATTCCCGTGCTGATCGGGATCACCTTGATCACCTTTACGGCGTACAATCTCGCGCCGGGCGATCCCATCTCGGCCATGATCGATCCCACCCTTCCGCTATCCGGGGAGATGATCGAACGGCTCAAAGAGGAATATGGCCTCAACAAGCCTTTGCCGATTCGCTATCTCATCTGGCTGCGGGAAGCGGCCAAGGGGAACCTGGGCTTTTCATTCGCCAGCCAGCGTCCCGTGTCTCAGGTGATTGCCGAACGCGTGCCGGCCACCATTCAGCTTACGCTTGCTTCGCTGCTGCTGGCGTTGGGGCTGGGCATTCCGCTGGGTGTATATTCCGCGCTGCATCAGTATTCCAGGCTGGACTATTTGCTCACCCTGTTTGCCTTTTTCGCCGTGTCCGTGCCGGCCTTTTTCTTCGCCTTGGGCGCCATTTGGATCTTTGCCTTGCGACTCGACCTGTTTCCCACTCATGGGATGAACAGCCCGTCGGCGCAAAATCTCCTGCTGGACCGGGCATATCACCTTTTCCTGCCCGCAACCGTCCTGGGCGTCGAACGCATCGCCGGCTTCTTGCGCTACACGCGGTCATCGGTCCTGGAGGTGTTGGGACAGGACTACATGACCACGGCCCGCGCCAAAGGGCTGCCGGAAAGGCTCGTCTTTTGGCGCCACGGCTTTCGCAATGCCCTGTTGACGCTGATCACCATCGTTGCGCTGAGCCTGCCGGGGCTGTTCGGCGGCGCGTTCATCATCGAGTGGATCTTCGCCTGGCCCGGCATGGGACAGCTCGCCATCGCCTCGATCACCGCGCGCGACTACCCGACTTTGATGGGCACCGCGTTGATCGGCTCCATCCTGGTGCTGCTCAGCAACCTGTTGGCCGACATCCTGTACGCGGCCGCCGACCCGCGCATCCGCTACTCATGATTTGCGAGGAAAACATGAGATCCGATGTCGCATCGAACCACGCCGACGACCTGATCGCCGAGGAGCCTCGCCACAAGGCATCGTCGCCGGGCCAACGCTTCCTGCGGCGCTTTCTGCGCCATCGGCTGGCGGTCGTCAGCGCCATCTTGCTCGTGCTCCTTTCGATCACGGCGGTCGTCGCACCGCTCTTGCCCTTGCCCGATCCGGTCAAGATAGATGCGCGCGCCCTGCGCAAGCCACCCTCGGCGACCCATTGGCTGGGCACCGACGATACCGGCCGCGATGTACTTAGCCGGCTGATCTGGGGCAGCCGGGTGTCGCTCTCGGTCGGGCTGGTGGCGGCCAGCATCAGCGTCACCATCGGCACGCTGATCGGCCTGGCCAGCGGCTACGGCGGCGGCCAGATTGACTTCTGGCTCATGCGCCTCACCGAGGTCGTCATGACGATTCCGACCCTCATCATCATCATCAGCCTGGTTGCCGTGCTCGGCCCCAGCATCTACAACGTGATGGGGGTGATCGGGCTCTTCGGATGGGCGGGCCTCGCCCGGCTGGTGCGCGCCGAGACGTTGAGCTTGCGCGAGCGCGATTTCGTCATGGCGAGCCGTTGCGTCGGCGCAACCGGCCGGCGGATCATGTTCCGCCATATCCTGCCCAACGTGACCGCGCCGATCATCGTGGCCGGTACCTTCGCGGTTGCCGGCGCGATCTTGTCGGAAGCGAGCTTGAGCTTCCTGGGCATCGGAGTGCGGCCACCGACCCCCACCTGGGGCAATATGCTGATGCGCGCTCAATCGTTGACGGTGCTGGAATCCATGCCCTGGTTGTGGCTGCCGCCCGGCCTGCTGATCACCCTGGTTGTGCTCAGCATCAACTTCCTGGGCGATGCGCTGCGCGATGCGCTCGACCCGCGCCTGTTGAACCGCTAACAAATACCATTTCATCGGAGGTTTTCCGTGTCTCTTTCATACGATCGCAACTGGGCCAAAGTAGATATCAACGCCGTGCCGCGGATCGTGACGCCGCCGCCCGGGCCACGGTCGCAGGAGATGCACGCCCGCGCCGCGCGCTACATGAAGGGTTACTCCTCGCAGGTGCGCCTCTTTCCGGTCGTCTTCCAATCGGGCAAGGGGTGCACGTTGACCGACGTGGACGGCAACGTGTACATTGACTTCTCGTCGGGCATCTATGTCACCGGACTGGGCCATTGCCACCCGAAGGTGACCGAAGCCGTACAGAAGGCCGCCGGCGAGCTGATGAACGCGCACGACTTCACCACGCCGATCAAGATGAAGCTGCTCGAGAAGCTGGCCGAGATCACGCCCGGTGAGGGCAAAAAGAAGCTCAACGGCATGCAGCTCTACGATTCGGGCACGACGGCCGTCGAGGCCGGGCTGCGTGTGATGCGCGCGGCCACCGGCAAGTTCGAATTCATCTCCTTCCACCGCGACTTCCACGGCAAGACGATGGCCGCGGTCGGCCTGGCGCGGCTCGACGTGAGCCAGGGGCTGCGCGCGCCGGGCTTCTTCCTGGTTCCGCGCGGCTACTGCTATCGCTGCGAGTTCCGACAGACCTACCCGCAGTGCAATCTGCTCTGCGTGGACTACATCCGCACGGTCATCAAGGAGGAAACCTCGGGCCGGGTGGCGGGCATCGTCCTGGAGCCGATCCAGGGTTGGGCCGGCAGCATCGTGCCGCCCGACGGCTGGATCCAGAAGATCCGTGCTCTGTGCGACGAGCTGGGCATCCTGCTGATGGCCGACGAGGTGCTCACCTGCATGGCGCGCACGGGCAAGATGTTCGCCATGGAGCACTGGAACACCGTGCCCGACGTGATGACCCTGGGCAAGGGCTTCGGCAACGGCTTCCCGGTGACGGCCATGCTCGTGTCGGAGGAGCATAAAGAGGTCATTGAGAAGATCTCCGCCAGCACCTCCTACGGCGGCAATCCGATGGCCTGCGCGGCCGCGCTCGCCAGCATCGAGGTGATCGAGGAAGAGGACCTGTGCGCCCGCTCGGCCCACCTGGGCGAGATCCTGCTCAAGGAGATGCGTGCCATGGAAGCCCGCCATCCGATCATCGGCGAGGTGCGCGGGCTGGGATGCCTGCTCGGCATCGAGCTGGTGAAGGACAAGGCCACGCGCGAGCCATTCGAGAAGGCCGGCCAGCTTGTCTATCAGAAGGCGTTCCGCAAGGGGTTGGCGTGGATCCCCGCCGGCCACATCCTGCGCATGTCGCCGCCCATGATCATGGAGGATGAGCTGGCGCTCAAGGGCCTGGCGATCATCGAAGAGGCGATCTACGAGACGGAGCGGGAATTGGGGTATTAGGGATTGGGGATTATGAAAGAAATTCGTTTCGGCATCATCGGCTGCGGGCTGATGGCGCGCGAGTTTGCCAGCGCGACGCAGCGCTGGGCGCACCTGCTGAACATGGACGTCCGGCCGCGACTCGTGGCCGTCGCCGACGCCAAGCCATCGTGCCTCGACTGGTTCACCGACAACCTGTGCGACGTCACGACCGCGGTGAGCGACTACCGCGATCTGCTGGCCGATCCCAACGTGGACGCGGTCTACTGCGCGGTGCCGCATCACCTGCACGCGGCAATCTATGCCGACATCATCCGCGCGGGCAAGCACCTGCTCGGCGAGAAGCCGTTCGGCATAGACCTGGCCGCCAACGAGCAGATCCTGGCGGCCTTGCGCGAGCATCCCGAGGTGTTCGCCCGCTGCTCATCCGAGTTCCCCTTCTATCCCGGCGCGTATCAGATCGTCAACTTCCTGCGCGAGGGCCGTTTCGGCCGCATCATCGAGGTGGAGGCCGGTTTCTGGCACTCCAGCGACCTGGATCCCCACAAGCCCATCAACTGGAAGCGCCAGGTGCAGTACAACGGCGAATACGGCTGCATGGGCGACCTGGGGATGCATGTGCTGCACATCCCGCTCCGCTTCGGCTGGATGCCCGCCAACGTGCGCGGCCTGCTGTCGAAGATCGTGAACGAGCGGCCCGACGGAAAAGGTGGCACGGCGCCCTGCGAGACGTGGGACAACGCCATCCTGGCATGCGAGGTGAAGACGGCCGACCAGCACTTCCCGATGGTGCTCAGCACCAAACGCATCGCGCCGGGGGAGACGAACACCTGGTTCATCAAGATCCACGGCACCGAGCTCTCGGCTGAATTCAGCACCAAATATCCGCGCACGCTGCGCACGATGACCTTCCGGCCGGGCAAGCCGCAGAGCTGGGAGGTGCTCGACCTGGGCTATGCTTCTGCCTATCCCACGATCACGGGCGCCATCTTCGAATTCGGCTTCTCGGACAGCATCCTGCAGATGTATGCCGCTTTCTGCGACGAACTGGTGAACCGGGAGCAGATGCGCCAGCCGTTCGGTTGTGCCACGCCCGAAGAGACGCATCAGCATCACCGCGTGCTCACCGCGGCGCTGACATCGCAGCGGACCGGCCAGGTCGTGCATCTCACCTGAACGATAGGAGATACATCTATGGTCACCGGAAAGCAGATCCGTCTCAGCAGATTATTCGGCGACGGCGGCCGGGCCGTGGTGGTTGCCATTGATCACGGTCAGACCTTCGGGCCGATGGAGGGGCTGGAGGATTTCAGGGCCGTGGCTGCTCGCCTGAAGACGGCCGATGGGGTGCTCCTGGCGCCGCAGATGGTGCGCTTCACGGGCGACCTGTTCATCGGCCGGGGAAGCCCGGCGATGATCGTGCGCCTCAACTGGAACACGATCCACTGCGAGCCGTGGCATTACCAGGAGGCGCGCATCGTCAAAGCCTGGTCGGCGGCCGCCGCGGCCCGCACCGGCGCCGATGTGCTGCTGGCGAGCCTGACGCTGAAGACCGGCAGCGAGGCGCACGACGCGGAGAACGTGCGGGTGTTCGCGGCCCTCGCCGAGGAGGCCGCCGACCTGGAGCTGCCGTTGATCGGCGAGGTGTTCCCGGCCGGCGACCTGCGCAGCCGACCGGACGAATTCCACGACTACGTCAAGAAGTGTTGCCGGATCGTCTGCGAGCTGGGCGCCGACGCCATCAAGACCTTCTACACCGGCGAGCGTTTCGCCGAGGTGGTGGCGGGTGTGCCGATCCCGGTGTTTGCCCTGGGCGCAGAGAAGATGCCGCGGCCGGTGGATGCCCTGAACCTGGCCGCGGCCGCGGTGGCGGCCGGCGCGGCCGGGGTGGTATTCGGCCGCAACGTTATCCAGGCTGAGCGGCCGGCCGACTTCCTGGCCGCGCTGAAGGATGTGGTGCAGGGCCGGACCGCTCCTGAAGAGGCCGCCGCGGCCTACCGACTGTGAGGTTGCCATGCTCTTTCCGGTTTATGACGTAGATCGGCGCTTCTATGCCGAAAGGCTGGCAGGCTTCCTGCCCTCCAGGATCATTGACTTTCACACCCACGTCTGGCTGAAGGCGTTCGACCTGGGCGGCGAACGCATCGCGCGCGGGCCCACCTGGCCAAACCGCGTGGCCGCCGAGAACCCGGTGGAGGATCTGCTCGAAACCTATCGGCTGATGTTGCCCGGCCATCAGGTCACGCCGCTCCTGCTGGGGTGGCCCGAACGCGGGGTGGACCAGGAGCGCGCCAACGGCTACATCGCGGACGCAATCCGCGCCCGTGGCTTGCCTGGCCTGCTCGTTACCCTGCCGGAGTGGTCGGCCGGGGAGCTGGAACAGCGGGTGCGCGCAGGCGGATTCGCCGGCCTCAAACCCTACCTGAACCTGGCGCCCCCGCACATCCCTTCGGCCGAGATCACCATCTACGACTTCCTCCCCCACCACCACCTGGAGGTGGCCGATGCGCACGGCTGGATCGTGCTGTTGCACATCCCGCGGCCGGGCCGGCTGCGCGATCCGCTCAACCTGGCGCAGATGATCGAGATCGAGCTGCGCTATCCGCGGATCAAGCTCGTGATCGCCCACATCGGTCGCGCTTATTGCCCGGAGGACGTCGGGGACGCATTCGAGATCCTGGGCGAGACCAGGCGCATGTGCTTCGACTTCAGCGCCAACACCAACGCCTATGTGATGCAGCGCGCGCTGGCCGCCGTCGGGCCGCAACGCGTGCTGTTTGGCAGTGACCTGCCCATCACGCGCATGCGCATGCGGCGCATCTGCGAGGATGGATTCTATGTCAACCTCGTGCCGCCCGGCCTGTACGGCGACGTGTCCGACGACCCGCACATGCGCGAGGTGAGCCCGGCCGAGGGGGCGCAGCT
>DAOTZV010000007.1:0-11896 GCA_034434235.1 Anaerolineae bacterium
GTTGCGCCCGGCGATGGTCAGATCGGCCAAGTCCACCTCCCCGTCGCGGTTGATGTCGGCCCGCCAGTCCCAGTTGGGCGAGGGGGGCGAGGCCCGGCTGCCGTAGGCATTGGCGACGATGGACATATCCACATCGTCCACCACGCCGTCAATGTTCAGGTCTCCCACCAGGGCCAGGGCCATGCCCGCCAGGCCCAGGACCGGCAGGAGGACCGCCAACAGGACGAGGGAAATCCGTGCTTTCATGGTCTTTCTCCTCCTCCCATCAGTTGCTCATGCGCCGTCTGATGGACGGCGCACAACGCATGAAGAAAATAATGGCGCATTACGTGCCAGGCACCTCAGAGGGTGCCTGGCACGTCCGGCCTGTTTTTATTTTAACCCAACCCTCCGCCCTGTAGCAAATACCCCCCCATCTTTGCAGTTTGTGTTCTCGTACAAGCAAAAACACATGCGGTGAGCAAAGCGGCCGCAAGACCGGCCCAAATGGTTTGGTCCGTATTGGCCTGTGGGATGGCCTTTACAGATACATCGCTTCCGCGAAATTGCGCATGAAACGCGGAGCGCGCGCCAGCTCCAGGTAACGCACCCGGCCGGCGATCTCCCCGGCCCGCTCGCGCTGGCGTTGCGAGATCAGCGCCAGGCGCGCACCCGTGCCGGCGGCGTTGCCCACCTGCACGATGCGTTCGCGCGGCGTTGGCGGCAACAGGCCGATGGTGAGCGCGCTTTCGACCTCGATGTAAGTGCCGAACGCGCCCGCGATGATCACCCGATCCAGGTCGGCCGGGCCGATGCCGGCATCCTGCAAGAGCGTCTCGATGCCGCAGCGGATCGCTCCCTTGGCCAGTTGCAGCTCGCGGATGTCGTGTTGCGTCACGACGATCGGCCGGCCGTTGCCCGTAGCGGCCGCGTCCGCGATGACGAAGGCCGGATCCCCCTCGACCATGCGCACGCCCGGCCCGGCCAATGTCCCGCGGCGGTCGAGCAGGCCGACCAGGCGCAGCTGCGCCATGGCGTCCAGGATCCCCGAGCCGCACAATCCCACCGGCGGCGCGTCGCCGATGGTCTTGCATTCCACCCTGCCGTCAACGATCCGCACCCGCTCGATGGCGCCCGCCGCGGCGCGCATGCCGAAGCTGATGTGCGCGCCCTCGAACGCCGGCCCCGACGCGCACGACAGGCTGGTGAGCCGGCCGCGCCGGGCCAGACAGATCTCGGTGTTGGTGCCGATGTCAATCGCCAGAACAGTGTCGGTCGCGTCGGCCACGCCGGTCGCCAGCAACATGGCCACGTGATCCGCGCCCACGTAGCCGGCGATGTTGGGCAACAGATGCACGTAGGCGCCCGGCGCCAGCTTCAGGCCGACCTCGCGCGCCTTCACATCCACCGCGGCGCGCACGGCCGGCACATAGGGCGCGGCCGCCAGTTGTTGCACCGGCAGCCGCAGGAAGAGGTGATGGATGGCCGTGTTGCCCACCGCGACCGCGTCCACGATATCGGCCGGCCGCGCGCCGACCTCCGCGCACAGATCGGCCGCGAGCCGGTTGAGCCCATCGGCCAACAGGGCTTGCATGGCCGCGGCCTCGTCGGGGCCCTTGCCGGCGTACATCAGCCGGGCCACCACATCTTCGCCATAGGCAATTTGCGGGTTCATGGCGCCGGCCGCGGCGACCGTCCGGCCCGAGGTCAGGTCCACCAGGTACGCGGCGATCTTGGTGGTGCCGATGTCCACGGCAAGTCCCAGCCAGGGCGCATCGGCCGGGGCGACGTGGATGATCTCGCGGTCGCGCACCGTGACGCGGGCCCGCCAGTCCAGCTCGCGCAGCGTTTCGGTGGCGTGGCGCGCCACCGCCAGGTCGGTCAAGACGGCGGGCTTGCCGCTGGCCGCCGCGACCGCCTCGCACAGGCGCTGATCGTCCCCTCGCAGATCGTCCAGGGTGGGAGCGGCGATGGCGATCGCGTAGCAGGCGACGGCCGGTTCGACTTCGGCCGGCGCCTCCAGGCCCTCGACCTGGGTACGTTGCGGCGCGGTGAGCGATTCGGCCGGCACGTGGACGCGGCAATCGCTCAGCGGTTCGGCCAGACAGGCCAGGCGATAGCCCTGGGCCAGCTCCGCGGCCGTCAGCTTCGTCTTTTCCTGGGGCGTGATGGGCGTCAGCTCCCCGGCGATGAGCTGCACCTTGCATCGGCCGCACGAGCCGTTGCCGCCGCACACGCTGGACAGGTCCACGCCGAGGCCGCGCGCGGCCTCCAACAAAGTGCCGCCGTCGGGACAGGGCCCGCGGCGGCCGACCGGCTGGAAGTCAACGACGAAAGACAACTGCCCTCCCTGCGCGATCAGCGGATTTTCGCCAGCCATCCGGCGGCCAGGCCGATGGCGGCTATCACGGCCAGGCTGGCACCGGGGTCGCCGGCCGCTTCAACGGCCCCCGCAAAGATGTTCGTCTGGATGATGCCCACCATAGGGCCGGTCAGTGCAACGAGAACGACCAGGCCGGGCATCTTGTAATGGAACAGACGTGCCTGGCACCTGGGAGGGTGCCAGGCACGTGGATGCTACTCCGAAAATGGCGCTGGCCGGACGCGCCCGGCGCGCAAGGCCCGGATTATCTTCATCAGATGAAGATGATCTGTGCGCCCTCGGTCATGTCCATGAAGTCGGAGGCGGTGACGATGTCGAGCACGCCGTCCACGAAGTCCTCTTTCTTCAGCCCCATCATGTCCACCGACATCTTGCAGGCGTAGAGCTTCGCGCCGCCGTCCACCAACATCTGCAAGTACTCGCCCACCGGCGGCGCGCCCACCTCGGCGATCTTCTTCTTCATGAACCAGGTGGTGAAGGCGGTCATGCCGGGGATGATGCCCAGGATGTTGGGGATCCCCAGGTTGCCGGTCGGCAGGCCCATCAGCTTCAGCTTCATGCTGGTGTTGGCCACCGGCGCCAGCTCCAGCTTGTCCTGGCGATGCTTGTTGATGATGTCCAGCCCCCAGAACGTGAAGAAGATGGTCACGTCAATGCCGTTGCCCAGCGCGGCCCAGCCCATCACCAGGGCCGGGTACGCCATGTCCAGGTCGCCCTTCGAGCAGATAAACGCGATCTTGCGGGTTTCCTCAGCCATGAGAAGCCTCCTCTCTCACACGCAGCCTTCCGGTTTGCCCAACCCCGCGATGCGGGCGACCTTCTTGGCCGGGCCCTTGGGGAAGAGCGCGAACAGTTCCTTCGTGGAGACGCCGGTGCCGGTCGTGATCTGGCGCAACGTGGGCGATTTGCCGCCCATCTTCTGCGCGGCGTCGCGGCAGTAGTCTATCACCTTCCAATGGGCCGGGGTTAGCTCGGCGAGCCCTTCTTCTTTGGCCAGCTCGACGGCGATCTCCTTCGTCCACTCGGCCGGGTTGGTCAGAAAGCCTTCATCGTTGACCTGTACGGTCTTGCCTGCGATGACACGGGTTGCCATATGTTTCCTCCTGTTTGGGGTATCGGATATCAGAGATTGGGTATCAGGCGGCCTGGACCCCGATGACGCGCAGCACGCGCATGGTGAGGGCCAGGCCACGGCGCACGGCCGGGTCGTTCATCTGACGCAACAGCGCGCGCAGGGAGATATCTACCGGTTTGGCGATCTCTTCTTCGGCGGCTGCGACAGTGTGTTTGACGAAGCTCATGATCTGCGGCTGGGTCAACTCCTTGATGACGTTCAGGATCAGTACGATGTTGTCGCCCAGCGCCCGCACGTCCTCCTCGGAAAAAGACGTGACGATGTTATCCACGATCTGTAAGCTGCCGCGCGCAAAGGCGAAGTAGCCCTTGCGTTCGGCTTCGGCCAGCTTGTCCACGGCCACGCCGAACGCGTGATCGGAGAGCGGGCCGACCGTCTGCAGCAGATCCATCAGGCTCTCGAGCTGTTCGAGCATCATGCCCAGGTTGCGGGTGTTGCGCAACAGATGCTTCAACACGCACAACAGATCGTCCAGGTCCGCGTAATGCTGGACCTCCTCCAGTTGTTCCGTCGTCAGGCGGAAGGCGTCGTTGATGATGGGCATGACATCGCGCATCAGCTCGGCCCGCTCCTGGCGCTGGCGCTCGGCGGCCTGCGCCTGCTCGGTCAGATAGCTCACCTGCGCGGCCAGGCGATCGAGCTTCTGGTTCAGTTCGGCCAAGGTCTGATCCATGACGACCCCTCCTACTTCCATTTGCCGGCCATGCTCATCAGAGCCGGCAACGGCAGCTCCTGGCCCTTCAGGAGGATGTTCCAATACATCCAGCGGAACATCATCTTGCCCCAGTGGTTGATCTCGGACTCCTGCAACAGCTTGAAGGGGCCGATGCCCGGCAGCGGGTAGCGGCCCGGCAGCGGCTCGACATCGTAGTTGAAGTCGATCAGCAAGCCTTTGCCGAAGCCCGACTCGATGAAGCAGTTGGCATGGCCGTCGAAGGTGGGGAGCAGATCCAGCCCGTCCACGTAGCGCACGAAGTTCTCGGCGAAGCAATCCACTGCGAAGTGAGCCACCGAACCCGCCTTCGAGGTCGGCAGGGCCGCGGCGTCGCCCAGGACGAAGATGTTCGGATACTGCGGCGACAGGAAAGTATGCTTGTCCACCGGCACGTAGTTGAGCTCATCGCCCAGGCCCGACCGGCCGATCACCTCATCGCCCATGTTGAGCGGGACCGTCACCAGGAGGTCGTACTCCAGCTCCGACTCGTCGTAGTGCACCAGCTTCTTCGCGTCCGGGTCCACGTGTTCGACCATGAAGTCGGGAACCACTTTGATCCCTTTTTCTTCCAGGATGGACCCCAGATATTTCGAGGCGATCGGCTTGGTGAACGCGCCGGGCAACGGCGTGGCAAAGATCAGCTCGACCCGATCGCGCATCCCCTGCTCGTGGAAGTACCAGTCGGCCAGCATCAGGAACTCCAGCGGCGCGACCGGGCATTTGATCGGGTTGTCCACCACGTTGAGGACCAGTCGGCCGCCCCGCCAGGTGCGCAGATGGCGTGCCAGCGCCAGCGCGCCTTCGATGGTGTAGAACTCGTGGATGGACTTGCGCCATTCGTGTTCCAGCAGCCCCGGGGTTTGATCGGGCCGGGTGTGCGCGCCGGTGGCGATCACCAGGAAGTCGTAGTTCAGGTAGCGGCCGTCTTTGGCGATCTTGACCCGATTGTGCTCCGGCTCGATGACCTCGATCGGGGAGAGGATCATCTCGACGTTGGAGGGGATGAAGTCCCGCTTCGGCTTCACCACGTCGTTCTTGCTGTAGATGCCAAACGGGATGAAGAGGAAGCCCGGCTGGTAGTAATGCGTCTCGTGCTGATCCACGACCGTGATCTTCCATTCATCCTGATCGAGCAACCGGTTGAGCCGGTTGACCACCATGGTGCCGGCCGTGCCGGCGCCGAGAACGAGGAGTTTCTTCATAGCTCAGAGTTCTCCTTATGATCTAAAACGAACTGTGCAGACCTGCCCTGCCGCTTATCTCGTCATAGCGCAATCAACGACGCGATGGCCTGTAACCGGCCGCACAGGGCGCTGCGATCGCTCACGATATGTGAGAAGATGTCGGCGATGCGCTGGACAAACTGCAAGACCCGCTCCTGGCCGGTCCGGTCCAACCGATAGACATCTTCGACGTGCGCGGCAACCTCGGCAACGCTCACGCCGAACTGGTCGGCCAGTTGCGCCAGTTGATCGGCCGGCGGTGGCCAGGGATCGGGCGCGATGCCGCCGGCAATGACCATGCCCTTGAGTTCGGTTCCCACGCGGATCAGGCCGCGGGCGCAGAGCAGGCCCATCTCGCTCGGGATGAACTTCGGCGCAATGGCCGGATCGGCCGCCAATTGCTGCCACCCCTGGATGCATCGGCTGATCTTGCGCGAATCGCGGGTCAATGCCGTATAAAAACCGCACGGGTTGCTGAAGCGGGTCACCGGCTGGCCTCCCATGTCGGTCACCACGATCATCACGCCCAGGAGCTCGGCAAAGGCATCCTGGATCAACTGGAGACAGGCCACCGGGAATGCCTCCGAACTGTCGGCGACCGGCGCGGCCGCAGGGGCAATCCTGGCCGTGCCACCGGCCGGCCGGCCGGAGAGCTTCGCGTTTTCCAGCCATTGCTCGATCTCGGCGCGGGCAAAGCGCCACTGCTTGCCCACCCGAATCGCCGGCAATTGCCCGCTCTCCACCAGGCGGTAGATCGTCGTGCGGTCCACGTGCAAAAGCGCCTGGACGTCATGGGTCGTCAAGAGATCGGTCGTCGGCATCGTTCACCAATGTCGCGTTCGGGTGTTTGTTCTCCTTGTAACACATAAGTTGAATTCGATGTATGATATGCATCATATTGCACCAGATGAATTTCTTGCATCTAATGCATCAAATACATCAAAGATGGTATCTTCGCGAGAAGCGGGGCGACGGGGGTCGCAGACCGGCGTCCCCTCGGGCGATTGAGGGGATACCGACGATGCAAGGCGTCAGGACCGACCGCGCATCTCGGGGCGACACTTTCTGCATTTCTCGCGAATCCGGCTATAATCAACTGACAAAGTGCGCGAATCCGATTGAGAGGTGACCCGTGCGAGAGTTGATCCTCGTGTTGGCGGTCGTTGTCGGCGCGGCCGCGACGATGCTCGGGCCGTTGCTGGCGATCGTGCTCATCGGCTGGAGCTTCCTGGGGTGGGATGCGGATGGAAAGGCGATTGCCGGCACCACCAGCATCGCCCTGGGCATCGCGGCCATCGGGATGGGGATGGGGCTGGCGCTGATCTGGGCCGGCTGGCGCGCGCTGCATCTTGCGGAAGCCCGGCCGTTTCGCCTGGGACGCTGGTGGGTATGGCTGGTGACCTTGGGCGCGGTGCTGCTCGTCGGCCAGGGGCTCATGTTGGCCGGGCTGGACGTTGCGTTGCCCCTTTTCCAGGTCGCGGCGGCCGCATTGCCTCCGTTCCTCTTCCTGTCCATGGCACTCGATGCGGCCGGCGGCACGCTGGCCGATCTCACGCAAGGTCGCGCGCTCGGCAGCCTGGCGTGGGGCGGCCTCGTCGGCGCCGGCCTGAGCCTGTTGCTCGAGCTGGGCCTGGTCGCGGCCGGGCTGGCGGTGATGGCGGCGGGCATCCGCCTCTTCGATCCGGCCCGCGCGATCGCCTTGTGGAGGGGGCTCCAGGACGCGGCGCTGGCCGGCGTGACGCCCGACGCAAGACAGCTCATCGGGGTAGTCCCCTGGCCGCTCTTGACCGTCGGCGTGCTGGGGCTCCTGGGCATGGCAGGGCCTCTGGTCGAGGAGCTGTTGAAGGCCGGCGCGGTGCCGGTGGTGGTGGCCGCGGGCGGCCGGCCGGGCCGGCTGAGCGGCTTCCTGCTCGGCGCGGCGGCCGGCGCCGGCTTCGCCATCGTCGAAGGGGTGCTCAACGGCGCACCGGCGCTCGGGTTGGGCGCGCTGTGGGCCGGATTGATGATCTTCCGCGGCGCGGCGGCCGCCATGCATTGCCTGGCCTCCGGCTTGATGGGCCTGGGCTGGCAGATGTTCCTGGTCGAGCGCCGTCGCCTCGCGGGGATCGGCCTCGGCCTGCTCGCGTTCGGCCTGCACAGCGCATGGAACACCAGCGTGGGCATCATCGGCCTCAACTCGTTGTGGACGACCGAATCGGTCGGCGCGGCGGCCCTGGCGCGCATCGGCGTGTCGAGCGTGCTGGCGCTCTTCCTGATGTTTCTGTGCATGATCGTCGTCGCGGGCCTGGCGTTGATTCCGATGCGGTTGGGCGAGAGGTGAGACGTGAAACGTAAAACGTGAAACGTCAAACGTGAAAACGTGAACACGTGAGCACGTGAACACGTGAGCACGTGAACACATGTTGCGTGTGGCCTGGCTTCTGAGGGGCTTGCTTGTCAAATCTATTGATGCATGTTATGCTTGGTTCGTGAAGACACCTTGGGGCGGAAGGCGCCTCATACGCCCGCTGTGAGCTTCAGGAGCAAACCGATGTCTTGCTGGCGACGACTGCAACGCCTTTTCACGAGGCGCATCTTTGAAAGGAGGATCAACGAGATGGAACGCAAGTGGGACCCGCGTTTGGACGAACTCGGCGTGCGGTTGGAGGCGCCGGCCGAAGCAGAATATCGCCTGGTGGAGGCCCGCTGGGCCGGCCCGGACGAGGCGGGCGACAAGCGCCTGATCTACGTGCGCGTGCTCGACGAAGCCGGCACGCCGCAAGAGGGCCAGCCGTATCGGATCACGGACGGCGGAGAGCGCATCGAGCGGACGAAGAGCGGTGGCTTCGATCAGTTTTGGGGCAATTATCCGATGTTTTCCCCGGGACCGTATGCCGTAGATATCCCCAACGCCACCTCTGATCGGGTCGTCAATCTGCGCACGGGCACGAAGGATAATCCGGCCGCCAACACCTGCTACTATTTCGTGTTTCAGCGCGGGGCCAGGATCACGGCGCCCGGCCCTACCCCCGGCCCTGAGCCGCCGGCCGGCCCCACCCCGCCGATCGAGCCGCCCCCCGCCCCGCCGGCCGCCGGCCTGGACGAAGAGACGCGGCGGCGGCTGTTGGCTCTGCTCGATCAGGCGCAAAGCGAACTGGAAGCAGCCCGCAAACTCCTGGAGGGATAGCCATGGCTCCCACGCTCACGCGGGTCGGCTTCCACTGGCGCGCTACCACACAACATGACAACGTGCCGAATTGGGACATGTGGCTGCGCGAGATCGCCGAGCTGGGCATCGGCACGCTCTTCATCAACCACGACTCGAGCGGCATGCGCAACTACGATCCGCGCACGGGCCGGCTCGACCCGGCCGGCATCCCCGCGAACGCCCGGCCGGGCATCGAAGGCATGATCCGGGACCTGCTCTCCATCGGGGTTGAACCGGCCATACGGCTGAACACCTCGGGCGGCATCCGCCCCAATGCCATCCCGAACCACGTCCTGGATGGGTTGGCCAAGGCGGGCGTCAAGCATGTCCAGGTCTGGAACGAGCCGAACGACGATCGCGAATGGCCGCAACGTCAGGTGCCGGCCGATTGGGCCGCCAAATCCATCGCCTGGGCGCTGCCTGCATGTCGGCACGGACTCTCGCTCGGCCTGGAGATGTCGTTGCCGCCGATCAACCCCGGCCCTGACCTGAATCCGTTTCAGATCGCCATCGAACAAGGCGCCGGCGACCTCTTCGAGAAGGGATTGGCGGTCAATATTCATCTCTATCCCTTCAATCGCTTCACCTGGAAGGGCAAGTTCTATCCTTATGACGACGTGAACCAGTACGGCGAGCAGCTCACCCCGGAGGAATATGCCGCGCTCGACCGGTATTACTGGCACGGTTTCTCGCGCGAGTACATCAACGATCTGCGCCGACGGAGTGCGCAGCCGGGCATCACGGTCATGGAGGATGCGAACGGCTTCCTGGGCTGGATGGTGCACGAACATCACATGAAGACGGCCCTGGGGCCCAACGCGGCCGTGCCGTGTCGAGTGACCGAGATGGGGCCGCGGCCGTGGCAGGATCTGGACAAGCGTTACCCGCGGCTCACGCCCGAGGAGCATGCGCGGCAGGTGGTGATGATCTGTCGCTGGTTCCAGGACCAGATCGAGATCGCGGGGCGCAAGCGGCCTTCGTGGCTCAAGGCGGGCTATTTCTGGATCATGGGCTGTCGGGTTCTGGGCGATTGGAGCTACGTCTTCGAGGCGGATGCGTTCTACGGCGACTGGAACATGGATCGCCGGCCGCCGCAATACAATTACCCGCAAGCGCCCATCGGCCACATGCCGGCCATAGATGCGATCAAGGCGCTGGCCCGTGAGCTGGCCTCGGCTCCCGTGCCACCCGGCCCTTCGCTGGCGCCGGTGGCGCAAGAGATCGCGGCGCACATTCGCGCCGCCCAGGGCTATCTGCAGCAGGCGCGAGCGATCATCGCCGGTGTATAGCATTTCGGCCCGGTCGGGCATGGCCGATCGTGAATGTGGCGGAGGTTCAACCGGTCATCGTCCGGGCCGGCGCGGTGTCCATTGCGCGCACCGGCCCGGCGATCACCTTCAACGTTCATGGATCGGCCGGCTTTGCTTGCCCGTAACCGGCAGGAAGGCAGGCGCCATGCCGATGTCGGCAGCATGGCGCGGCACCAGCCGATAGCCGCCGACATAGGGTTTTTTGATCGCATATTGCCCTACGATCCCCCGAACGGCTATCACCTCCCCCACGCGGACGTAGGGACGGCGCCATGTCAATCCGGCCGGAAAATAAACGCGCGCCGGGCCGCTTCCATCGTCCACCGTGATCTCATCCGGGTCGAAGGCGATGGCCCTGCCCATCACCCAAACCAGACGCCCTTCGTATTCCTCCCCTACGGCCCCCGTCCCTATTCTCAATGGAACCACCATGCGTCCATGGCCGACCATCGCGATGCCGGTCGGACTGTTCACTTCTACCTGCATTTCTCCATGATAGTTGTTCAGGCGCCCTGTGACCACGATGACATCCCCTAACGCCAAAGGCGGATACTCTCCCGACCGGAGATAGACTCCGATCCCTGCAGTCTCGTCCTCGATATAGATGCGCTTTCCCAGTGGCCCCGGCAACATCGTCACCGTGCCGCTGATGGTGACCTGTGCGCCCTCCACCATCCGTCGCGCCGCCCAAATCATCACCAGAGAAGGTTGCGCCGATCGAGATGGGCTACCGGGTCGCGCTTCGGGTTCGCGCTCCGGCGGGACCGGCGTCGCGGTCGGCGTGGGAGATGGCGACGCGATTCGATTGGCCTCTCCCAGGGTCGGCCGGCAGCCGCGCGTCCAGCCCCCAATGCCGTCGGGGATCCGACAGTAACTGACATCTGCGCCGGGGCCTTTCGTGTACGCATAGCTGTCGGCCTTGCTGCCATCGGGGCGCAACAGCGCAACGACATCCTGATCATCGCCCAGGGCAAGATGGGTTTGGCCGCGGAAGAGCACCAGGTAGCCGTGAGGCCAGATCACCGTGCCCAGCGGCAGCGTAAAGGCGTGCGTCGCGTCGGCAACGGCCCACCCGCCGAGGAAGACCGGTTGTGGGTTGAGATTGTAAAGCTCGATCCATTCATCCTCATAGGTGATCGCGCCGTTTTGGTCCCAATCCACAGCTTTCGGCTCCGGCAGAACTTCGTTCAGAAAGATGCCGGATGGGAAGGGAGTGGGGGGTATCGGAGATGGGGTGTGGGTTGGTGTGGCGGTTGCCGTGCGGGTGAGGGTCGGCGTGCGAGTAGGCGTTGCCGTGCGCGTGGCGGTTACCGTACGGGTAAGGGTTGGCGTGCGAGTAGGCGTTACCGTGCGTGTGGCGGTCGGCGTACGGGTGAGGGTTGGTGTGCGAGTAGGCGTTGCCGTGCGCGTCGCGGTCGGCGTGCGGGTGAGGGTCGGCGTGCGCGTGGCGGTCGGCGTGCGCGTGGCGGTTGCCGTGCGGGTAAGGGTTGGTGTGCGAGTAGGCGTTGCCGTGCGTGTGGCGGTTGCCGTGCGGGTAAGGGTCGGCGTGCGCGTGGCGGTTGGCGTGCGGGTGGCAGTTGGCGTGCGGGTAAGGGTCGGCGTACGCGTCGCGGTCGGCGTGCGCGTCGTGGTCGGCGTCGCTGTATTCGTTGCCTCCGTGGCCGCATTCGTTGATGTGGCGGTTGGCGTATTCGTTGACACGGCCGGTCGGTTGGGTTGGCCTGGGGAGGGCGGGTAGGCTTCGGTCCACTCGCCGGTGCCGTCGGCGGTGCGGCTGAAGCTGCGGTCGGGGTGGGCGCGGGGGTAGGTGAAGGCGTCGACCAGTTGGCCGTCGGGGGCCAGGAGGCGGGCCGTGTCGCCGTCCTGGTTGAGGGCGACGCCGGTGGTACTGCGGAAGCGGAGGAGGAAGCCGCCTGGGGGCAAGAGGGTGCCTGGGGCGAAGAAGTAGGGTTTGGTGCCGCCGT
>DAOTZV010000008.1:0-4089 GCA_034434235.1 Anaerolineae bacterium
GAAGGTGGGCATGGGCGTGGTGGTGGGAACCGGCGCCGCCTCGTCCAACGCCTTCACCTCGATGGCCGAGACCATCGGCTTGAGCGTGCCGCCCACCTGGGCAAAGGAGATCGTCATCTGGCCGTCGGAGACCACGACGGCATAGCTCTTGTCCAGCGCGGTTGCCTTGCCGGCGACCGCGAAGACATCCAGGCCGTTCTCGACCGACAGGCCGTTGATCGTGATCTTCATGACACGCGCGCCGGCCTTGCTGGCCGCAAACTCCGCGAAGCGAAGGGTCACCTGATAGGCGCCGTTGGGGACCGTGAAGCGGTAATCGCTCATCCCCTCCCGATACTTCTGGTAAAGCAGGTCATCAACTGTGTTGTTGACCGCCGTCCTGGCGGATTTGGCCGAGCCACCGACGTAGCCCCAGTTGCCCGCGCTGTATGCCTGATCGGCCGCCCACACCTGGCCCAGGCTATCGGTGAAGGTCACGCTGCCGGCGTTGACCCGCCGCAGGAGCGGCGGCGCCGGAGTCGCGGTCGCCGTGGGGGTCGCGGTCGGGGTCGCGGTCGGCGTGGGCGTCGGGGTGGGCGTGTCGGTCGGGGTCGGCGTGGCCGTGGCCGCGGGCGTGGGCGTGATCGGGATCCAGCTCCCGGCCGCGCCGAGGGCCAGGCCGGCGTTGATGCGGCCCGCGCCGTACAGCGGATCCCAGCCCGGATCGCCCAGGTCGGTGGCCGTCTGGCGGATGATCTGCCGCAGGTCGGCGGCAGAGAGCGTCGGGTTGGCGGAAAGGAGCAGGCCGGCCAACCCGCTGACGTAGCCGGCCGCCATCGAGGTGCCGCTCTTATAAGCGAAGGTGGCCGGATCGGCGGCCGTCCAGTACGTGCTCCAGATGTTGGCGCCCGGCGCGGCCACTTCGAGGTAATCGCCGTAATTGCAAGACGTCCAACGCTGGTCGTTGCTGTCGGTTGCGCCGACGGCCATCACCTCGGGGTAGCTGGCGGGATAGAATGCACCGCCGTCGGGCACGTTGCCGGCCGCGGCGACCAGCAGCGCGCCCTTGCCGGCCGCGTATTGCACCGCATCGAGCAGGATCGTGGCATCCACCGGGCCGCCCAGGCTCAGGTTGATGATCTGCGCGCCGCGATCGGCCGCGTAGACGATGCCGGCCGCGATGTCGGCCCACGAGCCGGTGTTCATGGCGTTCAGCACTTTCACCGGCAGGATGCTCACTTCGGGCGCCACGCCGGCCACGCCCAGGCCGTTGTCCATCGCCGCGGCGATGATGCCCGCCACGTGGGTGCCGTGCCCCTGGTCGTCGCTCGGGTCGTCGTCGCCGTTCACGAAATCCCAGCCCGGCGCGATCCGGCCGGCGAACTCGGGGTGCGTCATCGAGAGGCCGGAGTCAATCACCGCGACCGTGATGGCGGCGCTGCCCTTGATCACATCCCAGGCGCTTCCGGCATCGATCTTGCGCAATCCATAGCTCTTGTTGAGATCGGCGTAATCGGGGTCGTTGGGCTCGTAGGCGCCGGCCGCCAGGTAGTTGCGCTCCACATAGCGCACCGCCGGCGCGGCCTTCAGGTAGGCCATCAGGGCGTCGGCGCGCTCATCCGTCGTCTGCAACACGAAGGCGCGCAAGGGAGCGATGGGGCGTACCGCCTTCTGGTATGCGGCCGATGGCTGCGGTTCGGCCGGCTCGATGCCGCGCAACGCCGCGGCGATCGTCTCCTGCATCGTCTTGTCAGGGGTCCCCGGCCGAAAGCCGACGATCACCTGGCCTTTGACGTAGTCTCAGTAGATCACAATTTTGCTGCTCCAAGCCGGTCTGTGACCGGCGGTCGGGGGTCACAGACCCCCTCTGAGCTTGAATCTGTGATCTACTGAGTCTTGCGTCGTATGGCCGAAGTCCCGACCTGAGTGCGGCCGATGGCGCGCCATCGGCCGGCGCCACCTGATCGTCGGGCCGGGACGGGGCCGCCACGGCGCGGCTTTCCGCCGGGAGCGGCCGCGCGCGCAGAGAAGGAACGAAGATCGCATGTTGGCCGGATGTCGTGAGCCGCTCGCCGTGCGGCAGCGATCGCACATCCACCTGCACCACGAAATGCGCGGCCTCGGATACGGGCAACCGATAGCGGCCATCGCTGCCGGTAGTCGCGGCGGCCACAACGCGGTCGTCGCGATCCACCAGGCCGTTGCCGTTGAGATCGCGGTACAGGCGCACCGTCACGCCGGCCGTGCCCGTCTCGCCGTCATCCAGGACCCCGTTGGCGTTCCGGTCGTCAAACACCTTGCCGGAAACAGAGACAGCCGACGCACCATAGGCGACTGATGTGACCAGCAGGACACCGATCAGGATCAGAGCCAAGGCCATCCCGCCGACCACCAGGCTTCTATTGCGCATCATAGACCTCCCGGCACAAACGCTTGCAATGGCTTTGCAACATGCAACTGCTCAATTGTAATTTGAATTGTAACCCTGGAATATTACAATAAGAATTACGGAGGCGTGCGCGCTACTTTTGCCGCGCTGCAACGTCGTTATAATAATAAGAAATAAATGTGTCCTCCCAACTGACCGAAGGAGAATATCTATGAAACGCCGATCTTCTTATCCTGTCACCCGGCGCCGCTTCGCGTGGGTGGCGATCGCCACCGTGCTGGCGATGCTGCTCAACCTGGGCCAGGGCATCCTGCCCGGCACAACGGCGCCGACTGCCAGCGCCCACAACCTGCAAACCCGCGACGTCTACGCCTACTTCGACCCCGACACCCAGGCCATGCTGGATGCGCGCATCGCCAGCCCGGGGTGGACGCCCATAAGCATCAAGCTAACAGGAAGATGGCGTCTTACGCCATGTTTTCTCTCGCTCGCAGGGGGTCTGTGACCCCCGTCTGGCCGCCTGAGACGACATGTGCAGGCCGACGACGCCGGTCGCAGACCGGCTGGAAGCGGTTCCAAAGCTTAGCTTGATGCCTATGGGGTGGACGCCCCCCACGCCGCTGCTCCAGGTGGGCGATGAGATCGGCCTGGTCATCAAGGGGGTGCCGCGCGACGGCACCACTACCGGCGTGGGCGGCTACATTGACTTCTACATCCCCAACGGCGTCACCGTCATTGACGTGGCCTATCTGCGGCCGGGGGATGCCGTGGCCGACGGCATCACTGGCTACGACCGCGTGCCCATGAAGGGGCAATCGCCCATCGCCGTCGGTGCGGGGCCCATCGGCGCCAAGGCGCAGCCTGCGCTGATCAACCTGACCCTGGGGCCGAACATCAACGGCGTGAGCGAGAAGGCCGTGGCCGACGGCACCGGCCTGATGCGCGGCACCATCGCCGGCGTCTACGGCGACACCGGCATCTTCTTCTCGACGGATCCGGACACGGCCTGGAACACCTGGGCCACCACCGGCGGCTACGACTAGAACCCGCTGACCAACGACAACACCATCACCAACAACTCGGGCGACGTGATCGTGCCGCTGAACAAGTGGGACGCGGAGCAGCTCCTGGCCTTCGGCGCCAAGGCGCCCATCTTCGCCATCGTGGACACGCCCGACCAGCGCGGCAACGCGCCCTGGGGCATGGCCAGCGGCGTGGCCGGCCCGCAGAGCGGCTACGCCTGGGACTTCGACTGGGACTACTGGCGCACCAACCCCGGCGACCCGATCCGGATGAAGAACGCCAGCGACCAGATGGGCCCCTGGCAGCGCATCAAGTACCCCGGCAGCGGCATCTCCAAGGACCAGGCCGGTTCCACGAGCACGGTGCTGGGCTTCGCCTCGGTGGACGGCAGCGCCGTGGGCTATCCGTTGAGTCCCAGCAATCCGCTGACTCCCACCGTCTCGCAGACCGATGCCACCAGCCCCAAGGTGATCCGCTGGAGCGTGGGCCAGACCACCCAGTACGTGCCGGAGTACGTGTGGGTCAAGTTCCGCATTGACCAGCTCACCGGCGGGCTGATCCAGCCGGACGGCTGCCCTTACTTCTACACCGGCGCGTTCGGCGGCGACGCGGGCGGCGACGACGACGGCAAGGACCACCTGTGGCGCTATTACGAGCCCACCATCATCACGCTGAACGGCTGCGTGGCGATCGGCAAG
>DAOTZV010000009.1:0-16134 GCA_034434235.1 Anaerolineae bacterium
CCTGCCGGGAGTCAACGACATCGTCGAAAAGGCCAGAGACCTGGTGCGCGGCCGCTTATAGAGGAGACCGATGGCCAAGACCGCAACCGTTGACCTGACAACCGGCCGCGTGACGGTGGTCGAGACGCCCGCCGAACTGCTGCGCGATGGCGTGCCCACGGCCGAGACGCTGGCGCGGCTGGGCCTGGCTTGAACAGGACGGTCGCTCGTGCTATGATTACCGTGGAAGTGTCCTTTTTCGGAGGAATGGAGCTCTTCACGCGACAGTTGCCGGCCGAGGTGGCGCGCGATCTGCCGCGCGTGCGCCTGCCCGATGGCGCCACCGTGGACGACCTGCTCCGGCTGTTGGGGATTCCGACCGACGATGGCCGGCCGTTGGTCAGCATCAACCGCTTCTACCGTCGCGATAACGCGACGTTGGCCGACGGCGACCGCGTGCAACTGCTGAAGACGGTAGTGGGCGGCGGCCGCTGATTCACAGGAGTTACAAGGTTCCAAGGATACAGGGAATGCCCAGATTCGATTATGTCCGTGCAGGTTCCGTTGCGGAAGCCGTGCACCTGTTGGCCGAGCCCGGCGTGAGGAGCCGACTGCTGGCCGGCGGCACCGATCTGCTGGTGTACATCCGACACGAGCCGCCGAACTTCGACCGGGTGGTAGACATCGGCCGCGTGCCGGAGCTGAAGCGCATCGAGCGCCGCGGCGACGAGGTGATCATCGGCGCGGCCGTGACCTTCACCGAGGCGGCCGAGAGCGCGCTGTTGCAGGAGGTGGCGCCGTGCCTGGTGGAAGCGTGCCTGACGGTAGGCGGGCCGGCCATCCGCAACACGGGCACCTTAGGCGGCAACGTGGCCAACGCGGCCGCGTGCGCCGATTCGTTGCCGCCGTTGACCTGTCTGGATGCCGTCGCGCATCTGCGCAGCCTGGTCGGCGAGCGCGCGCTGCCGCTCGACGAGCTGATCCAGAGCGCCAACCGCACGGCGATCCGGCCCGATGAGCTGCTCACGCACTTCACCTTTCTTGCGCCGCCGGCCGATGCGCGCCAGGCGTTCATCAAGCTGGGCCGGCGCAATGCGCAGGCGATCTCGCGGCTCTCGGTGGCGGCAATCGGCCGGCGCGATGGCCAGGGCCGCGTGGACTACGTGCGCCTGTCCCCCGGCGCGGCGATGCCCGTGCCCCGGCGCCTGCACGAGGTAGAGGCCATGCTATTGGGCCAGGCGCCGAGCGACGAGCTGCTGGCGGCTGCCGGCCGGCGCAGCGCGGAGGCGATGATCGCGGTGACCGGCCGACGCTGGTCCACCGAGTACAAAGAGGTGGCCATCCGGGCGCTCGTCGAGCAGGCGCTGCGCCGGGTGCTGGTCTGAGTTTTGGCTTGCGGGGACGCGTCCCCGCTTTGGAGGCGAAAGCGGCGCCGCGCGCCGCAATCCAAAGGTGCATGTATGTTGATCGAATTTACCTTGAATCACAGACCGGTGGCGGTCGAAGCGCCGCCCGACATCACGCTGCTCACTTTGCTGCGCGATTACCTGAACCTGACCGGTGCCAAAGAAGGCTGCTCGGTCGGTGAATGCGGCGCGTGCGCGGTCATCATGGACGGCCGGCTGGTGAACAGTTGCCTGCTGCTGGCGCCGCAGGTCGCCGGCAGCGAGATCATCACCATCGAAGGAATTCGCGGCCCGGACGGCGGCCCGAACGACCTGCAAGAGAACTTCATCGCCTACGGCGCGGTCCAATGCGGCATCTGCATCCCGGGCATGATCATGGCCGGCGAGGCGCTGCTGATGCACAACCCGCGGCCCACGCGCGACGAGATCCGGGCCGCGCTCGCCGGCAACCTCTGCCGCTGCACGGGCTATCAGCAGATCGTGGATGCGATCGAGGCGACGGCTGTGCAACGCGAGTTACTCCCATGACCACACTCACCTACATCGGAAAGCCCGCCCGGCGGGTGGATGCCCTGGAAAAGGTGTTGGGCACGGCGAAATACATCGCCGACCGCAAGCTGCCGGGGATGTTGCATGCGCGTTGTCTGCGCAGCGATGTGCCCCACGCGCGCATCCTCCGGCTGGACGCGACGCCCGCGCTGGCGGTGCCGGGCGTGCGCGCGGTGATCACCAGCGACGACTTCTTCGAGCACGGCCTGTACGGCTTCCCGGTCAAAGACAAATACATGCTGGCGCATCAGAAGGTGCGCTACGTGGGCGAGGCGATCGCGGCCGTGGCGGCCGATACGCCCGAGGCCGCGCTGGCGGGCGTCCGGGCGATCATCTGCGAGCTGGAACCGCTCCCCGGCGTGTTCGACATGGCGCACGCGCTCGATCCCGACGCGCCGCAGGTCGGCCCCGACCGGCCCGACGGCAAACATCCGAACTTCCTGGATCATCTCATCGTGCGCAAGGGGGATCCGCTGCCCGTGTGGGAACAATGCCCGGTCAAGCTCGAAGAGCATTACAGCGTCAGCCCGCAGGAACATGCCTACATCGAGCCGGAGGGCGTGCTCGCGGTGCCCACGCGCGAGGGCGGGGTGGTCGTCTACGCGCCGAACCAAAGCCCCTTCATCAACCAGGCCAATCTCGCCATGGTGCTCGATCTGCCGCCGCAACGGGTGCGCGTGATCCAGCCGCCCGTGGGCGGATCGTTCGGGGGCAAGGACGATATCATCTACGAAAGCTCGGCACAGGCCGCGAAGCTGGCGCTGATCACGGGCCGGCCGGTGCGGATGCTCTTCAGTCGCGAGGAGAGCCTGATCGCCTCCTACAAGCGCGACCCGATGCGCATGCACATCTGGCTGGGCGCCGACAGCGACGGCACGTTGCGCGCGTGCAAGTTCGAGGGGCTGATGGATTCGGGCGCGTACGCCTCCGAAAGCCCCTTCACCGCGTGGCGCGCCAGCATCCACGCCATGGGCGCATATCGCTACGACGCCTGTCACGTGGACATCACCTGCGTCTACACCAACAACGGCTACTACGGCGCGTTCCGCGGCTTCGGCAACACCGAGGTGTGCGCGGCCATCGAGCAGGCCATTGATGAGATGGCATACAAGCTCGGCATGGACCCGATAGACTTTCGCCTGAAGAACTGCCTGCGCCTGGGCGACGAGACGGTCCACGGCCAGGTACTCACTGAATCGGTGAGCCTGGCCGAGTGCCTGACCACCGTGCGCCGCCTCAGCGACTGGGATCGCAAGCGCGCCGAATACGCCAAACAACATGCGCCATCCGGCGTGCGCCGCGGCATCGGCGTGGCGGCGCTCTACCACGGCACCTCGCTCGGCGCGGAAGGCCAGGACTACGCCGGCGCGACGATCGCCATCGAACAGGACAACTCGGTGGACATCACCTCCGGCCTCACCGATTACGGCACGGGCTCGCGCACGGTCTTCACCCTCATCGCGGCCGAGGAGCTGGGCGTGCGGCCCGAGCGCATCCACATGCAACGCCCCGACACCGATACGGCCATCGAGTCCGGGCCGACGGTCGCCTCGCGCTCGACCATGCTGGGCGGCAACGCGATGCGCATCGCGGCCATGAACCTGCGCCAGACGCTCGACTATGCCGCGGCCGACCTGTTGGGCTGCGAGCTGCATCAGCTCGTCCGCGCCGGCGAGGCCTACGTCGGCCCCTCCGAAGAGCCGGTCCCGTGGGAAGAGGTCGTCCGCCATGCCCGCGAGATGGGATTGGCCCTTTCGGCCCAAGGCCGGTGGAGCGCGCCGCGCATCAACTGGGATCACCACGCCGGCCGCGGCACGCCCTATATCGCCTACCACTTCGGCGCGCAGGTGGCCGAGGTCGAGGTGGACATGGGCACGGGCCGCGTCCGGGTGGTCGGCCTGTGGGCCGCGCACGATCCCGGCAAGGTGATCTTCCCCCAGGGCGCCTATGGCCAGCTCTACGGCGGCATCGCGCAGGGCCTGGGCTATGCGCTCATGGAACAGGTGACCTTCGTGGAGGGCTATATCCAGGAGACCAACTTCGAGTCGTACCTGATCCCCACCTCGGTGGACGTGCCCGAGATCGTCGGGACGTTCGTCGAGGCGCCCTACTCGCACGGGCCATACGGCGCCAAGAACATCGCCGAACCGGCCATGGTGCCCACCGCGCCGGCCATCCTGAACGCCATCTACCACGCCACCGGCCGGCGCATCCGCGACCTGCCGGCCAACCTGGAGCGGGTCCTGCTGGGCAAGGATCTGAGCAAGGGCGGGTCGCCGCGGGCATGTAAGCTGGGACTGGGCACCGCATGAACGCGTGACGGCAATGAACATGAAAGACCTGCCCGAGCTGAGCCGCCATGCCGCAACTCTGGCCGGGGCAATGGCCGATCGTCAGGCCCGCTTCCTGGCCGATCTGATCCGCATCCGCTCCTACACGGGGCAAGAAGGCCCGGCCGTCGAGCGGACGCTCCAGGAGCTGCGCGCCATCGGTTGCGACGAGGTGTGGACCGATTCGGCCGGCAATGCGCTGGGCCGCATCGGCCGCGGCCCGCGCGTAATCCTCTACGACGCGCACCTGGACACCAACGAGGTGGCCGACGAGCGGGAGTGGCCGCATCCGCCGCTGGAGCCGGCCGTCGAAGGGGAGACGATGTTCGGCCTCGGCGCGTCCGACTGCAAGGCGGGCGTGGCGACCATCGTCTACGCGGCCGCGATATTGGCCGTGCTGCGGGATGGAGTCCCGGCGGCGCGCGGCCTGCTGGAAGCGGTTTCCGTCGTCATCATGGGCGCGACCCTGGAAGAGGACGCGGAGGGGTTCGCGCTGCGTTCGCTGGTCGAGCGCGATGGCCTGCGGCCCGAGGTGGTGGTGTTGGCCGAGGCCACCGACCTGACGTTGCGCCGCGGCCAGCGCGGCCGCTGCGAGGTGCGCGTGCGCACCGAGGGCCGCGCCGCGCACGCCAGCCAGCCGCACCTGGGCGAAAACGCGATCTTGAAGATGATGCCGGTGCTCGCGGCCCTGGAAGCCATGAACGCCGACCTGCCTGTGGACCCCGTCTTCGGCCGCGGCACCCAGGTGGTCACCATGATCGAAGGTCCGCACACGCCCAACTCGGTGCCGTCGTGGTGCGAGGCGACGCTGGATCGCCGGCTCGTCCCCGGCGAGACGGCCGCGTCGGTGCTGGCGGGCATCCGGGCCGCGGTCGAGCCGCTCGGCGCGACGGCCCGCATCCCGCTCCAGCCGGTCGTCACGCACACCGGGCTGCGCCTGGACGGCCCGGCCTTTTATCCGGGCTGGCTGTTGCCCGAAGACGATCCGCTGCTGGCGGCCGGCAAGGCCACCGGCAGGTTGCTCTGGGCCGCAGAGCCGGCCGTCGGCGTCTGGCGCTTCTCTACCGACGGCGCGTATTCGGCCGGCGCGGCGGGCATCCCCACCCTGGGCTTCGGCCCGCAGGAAGAACAGTACGTGCACACGCCGCTCGATCAGGTGAACCTGACGAAGCTGCGCAAAGCGACCGCCTGGTATGCGTTGTTCCCGTTCGTCTACGCGATGCCATCGAAATGAGCATCGCGATACTCTATATCAAAACGAGGTTGGACATGCAATCGCAACTGTTCGGCAAGGACTTCATCACCACCGAAGACTGGACCCTGGAAGAGCTCGAAAGCGCGCTCGAACTGGCCGCCGATCTGAAGCGACAGTGGATCACCGGCACCTACCATGATCACCTGCTGCGCGCCAAGACCCTCTACATGCTCTTCTTCGAGGAGTCCACGCGCACCCGCAACTCCTTCGAGGCCGGCATGACGCAGCTCGGCGGCCACGCTCACTGGCTGACGCCGAAGGCCACGCAGATCGGCCACGGCGAAAGCCCGAAGGACACGGCCATCGTCCTGGCGCGCTACGGCCACGGCATCGCCGTGCGCGATTGTCGTACCGGCATCGGCCAGAAGTACATGTACGAACTGGCCAAATGGGCCAACATCCCGGTCTTCTCCATGCAGGACGATGTAGATCACCCGTGCCAGACGATGGCCGACATCATGACCATACGCGAGAAGTTCGGCACCAACCTGCGCGGCCGGAAATTCGTCATCTCGTGGACCTACGCGCCGCAGTACGTGCGGCCCCTCTCGGTGCCGCAGGGCCTGATCATGCTGATGCCGCGCTTCGGCCTGGACGTGACCCTGGCCCATCCCAAGGGCTTCGAGATGATGCCGCACACGCTCGAGGCCGCGCGGCGACACGCCGAAGAGGCCGGCGTCAAGTTCGAGATCGTAGACGATATGGATGAGGCCGTGAAGGATGCCGATATCGTCTACGCCAAGAGCTGGGGGCCGATCATGGTCACCGAAGACGAGGCCGAGGTCAAAAAGATGGTGGATGAACACAAGGACTGGTGCCTGGACGAGCGGCGCATGGCCCTGGCGAAGAAGCACGCCATCTACATGCATTGCATGCCGATTGACCGCGGCTACGAAGCCACCGATGCGGTCATTGACGGCCCGCAATCGGTGATCTACGATGAGGCCGAGAACCGGCTGCACATCCAGAAGGCGCTCATGGTGTTGACGATGGCGCCGCGGGCGTAACGGGTCAGAGGTGGCCATGCTCCACGATATCGTCATCCGCAACGGCACGTTGATTACGCCCGCCGGCCCGATCCACGCCGACCTGGGCATTAGCGGTGAGGTCATCTCAGCCATCGGCCAGGATCTGGCGGGCCGCCAGAGCATCGACGCGACGGCCAAGCTGGTCATCCCCGGCGGCGTGGATCCGCACGTCCATCTGCAGATGCCGGCCGGGCCCGTCGTTTCCAGCGACGACTGGGAGACGGGGACGATCGCCGCGGCGTGCGGCGGCACGACGACGGTGATTGATTTCGTGGAGCCGGAGGCGGGAGCGCAAGGCCTTGCGCCCCTACGCGAGGCCCTCGCCGCCCGCCGCGCGGAGGCCGAAGGCCGCGCCGTGATTGATTACGGCCTGCACATGACCCTCGTGAACGCCGCCCCCGCCACCCTGGCCGAGATCCCGGCGGTGGTGGCCGCGGGTTGTCCCTCGTTCAAGGTCTACACGACCTACAGCATGAAGCTGACGGACGAGGCGCTGGTGACGGCCATGGACGCGGTGGGCCGGGCCGGCGGCCTGGTGATGGTCCACGCGGAGAACGACGCGGGCATCGCCTACCTGCGGCAGAAGCTGCTGGCGGCAGGCCATGTCGAGCCGCGCTACCATCCGATCTCGCGGCCGCCGGCCATGGAGGTGGAGGCCATCGAGCGGGCGCTGGCGCTGGCCGACGCGGCCGGGTGCCCTGCCTACATCGTCCACATCTCCACCGGCCGCGGGGCCGCGGCCGTGGCGGCCGCGCGGGGACGCGGCCAGGTCGCGTTCGGCGAGACCTGCCCCCAATACCTGCTCCTCACCGATGCCGAGTTCGACCGGCCGGGCTTCGAAGGTGCGAAGTTCATCTGCTCGCCGCCTCTGCGCAAAGCGGAGGACAACGCCGCGCTCTGGGAGCTCCTCGGCCGGGGCGACCTCCAGACGGTGGGCACCGACCATTGCCCGTTCTTCTATCACGGCCAGAAGGACCTGGGCGCCCCTACCGACTGGCCGCCGTTCACGCGCATCCCGGGGGGGATGCCGGGGATCGAGGCCCGGCTGGCGCTCCTCTATACCTTCGGCGTCCGGGCCGGCCGGATGACGGTCGAGCGATGGGTGGAGGTCTGTTGCACCGCGCCGGCGCGCATCTTCGGCCTGGCGGGGCGCAAAGGCGCGCTGACCGTCGGCGCGGACGCGGATGTGGTGATCTTCGACCCGGAGCGAGAGGGCGTTTTGACTCACGCACGCGCAACGCATCTTCAAGGCGCGTCGCACGTCCATCACCTGCACGAGAACTGCGATTACACCCCTTACGAAGGCTTCCATGTCCGCGGCTGGCCCGCGCTGACGATGTTGCGCGGCAAGGTGATCGTGCGCGATGGCGAGTTCGTGGGCGGTGCGGCCGGGGGGCGATTCCTCGAGCGGAAGATCGGATAGATCCGGAGGCTACTCATGACCGGCACATTGATCCTTCCCGACTGGCTCATTGACATCCCCGGCGAGCCGCCGAAGCAGGGATGGGGCGTGCGCGTGGTCGGCGACCGGGTGGCGGCCGTCGCGCCGCACAACGAGCTGCGCCGGCTGTTCCCCGCCGACGAGATCTGGGATGCGAGCGGACAGGTGCTGTCGCCCGGCTTCGTGGATGCGCACACCCACCTCTACGGCGTGTTGGCCCACGGCATCCCGCTGACAGCACCCTCAGCCTCAACTTTAGCCTCGACCTCAGGCTGGTCCTTCCTCTCCGATTTCTGGTGGCCGCTGGTGGAAGATCGGCTCGACCACGAGATGATCTGCGCGGCCACCGACCTGAACCTGGTGCAGATGCTGCGCGGGGGCATCACCGCGTTCTACGATTGCACCGAAGCGCCGAACGCCCTCCCCGGCTGTCTGGCGGCCCAGGCCGGGGTGGTGGCCGCGCGCGGCATCCGCGGCATCCTCTCCTTCGAGGCCACCGAGCGGGTGAGCCGGGAGAACGGCCAGTTGGGGCTTCAGGAAAACCTGAAGTTCATCCGACAGGTCAGGGGTCAGCGATCAACGGTCAACGATCAGCTTCCAATCCCCCATCCCCAACCCCCAACCCCCAACCTGATCTCCGGCCTGATGTGCTTTCACACCACCTTCACCTGCTCGGCCGAATTCATCCGGCAGGCGTTCGCGATGGCCGCGGCCGAGGGGGTGCCGGTGCACATGCACGCGGCCGAAAGCCGCTTCGAGCCGGAATACACGTTGCAGCGCTTCGGCATGCGCACCTTCGAGTACTACGAGCAGCTCGGCGTGACCGGGCCGAACATGCTGGCCTCGCAGTGCGTGCAGATCACCCCGGCCGAGATCGAGATCATCGCCCGCCGCGGGGTGCGCGTGACGCACATGCCGCTCTCCAACTGCGAGGTCGGCGGCGGCATCGCACCCGTGCCCGACCTGGTGGCGGCCGGCGTGACGGTCGGCCTGGGGAGCGACGGCTACATCACCGACATGTTCGAGATCATGCGCGGCGCGTTCCTGATCCACAAGGCGCATCGCCAGGACACGGCCACGATGCCCGCGCCTCTGGTGTGGCGGCTGGCGACCGAGGGCGGCGCGCAGGCGCTCGGCCTGGAGCGGGTGGGCCGGCTGGCGCCCGGCTGGCAGGCCGACCTTCAACTCATCGACGCGGCCTTGCCGACCCCCCTCACGGCCGATAATCTGTACGAGCAACTTCTGCTCTATCGCAACCGGAACCACGTGGCCGCGGTGATGGTGGCCGGCCAGGTGCGGGTGCGCGATGGCCAGGTGCCCGGCGTGGATGAAGCGGCCCTGCGCGCGCGCGTGCATCGGGCGGCCGAACGACTGTGGCGGAGGGGCTAGTGGCGACGCGCGATCCCCAGACCGAATGGTTGCGCGTGCAGATCTATCGGCGCATGACCGGCGCGCAAAAGATCGAGATCGCCGCGCAGATGTACGAGGATGCGATCGAGCTCGTGCGGGCCTCCATCCGCCACCGCAAGCCCGACATCTCGGCCGATGATCTCGAGTTCGAAGTGCGCTGTCGAGTGCTGGGCCGCGAGCTGGCAGAGCTTTCGGAAGAAGCCAGGAGATCTTATGTCAAGCCTCGAGCGTGACGCGCTCTTTCGCGTGTTCGATGCCCTCGAAGCGCTGGAAATTCCCTACATGGTCGTCGGCTCCTTTGCTTCGACCTTCTGGGGGCGGCCGCGCACCACGCACGACGCCGACCTGGTCGTCGAGATTCCGCAGGACAAGGCCGCAGAGTTAGCCCACAGGCTGGCGCCCGACTTCTACGCCCCGGACTTCGTCGTCGAAGAGGCGATCCGCAAGCGGGATCAGTTCAACGCCATCTATCTTGCCAGCGCCTTCAAAGTGGACTTCTGGTTGCTCAAAGATGCGCCCTATGACCGGGAGCGCTTCCATCGCCGGCTGTTGGGCATGCTGTTCCAACGGGAGGTCTGGATCAGCAGCCCAGAAGATGTCATTTTGAGCAAGCTCCAATGGCATCTGATATCGGGCTCTGAACGCCAGCTCCAGGATGCCCTTGAAGTGTACGAAGTCCAGGAGCCGTATCTGGAACAGGAGTATCTGGATCGGTGGGCGCGCGCGTTGGGAATGACGGAACTGCTCGACCGAATTCGCCAACGCGCAGCGCGGCCGCCGGAAGCGTCCCGGTGAGGGTGTGATCCATGTCGAAGATTCACGATCTGCGTTCATATCTGGAAGTGCTGGAGGCCGCCGGCCAGCTGGTGCGCATCCGCCGGCCGGTGAGCCTGGAGCACGAGCTGGCCGACGTGGCCGCGGCGCTGGAGCGCCAGGCCGGCCCGGCCCCCCTCTTCGAGGCGGTGATCGGCTCTCCCTGGCCGATCTTCTCCTCGGCCGTGGCGAACCAGCAGCGCGCGGCGCTCGCCCTGGGATGCGAGAAGTCCCAGGTGGTCGAAGTGATGCGCCGCGCGCTCGATCCGGCCCAGGGCATCCCGCCGGTGCGCACCGCATCGGCCGCCTGGCAGGCCCACGTGGTCACCGGCGACGCGGTGGACGTGCGCACATTGCCGATCCCGATCCACGCGGCCGGCGACGGCGGGCCGTTCATCACCGGCGGCGTGACCGTGAGCAAAGATCCGCTCGGCGGACGCGGCAATCTGTCGTACAACCGGATGCAGGTGAAGGGGCCGCGGGAACTGGGCTTCGACGTGAACGAGTGGCGGCACGTGCGCCAGTTCATGGACGTGCAGGAGGCGCGGGGCGAGCCACTCCCCATCGCGGTCGCCATCGGCCTCGATCCGGCGATCTCGATCGCGGCGGGCGCGCGCTACGCCGGCGATGAGCTGTACATCGCCGGCGCGATCCGCGGGGAAGGGGTGCCCGTATGCCGCGGCGTCACCGTGCCCATTGACATCCCGGCCGAGGCCGAGATCGTCATCGAGGGATATCTGCCGCCGCACGTGCGCCGCGGCGAAGGCCCGCTGGCCGAGTTCCACGGCTACTATGGCCGCATCTGGGAAAGCCCGGTCTTCGAGGTCACGGCGATCTGCTGGCGCGACGATCCGATCTTCCAAACGATCATCCCCGGCTGGAACGAGCACGTCTACATCGGCAACGTCCTGCCGCGCGAGCCGCTCTTGCTCAACTTCGCCCGCCACGTGAGCAAAAACGTGACCGGCCTCCACATCGCGCCCTACGGCAGCGGCTTCCTGGCCATCGTGGCGCTGAACAAGCAGAACCCCGGCGAGCCGAAGAACGTGGCGATGGCCGTCTTCACCGCGCACGTGAACGTCAAGTGGTGCATCGTGGTGGACGCCGACGTGGACATCTACGACCCGGCCGATGTGATGTGGGCGCTGACGACGCGGGTGGATTGGAGCAAAGATATCTTCCTGGTGCCCGGCGCCCAGGGCCACGAGATGGACCCCACGGCCGACACGCGCGGGGTGCACACCAAGCTCGGCGTGGATGCCACGGCCGACAAGGGGCGCCGCGAGCCAGCCGCGCGCGTGCGGTATGGGGAGGTGGATTTGAGCAGGTATTTGGCGTGAAACGTGAAACGTAAAACGTGAAACGTCAAACGTCAAATAAATGACGCACGACGTTTGACGCATGACGCAACGGAGTTGCCATGGCCAATCTCTCTACTGAGCTTTTCGGGGTCACGATGCCATCGCCGTTCGTGCTGGCGTCGGGGCCGCTGTCCTACGACGCGACCGGCCTGTGGGAGGCGTATCGGGCGGGCGCGGGCGGGGTGACGACCAAGACGCTGCGGCTGGAACGGGCGATCAACCCGACGCCGCACATGGTCGTGCCGCGCTCCTCCAATCTGCGCGCCACCCTCTTCAACACCGAGAAGTGGGCCGACCTGCCCTGGGAGCAGTGGGTGGAGCGAGAGCTGCCGGCGCTGCGCGGGCATCCCGGCCTGCTCATCGCCAGCATCGGCCATACGCCGGCCGAAGGAGAAGTCATCGCCGGCCCGGTGGCCGCCACGGGCGTGGTGGACGCCATCGAATGCGTGGCGTACACAAAGGACACCATCGTCGAGCTGGTACGGGCCGTCCGCCGCCACACCGACCTGCCGATCCTCGCCAAGCTGACCTTCAACTGGGGCGACGCGCTTTACCCCGCGGCCGAAGGCGCGCTGGCGGCCGGCGCGAACGGCTTCACCGCGATTGACTCCATCGGCCCGACGTTGCAGATTGACATCGAGACCGGCCGGCCAACGATCGGCGGCGTGGGGAACAAGGCGTGGATGTCGGGCGCGGCAATCCGGCCGGTGGCGCAGGCGGTCGTGGCGGAGCTGGCGACGCGCTTCCCCGGCATCCCGATCGTCGGCGCCGGCGGCATCATCCAGGCCGAAGACGCGGTGGAGATGACGATGGTCGGCGCGAGCGCGCTCGGCGTGTGCACCGCGCCGCTCCTGCGCGGCCTCGAATGGTTCGAGCGCACCCACAAGGCGCTCGCCGCCTGGCTCGACGGCCACGGCTATGGTCGCCTGGCCGATCTGCGCGGGATGGCGTTGCCCTACCTGCACAAGGTGGAAGACACCGCACCGCTCACCTTCGAGTTCGAGCCGCTCAAGTGCACCAAGTGCGACCTGTGCGTGGTGCTCTGTCCCTACGATGCCCGGCTGATGGAGGGCGACAAGCCCAAGTCGGCCGACCTGAAGCAGATCCTGCTCGAAGACCGCTGCCGCTACTGCGGCCTCTGCGTCGAAGTGTGCAAGCCCGGCGCGCTGACGTATGGAAACTGGCCGCGGTGAGGGGTGACCCCAATGGATGACTCACTCATCGCCTTCGCCCGTTCTCTGATCCGCTGCCCCAGCCGATACGGCGAGGAAGAAGCGGTCGTATCGCTGATCCTGGAGGAGATGGCCGGACTGGGTTACGACCGCGTCTGGCGCGATGCAAACGGCAGCGCGGTCGGCGTGATCGAGACCGGCCGGCCGGGGCCGACGATCCTGCTCGACGGCCACTGCGACACGGTGGGCGTGGCGCCCGGCGTGGCGTGGACGCACGACCCGTTCGGCGGCGAAGTGGACGCCGGCTTCCTCTACGGCCGCGGCGCGGCCGACATGAAGGGAGCGCTGGCCGCCATGATCTACGCGGCCGCGCATGTGGAGCGGTCGCGGCTGGCCGGTCGGGTGGCCGTGAGCGCCACGGTGATGGAAGAGAACCTGGAGGGCGCGGCGCTCCAGGCCGTGATGACCGCGCTCCGGCCCGATTACGTCGTCATCGGCGAGGCGACCGACCTGAACCTCAACCGCGGGGGCCGCGGCCGGGCCGAGATCCACCTGGAGACGATCGGCCGGCCCGCGCATTCCTCCACCCCCCACCTGGGCCGCAACGCCGTGCTCGACATGTTGCGCGTCATCGCCGCGGTCGAACGCCTGCCGCTGGCGAGCGATCCGCTCCTCGGCCCGGCGATCATGGCGCTCACCGACATCATCTCCGACCCGTATCCGGCCTACTCCGTCATCCCCAGCCGTTGCCGCGTCACCTACGACCGCCGGCTGCTGGTGGGCGAGACCGAGCAAGAGGTGTTGGAGGCCATCACCGGACTGCCGGAACTGGCCGGGGTGGATCTGCGCGTCACGATCGCCCAGGGCGAACATACGACGTACACCGGCGCGCGGCTGTGCGGCGCCAAGTTCCTGCCGGCCTGGGCCTTCGACCGGGCGCATCCGTTCGTCCAGACGGCGCTGGCGGGCCTGCGCCGCGCCGGCCTCAACCCATCCGTGGGCGCCTATCGCTTCTGCACCAACGCGGCGTACAGCGCGGGCGTGGCCGGCGTGCCGACGGTCGGCTTCGGCCCGGGCCGCGAGGAGGACGCGCACGTGGTGGACGAGCGGATCGCCATCGCGGACGTGCTGGCGGCCGAACGCGGCTATCGCGGCATCATCGAGGCGGTGTTGGGATGAGCATCCTCATCGCAAACGGCACGGTGCTCACCCTGGCGGACGATGCCCCGGCCGTCTTCGACCCCGGCTACGTGCTGATCCGAGACGACCGCATCGCGGCGGTGGGGCCGGCCGCGGCCCCCGACGAGATGGTGGCGGCCGCCGACCAGATCATAGATGCCACCCACATGGCCGTCATGCCCGGCATGGTCAACGCGCACACCCACCTCTTCCAGACCTTCCTCCGCGGCCTGGCCGACGACAAGACGCTGTTGCCGTGGCTGCGGACCGCGATCTGGCCGGTGGGCGCGGCCATGACCGCGGAGGAAGCCTATCTCGCCGGGCTGCTGGGGCTGGTGGAGAACATCCGCTCCGGCGCCACGGCGGTCATTGACAACCAGTATCTGCACTCCGACGACCGCACCGACGACGCCTTCTGCCGGGCGGCGCGCGATGTCGGCTGTCGCTTCACCATCGCTCGCGGCTGGGCCGATCACGACTACCATCCGGTCTTCCAGGAGACGCCGGAACAGATCCTCGCCGCGATGACTGCGCTCCACGACCGGTGGCACGGCGCGGCCGACGGCCGGATCCGCGTCGCGTTCGGCCCGCTCATCCCGTGGGGCTGCAGCGCGGAGATGCTTCAGCGCACGGCGGCGCTCGCCCGCGAGTGGGGCGTGCCCATCCACATGCACACCGCCGAGACGCGCGAAGAAGTGGAAATGAGCCTGAAGGCCACCGGCCTGCGCCACGTCCACTGGCTCGACCGGCTGGGCCTCCTGGGCCCCGACATGCAGTTGGTGCACGCCGTCTGGCTGGACGACTCGGAGATCGCGCGGGTGGCCGAGACGGGCACGATGGTCATCCATTGCCCGGTGAGCAACATGTACCTGGCGTCGGGCATCGCGCCGGTGACGAAGCTGCTGCGCGCGGGCGTGCCCGTGGCGCTGGCGACCGACGGCCCCGGCTCGAACAACAGCCAGGACATGCTGGAGACGCTCAAGTTCGCGGCGTGTTTGCAGAAGGTGGGCACGCTCGACGCCACCGCGCTGTTGCCGGAGGACGTGTTGCGGATGGCGTGCGTGCACGGCGCGCGGGCCCACTTTCACCTCTCTCCGCCCCCCATTTCTCCTCAATTTGGGGGGTCAGGGGGGCGGCCAGGGACCGGCGGATCAGGTCGCCTGGTTCCCGGCGCCAAGGCCGACGTCGTCCTGGTAGACCTCAACTCCCCGCGCATGCAGCCGGTGTGGCGCGCGGCCTCGGCGCTGGTCTACAACGCCAACGGCGGCGACGTGGACACGGTGATCGTGGACGGTCGGGTATTGATGCGGGGCAAGCGCGTGACCTGCCTGGACGAGGCCGCGCTGCTCGACGAATGCCGGCGCGCCGCCAGGGCATTGCTCAAGCGCGCCGGCATAGATCTCTAAGGAGTGATGCCCATGTACATCATCAAACGCTTCGAAGATCGCGTTGTCGCCGTCACCGGCGGCGCGAAGGGCATCGGCAAGGCGTGTTGCCTGCGCTTTGCCGAAGAAGGCGCCAGGGTGGCCGTCATGGATATCGCCCTGCAAGACGCTGCGCAGGTGGCCGCTGAGTGCGAGAAGTTGAGCGGCCAACCGTCGCTGGCGCTGCATTGCAACGTGGCCGACCCGGCCAGCGTGGACGCGGCGTTCAAGGCCGTGGTGGATGCCTGGGGCAGCCTGGACGTGGTGGTGGCCGCGGCCGGCATCTATTCGGGCCAGCCGTTGATCGAGGTGCCGTTGGAGGCATGGCAGAAAGTCATAGACGTGGACCTGACGGGCGTCTTCCTGACCAACAAGGCCGCGGCCCGCATCATGATGACGCAACACTGCGGCGCGGCCATCATCAATATCTCCTCCATGGCCGGCAAGACCTCGTGGCCGGCCAGCGCGCAATACAGCGCGGCCAAGGCCGGGGTCATCGGCCTGACCCGTAGCGTGGCCATGGAGCTGGCGCCCTACTCGATCACCGTGAACGCGGTGTGTCCCGGCAACACCATGACCGACATGGTGGTGGGCGTGGCGGAGACCATCGCCCGTCGGGAAGGGTTGACGGCACAGGAGTGGCTCGCCCGCCGCGCCCAGGAGTGCCCCATGAAGCGCATGGCCACGGTGGAAGAGATCGCCGGCGTGGTCGCCTTCCTGGCCTCGCCCGACGCGGCCTACATCACCGGCCAGGCGATCGAGGTGGACGGCGGGATGGTGATGACAT
>DAOTZV010000010.1:0-8625 GCA_034434235.1 Anaerolineae bacterium
AGGTGCCCCCCACTCCCCCCAACTTTGGGGGGCCGGGGGGGCAATGGCCGGAGGGGCGATGGCCGGCTGGTCGGCCGACGTGGTCCTGGAACGCTCGGTGAGCGCGGCGCGCGGCATCTACGCGCTGCGCATCCTCGAGGCGCACGGCTACCGCACGGTCAACCGCTACGCGACCGCCGCCACCTGCTGGGACAAGCTGCTGACGACGGCCGCGCTGGCCGAAGCGGGCATCCCCCAGCCGCGCGTGAAGGTCGCCTTCACCCCCGAATCCGCGCTGAGAGCCATCGAGGAGTTCGGCTATCCGGTCGTGCTCAAGCCGGTGGTCGGCTCGTGGGGCCGGCTGCTCTCCAAGATCAACGACCGCGACGCGGCCGAGACCGTGCTCGAACACAAGGACGTCCTCGGCTCCTATCAGCACAGCATCTACTACATCCAGGAGTACATCGCCAAGCCCGGCCGCGATATCCGCGCCTTCGTCGTCGGCGACGAGACGATCTGCGCGATCTACCGCAGCTCGTCCCACTGGATCACCAACACCGCGCGCGGGGGCCAGGCGAGCAACTGTCCGGTGACCCCGGAGCTGAACGCGCTCTGTGTGCGCGCGGCGCGAGCGGTGGGCGGCGGTGTGCTGGCGATTGACGTGCTCGAAGACCCCGACCGCGGCTTCCTGGTCAACGAGGTGAACCACACCATGGAGTTCCGCAACAGCATCCACACGACCGGCGTGGACATCCCCGGCCGCGTGGTCCAGTACGTGTTGGCGGTCGGCCGCAGCGGCGGCGACGCCGAGTATCCGGCGGGCGTCGTCCACCGTAGCGCCGTCGCAGGAGCCGTCCGATGAGCGAGCGCGTGCGCGTTTCCATCGTGGGCGGTTCCGGCTATGGCGGCGGCGAGCTGTTGCGCCTGTTGCTCGGCCATCCCCGGGTCGAGATCGCCCAGGTCACCTCCGAAAGCCATACCGGCGAGTTCGCCCATAGCCTCCATCCCAACCTCCGGCCGACGGGCCAACGTCTTTCTTCCGGTTTTCAACCGATCCGCTTCACCTCCATCTCCGAGCTTCGGCCTTGCGACGTGCTCTTCCTGGCGTTGCCGCACGGCGAGGCGCAACGCCGCATCGAGCAACTGGCGGGCCTGGCCGGCCGCATCGTAGACCTCTCGGCCGACTTCCGCGTGGCCGACCCGGCCCTCTATCAGCGTTACTACGGCGGGCCGCACGCCGCGCCGGATTGGCTGGCGCGCTTCGCCTATGGCCTGCCCGAGGTCAACCGCGCGGCCATCCGCAACGCGCAGTACGTCTCGGGCGTCGGCTGCAACGCGACGGCTGCCATCCTGGCGCTGTGGCCCCTCGTGCGCGGCGGCCTGCTCCTGCCCGATCAGCGCATCGTGGTGGATGTGAAGGCCGGCTCGTCGGAGGGGGGCGCCACGGCCAGCGCGGCGTCGCATCACCCGGAGCGCCGCGACGCGGTGCGCTCCTTCGCGCCGGTCGGCCATCGCCACGAGGCGGAGGTGAAACAGGTATTAGGTATTAGGGATTTGTATCTGTCGGTGACTTCGGTCGAGCTGGTGCGCGGGGTCCTGGCGACCGCGCACGCGTGGGTGGCGCCCGGCCTGAGCGACAAGGACCTCTGGCGCGCGTACCGGGCGGCCTACGGCCAGGAGCCGTTCGTGCGCATCGTCCACGAGCGGAGCGGCATCTATCGCCACCCCGAGCCGAAGCTCCTGGCGGGCACCAACCTGGCCGATGTCGGCTGGGAGCTGGAGCCGCAGACCGGTCGGCTGGTGGCGCTGGCGGCCATTGACAACCTGGGCAAGGGCGCGGCCGGCACGGCCGTCCAGTGCATGAACCTGATGCTCGGCTGGGACGAGACGCTCGGGCTGGAGTTCGTGGGGTTGCATCCGGTGTAGGGATTAGGGATTGGGGATTAGGGATTGGAGATTGACCAATCCCCAATCCCTAATCCCCCTCATCAAGGAGTCGAACATGGAGCCAGTTGTCATCAAACTCGGCGGCGCGGCGGGGGTGGATGCCGGCGCGGTGTTGGCGGATGTGGCGGCGCTGGCGGCCACGGGCCGGCCGGTGGTGCTGGTGCACGGCACGTCGGCCGCGGCCGATGCGCTGGCGCAGCGCGCGGGCGTGCCGGTGCGCCACATCACGTCCCCCTCGGGCCACGTGAGCCGCTATACCGATCCCGAAATGTTGGAACTGTACGTGGCGGCCGCGGCCGGCCAGGTGAACAAGACGCTGGTCGCCGGCCTGCAGGCGCTGGGCTGCAACGCGGTGGGCCTGTCGGGCGTGGACGGCCGGCTGTTGACGGCCCGGCGCAAGGACGCGGTGCGCGCGGTCGAGAACGGCCGGCAGCGCATCATCCGCGACGACTTCACCGGCCAGCTCGAGGCGGCCAACGGCGAGCTGCTCAAGCTGCTCCTGGCGGCCGGCTACATGCCCGTCATCGCGCCGCTGGCGCTGGGCCGCGCGGGCGAGCGGCTGAACGTGGACGGCGACCGGGCCGCGGCGCTCATCGCGGCCGCGCTGGGCGCGTCGGCGCTGGTGCTGCTGAGCAACGTGCCGGGCCTGCTCGCCAACTTCCCCGACGAGAGCAGCCTGATCCGCCATCTGGCGCCGGAGCAGCTCGGCCGGGCCGAGGAGCTGGCGCAGGGCCGCATGAAGAAGAAGATCCTGGCCGCGCGCGAAGCGCTGGAGCACGGAGTGGCCGCGGTCATCATCGCCGACTCGCGGCGTCCCGGCCCCGTCCGCGCCGCCCTGGCCGGAGAGGGGACGGTGATCGGGGATGGGGGATTGGAAATTGGTAGATTGGGGAGTGGTAGATTGGGGAGTGGTGGATCATCGGAAGCTGATGGACTCACCTAAAAATGAGATGCCGGCACGTGCCAGGCACTCTGCAAGATGCCTGGCACGTAAAGTGGCCGCCACGTGCCAGGCACTTTGCAAGATGCCTGGCACGCAAAACAACAGTCATATGCAGGACTTACGCACTTCTCGCTCGCAGGGGGTCTGCGACCCCCGTCTGGCCGCCAGAAACGAGGTATTCCGACGACGCCGGTCGCAGACCGGCTGGAAGCCTCTACTGCGTAGGTTCTATCGTATAGGAGCAGATAGGAGCAAACTCCCAATGGCCCTACCAACCTACCAACCGACCAATCTACCAATCTACCAACCGACCAATCTACCAACCGACCAACCCACCCTCATGGCCCTCGAAGCGCGCTACACCTCCGGCGTCTATCCCAAGCGGCCGCTCGTCATCGTGCGGGGGGCGGGCGCGCGCGTGTGGGACGCAGAGGGCCGGGAGTACATTGATTGCGTCGCCGGCCAGGGCGCGGCCAACCTGGGCCACGCGCATCCGGCCATCGTGGAAGCCATCAGCCGCCAGGCCGCCGCGCTGATCTCCTGTCCGGAGATCTTCTACAACGACCAGCGCGCCCGGCTGCTGGAGCGGCTGGCGGCCGTCGCGCCGACCGGCCCGGAGACGCGCGTCTTCCTGTGCAATTCGGGCGCGGAGGCGAACGAGGCCGCGTTCAAGTTCGCCCGGCTGAGCACCGGCCGCATCGGCATCGTGGCCGCGATGCGCAGTTTCCACGGCCGCACCTTCGGCGCGCTCTCGGCCACGTGGAACAAGGAGTATCGCCAGCCGTTCGAGCCGCTGGTGCCCGGCTTCAGCCATGTGCCCTACAACGACATCCCGGCGCTGGAGGCCGCCGTGGGCGACGACACCGCCGCGGTGATCCTGGAGGTCGTCCAGGGCGAGGGCGGGGTGCACCCCGGCACGGCCGCCTACCTGCAGCGGGCGCAGGAGCTGTGCCGGGAGCGCGGCGCGCTGCTGATCCTCGACGAAGTGCAGACCGGCTATGGCCGCACGGGCAAGCTCTTCGCCTGCCAGCATCACGGCCTGGCGCCCGACCTGATGACCATCGCCAAGTCCATGGCCGGCGGCCTGCCGATGGCCGCGTGTCTGATCGGCCCGCGCGTGCAGAACATCCGGCCGTTGACGCACGGCAGCACCTTCGGCGGCAACCCGTTGGCGTGCGCGGCCGCGCTGGCGGTGCTGGAGGTGATGACCGCGGCCATCGGCCCTCTCGAGGAGCAAGCCCTCATCCCCGCTCCCTCTCCCTGCGGGAGAGGGAGCGGGGAGTCAGATGTCACCTCTCCCCCGGCCCCTCCCCTACAAGGGGAGGGGTGGGAATCTCCCCCTTCCCTCGCAGGGAAGGGGGCCGGGGGGTTAGGTTTCCTCGCAGGAGAAGGGGCCGGGGGGTCAGGCGAAACCCTCCCCGACCGCGCGGCGCGGCTCGGCGAACACCTGCTGGGCCGGCTGCGCCGCATCGAATCGCCGCTCATCCGCGAGGTGCGCGGCCTGGGGCTGCTGGTCGGCGTAGACCTGCGGGTCAAAGTGACCCCGATCCTGCAGAAGCTCCAGGCCCTCGGCGTCCTCGCCCTGCCGGCCGGCGCCACCGTCCTCCGCCTCCTCCCGCCGCTGGTCATCGCCGAAGAGGATCTGGAACGGGTGGCGGACGCGATTGAGCAGGTGTTGCTGGAGGCTGGAAGCTCGAAGCTGGAAGCTGGCTGAAGCCGCCGAATGAATTCGGGGCGAAGGGGCCGCGGGCCGGCAGGTCGGCCTGCGCCGACCGGGGCGGGGGGCGCGCCCAGGCATCGAGCGAAGCCGTCACATCACATATTACGTTTCACGTTTCACGTTTGACGTTTCACGTTTCACGGAGCAATCCATGTCTCTCGATCATTACTACATCATAGACTCCACCCTGCGCGAAGGCGAGCAGTTCGTCAACGCGCAGTTCACCACGGAACAGAAGATCCGCATCGCACGGGCGCTGGACGAGTTCGGCGTCGAGTATCTGGAGCTGACCTCGCCGATGGCGTCGCCGGGGAGCCTGGAGGATTGCAAGACCATCGCCCGGCTGGGGTTGAGGGCGCGCGTCCTCACCCACATCCGTTGCCACAAGGAGGATGCGAAGGTCGCGCTGGATACCGGCGTGGCCGGCGTGGACGTGGTGATCGGCACGTCGTCCAAACTGCGGCAGTTCAGCCACGGCAAGAGCATTGACGAGATCATTGATCTGGCCTCCGAGGTGCTGACGTGGATCCGCAGCCAGGCGCCCGACATCGAGCTGCGCTTCAGCACCGAGGATTCGTTCCGCAGCGAAGAGGCCGAGCTGCTGCGCGTCTACCTGGCCGTGGACAAACTGGGCGTGGTAGACCGCCTGGGCACGGCCGACACGGTGGGCATCGCCACGCCGACGCAGGTGAGCCGGATCGTGGGCACCCTGCGCCGGCTGACCCGTTGCGACATCGAGTTCCACGGCCACAACGATTCGGGGTGCGCCATCGCCAACGCGTTCGCCGCGCTCGAGGCCGGCGCCACGCACATTGACACCACCGTGCTGGGCATCGGCGAGCGCAACGGCATCACGCCGCTCGGCGGGCTGATCGCCCGCATGTACACCCTCGACCGCGCCGCCACCCGCGCCAAATATCGCCTGGAACGGTTGCGGCCGCTCGAGCTGATGGTCGCCGAGATCGTGGGGGTGGACATCCCGTTCAACAACTACGTCACCGGCTTCAGCGCGTTCACGCACAAGGCCGGCATCCACGCCAAGGCGATCCTGAACGCGCCGGAGACCTACGAGGCGCTCGATCCGCACGACTTCGGCCTGACGCGCTACATCTCCATCGCGCACCGGCTCACCGGCTGGAACGCGGTGAAGGCGCGCGCCGAGCAGCTCAACCTGAACCTGTCGGATGCCCAGGTGAAGGCGCTGACGCAGCACATCAAGGCGCTGGCCGACGAGCGCGCGCTGACGCTGGACGACGTGGACCGCCTGCTGCGCAACTGGGCGAACGGCCACCAGCCGGTCGAATCGCCGCTGCCGGCAGGGGTGGGGTGAGAGGAGCCATATGGGATACACATTCGCTGAAAAAGCATTGGCGCGCGCGGCGGGACTGGCGCACGCCGTGGCCGGGCAGATCGTGGACGCGCGGCCCGATGTGGCGCTGAGCCACGACAACACCGCGGCCATCGCGAAGCTGTTCCGCAGCCTGGGCTATGCCCGCGTGAAGCATCCGGAGCGGCTGGCGATCTTCCTGGATCATGCCGTGCCCGCGCCCAACGCGGAACACGCGCTGAACCACAAAGAGGTGCGCGAGTTCGTGGCCGAACAGGGGATCGTGCACTTCTACGAGGCCGGCCGCGGCATCTGTCATCAGGTGGCCAGCGAGGAGGCGCTGGTGTGGCCGGGCCAGCTCATCCTGGGCGCGGATAGCCACACCACGCACGCCGGCTGGTTGGGCGCGTTCGGCGCAGGGGTCGGCCGCAGCGAGATGGCCGCCATCTGGGCCACCGGCGAGCTGTGGCTGCGCGTCCCCGAGACGATCCGGGTGGACCTGGAGGGGGAACTGCCGCCGGGCGTCACGGCCAAGGACCTGGGCCTGTGGCTGTTGAAGCTCCTGGGCCCCGAAGCGGGCATCTACCGCGCGGTCGAGATCGGCGGGCCGGGATTGCACACCCTCTCGGTCGAGAGCCGGATGGTGCTGCCGAACCTGCTCGCGGAGTCGGGCGTGAAGAGCGCGTACCTGGAGCCCGACGATGCGGTGTTCGCATGGCTGGCGGCGAGACTGGCTGCGCGTGCCCCCCTCACCCCCCAATCTTGGGGGGCCGGGGGGGCCGCCAATGCCCCCCTCACCCCCCAATCTTGGGGGGCCGCGGACTCCCCCCGCGATCGGGGGGCGGGGGGGGCCGCCGATGCCCCCCTCACCCCCCAATCCTGGGGGGCCACGGATTCCCCCCGCGGTCGGGGGGCGGGGGGGGCCGTCAATGCCCCCCTCACCCCCCAATCTTGGGGGGCGGGGGGGGCCGCCGATGCCTGGCGCGACCGGCTCGCCGCGGGCGCGCTCTACCCCGATCCCGACGCGGCCTACCTGGCGCGCCACGTCGTGGACCTGAGCACGCTGGAGCCGATGGTCGCCGCGCCGCACAATCCGGCCAACGCCGTGCCCCTCTCGCGGGTGGCGGGCACGCGCATAGATCAGGCGTTCCTGGGCACCTGCACCAACGGCCGGCTGGAGGACCTGGCCGCAGCGGCCGCGGTGTTGCGCCGGCCCGACGGCTCCGTGCGCCGCGTGGCTGCCGGCACGCGGCTGGTGGTGATCCCGGCCTCGAGCCAGGTGCTGGAACAGGCCCTCAAGCTGGGCTACATCGAGACCTTCGTCGCCGCGGGCGCGATGATCGGCGTGCCGGGGTGCGGGCCGTGCATGGGCAATCACCTGGGCGTGCCGGCCAGCGGCGAGACGGTGATCAGCAGCGGCAACCGCAACTTCCGCGGCCGCATGGGCAACCCCGAGGCCGCCGTCTACCTGGCGAGCCCGGCCGTGGTGGCCGCCAGCGCGGTGGCGGGGCGAATCGCCGATCCGCGAGAGATGGCGTTGGAAGCTGGAAGCTGGGGGCTGGAGGCTGGAAGTGTCCGGTCGGGGCGTTCGATCCGGCCCGCAAGCGATCAATCCGCAACTGATCAAGCGGGGACGGGTCAACCCGCCACTCGCAACCTGCAACCGACATCGCGTCCCCAATCCCCAATCCCCAATCCCCAATCCCCCTCCTTCACGGGCCGCGTCTGGAAATACGGCGACGACGTGAACACCGACGTGATCTTCCCCGGCAAGTACACGTACACTATTAAAGATGAAGCGGAGATGGCGAAGCATGCGCTGGAAGATCTCGACCCGACCTTTGCGGCCAACGTGCGGCCGGGCGACATCATCGTTGCCGGCCGGAACTGGGGCGCGGGATCGAGCCGCGAGCAGGCCGTGACGTGTCTGAAGGCGGCCGGCGTGAAGGTGATCGTCGCGGCGTCGTTCGCCCGCATCTTCTTCCGCAATGCGGTCAACAACAGCGTGTTGCCGGTCGTCTGCCCCGAGGCGATCCCCGCGATCCAACACGGCGAGACGATCACGGTGGACCTGGGCCGTTGCGTGGTGCGCTGCGCGGCCGGCGAGTTCCCCTTCCAGCCCTTCTCGCCGTCGGTTCAGCGGATCATCGAAGCGGGCGGGCTGTTGGAGATGTTGCGGGCGAGGATGGGGATTGGAGATTAGGGATTAGGAATTGGGAGGCGCGTTATGTTTACCATTTGTCTGATTCCCGGCGACGGGGTGGGCCGCGAGGTGATTCCGGCCGCGGCGCAGGTGATGGCGACGGTCTTGCCGGACGTGCGGTTTGTGGAGGCCGAGGCGGGGTGGGAGTGCTTCCTCCGCCGCGGCACCGCCCTGCCCGACGAGACCCTGGCTGCCGTGGCCGCGGCCGACGGCACGCTGTTCGGCGCCACACAGTCGCCGATAACGGGCGACCTAACCCCCCGTCCCCCGTTCCCCCCAGATTTGGGGGGCCAGGGGGGCACGCAATCGCCGATAACGGGCGACCTGACTCCTCGCCCCCCGTCCCCCCCAAATTTGGGGGGCCAGGGGGGCAGCGAGAGGTCCTACCGCTCCCCCATCCTGGCGCTGCGCAAACAGTTCGACCTGTACGCCAACCTGCGGCCGACCGTCAGCTTGTTGCCCTCCGTGCCAGGCCCTTCCGAAGCGCCCCGCACGGGGATTGACCT
>DAOTZV010000011.1:0-6595 GCA_034434235.1 Anaerolineae bacterium
GCTCGCAGGGGGTCTGCGACCCCCGTCTGGCCGCCTGAGACGACATGTTCAGGCCGACGACGCCGGTCGCCCTGGCCTGGCCAGGACAGGCAGACCGGCTGGGAGCCTCTACTGCGTAAATCCTGTCATGAAGGAGGCCCGCCATGTGGTTCTTCAACAGCCCCGAGATCGTTTACGGCGAGGCCGCGCTCGACTACCTGGACGAGCTGGTCGGCCGCCGCGCGTTCATCGTGACCGACCCGCACCTGCACGCGCTCGGCTTCACCGAACGGGTGGCCGATCACCTGCGCCGCGCCGGGCTGGAGGTGGCGTACTTCGCCGAGGTCGAGCCCGAGCCGTCGCTGGAGACGGTGAGGCGCGGGGCCGAGGCGATGCGCGACTTCGCGCCCGATTGGATCATCGGCCTGGGCGGCGGCTCGGCCATGGACGCGGCCAAGGCCATGTGGGCCCTGTACGAGCGGCCCGACATCGCGGCCGACGCCATCAGCCCGCTGGTGAAGCTGGGCCTGGGCGCCCGCGCCCGGCTGATCACCATCCCCACCACCGCCGGCACCGGCGCCGAGGCCACCTGGGCGCTGGTGCTCAGCGATCCGGCCGAGGGCCGCAAGCTGGGACTGGGCAATCGCGAGACCCTGGCGACCCTGGCCATCGTGGACCCCGCGCTGTCGGCCGGCATGCCCCCGCGGCTCACCGCCGACACCGGGCTGGACGTGCTGACGCACGCGATCGAGGGCTACACCAGTAGCTGGCGCAACGACTTCAGCGACGGCCTGTGCCTGAAGGCCGCGCAACTGGTCTTCGAGTATCTGCCGCGCGCGGTGGCCGACGGGAGCGATATGGAGGCGCGCGAGAAGATGGCGGTCGCCGCGACCATCGCCGGCCTGGGGTTCGGCAACTCGATGGCCGGCCTGGCGCACGCCATGGGCCACGCGCTGGGCGCGGTCTTCCATCGGCCCCACGGCGCAGCCGTCGGCCTTTACCTGCCCTACACCATCGAGTTCATCGCCGGCGGCGGCGCGGGCCGCTACGCCGACATCGCCCACTTCCTCCATCTGCCGGCCGACAGCGAGCCGGTCGCCGCCGCGGCGCTCGTCGCGGCCATCCGCGACCTGATGCGCCGGATCGGCGCGGCCACCACCGCGGCCGAGATGGGGATCGCCGCGGCCGAGCACGAGGCCGCGCTCGAACGCCTCTGCGACCTGGCCGAAGGGGACACGCAGATCGTCACCTCCCCGCGCGTCCCCGAGCGGGGCGAGCTGGCCGCCCTCTTCCGCCGCGCGGCATATGCGGGGTGACGGACGAGCTCCTCACGTGCCTGGCACCTTTGGAAGTGCCAGGCACGTCCGTGAAACAAGGAGAACCTCCATGTACGGCTATCTGGGCAAGATCCTGCGCGTCGACCTGACCAGCGGCGCCATCTGGGACGAGCCGCTGAACGAGGCATACGCGCGGCAGTTCGTCGGCGGCAGCGGATTGGCCGCGCGCTACCTGGCCGATCCCTCGCTGTATCCCCCGGCCGACCCGAACGCCGGGTCGGAACACGCACCGCCTGGTCCCTGGATTGACCCGCTCGGCCCGGAGAATCCGCTGATCTTCATGACCGGGCCGTTTGTGGGCACGCCGATCCCGGCCGCGGGCCGCTACGCCGTCGTGGCCCGCTCGCCGCAGACCGGCCTCACCGGCGAGGCGAACGGCGGCGGCTTCTTCGGCCCGGCGCTGCGCCAGGCCGGCTACGACGGGATCATCATCACCGGCCGCGCGGCCGCGCCGGTCTACCTGAGCATTATCGAGGGGCAGCCGCCGGCCCTCCGGCCGGCCGACGACCTGTGGGGGCTCGACGCCTACGCCACGCAAGAGCGGGTGCGCCAGGCGCTGGGCCAGCCGAAGGCGCGCGTCGCTTGCATCGGCCCGGCCGGCGAAAACCTGGTGAAGTACGCGGCCGTGATGAACGACCACGGCCGGGCCGCGGCCCGCACCGGCATGGGCGCGGTGATGGGCAGCAAGAACCTCAAAGCGATTGCCGCTTATGGCCGCGCGACCGTGCCGATCGCCGATGAGGCCGGCTTCAAGGACGCGCTGCGCGAGACCTTCAAGATCGTCGTGGACGACGTCGCCGGCCAGATGATGCGCCTGGGCGGCACGCTGTTCTACACCGAGGTGGGCAACTACTACGGCGACGTGCCGGCCTGCTACTACACGCGGAGCGGCCTGCCGGAGGCCGAGGCGACGATCAGCGCCGGCCATCTGAACGACACCCTGCTCATCCGGGGGGTGGCATGTTACCGCTGCGCCATCGCCTGCGGCCGGGAGGTGCGCCTCGATTCCTACGGCGTGCCCAAGGCCGACGGCCCGGAATACGAGACCGCGATCGGGTTTGGGCCGCTGCTCGGCTCGGCCGATCTGGAGGCCGCGGCCTATGCCGGGCATCTGTGCAACCTCTACGGCCTGGATACCATCAGCGCATCCTCCACGATCGCGTTCGCCTTCTACCTGTTCGAGCAGGGGATCATCAGCGAGGCCGACACGGGCGGGATGGCGTTGCGCTGGGGCGACCTGGCGACCGTGCACGCCCTGCTCGGCCAGATCGCCCGCCGCGAGGGGTTCGGCGCGCTGCTGGCCGACGGCGCATTGGCGTTGGGCCGGCATTTCCGCGTGCCTGAGCTGGCGGCCCAGGTGAAGAACCTCGAGATCCCCATGCACGACCCGCGCGCGTTCGGCGGCATGGCCATCGTCTACGCGATGGCCACGCGCGGGGCCGACCACATGTCGGGGGACGTCTACATGAGCGATCAGGGCCGTGTCTTCCCCGAGCTGGGGATCGAGTTCGGCGACCGGCAGGAGGAATCGGCCCGGAAGGCGCAGATCGTCGGCCGGCTGATGGACTGGCGCGGCCTGACCAACAGCCTGATCCTCTGCCATTTCGAGGACGTGCCCGGGCCGCAACTGCTCGCGCTGATCAACAGCGTGACCGGCTGGGGATGGGATTGGCCGGACGTGCGCCGGGCCGGCGAACGGATCTTCACCTTCAAGCGGCTGCTCAACCATCGCTTCGGCATGACCCGCGCGGACGACCGGTTGCCCGCGCTGCTGTTGCAGCCGCTCGCCGAGGGGGGTACCGCCGGCTACGTGCCCGACGTCGAGCGGCTGCTCGAGCTGACCTACGCCGCGCGCGGCTACGACCCGATCACCGGCCGGCCGACGCCGGCGAAGCTGGCCGAGCTGGGCCTGGCGTAGGGGGCTCCCTTTTGGATTGCGGCGCGCAGCGCCGCTCATGCTCTCATCGCGAGGAGCCCTTCTTCCCAAGCCCAAAGCGGGAGCGTGTTCCCGCAAGCCAAAAAGCGGGGACGTGTCCCCGCAAGCCAGGGCGGCGAGCGCCCCTACGGCGTACGCTGCGCGGCGAATGCGTGATTCGCGTTGGCGGGTTCCACGCGCTTCGCTTCGCCGTGGTCGGCCGGCGCCTGCAAGGCGGCCGTGTGCATCCAGCTCGCGGTCCATGCCCACGGCCCGCCCGTGATGTAGCCGCAGTCGGAGATGTAGAAATCGTTCAGTCCGGTCGTGCCGTAGGCCGTTATCGGCGAGCTGAACGTGCCGGAGGCGTAGAACGGCCCGCCGAACGCGAAGCTGTTGCCCGAGATCGCTTCCGGGACGAGGTGCGTGATCTTGTAGACTCCGCATCCCGACACGTTGACATAGATCGCAAAATCGTCCACGTAGCGCCGATCGGCGGTGACATAGAACTCCATGTTGCCGGACGGATGTTGCCAGAAGCCGGGCTTCGGCCCCGGCGGCTGGACCACCACCGATGCCGTGTTGCTCCACCCGCCGTTGCCCCACGCGTTCTGTCCGCGCACGCGATAGTAATAGGTGCCCGCGGCTTTGCCGTAGGCGTTCCAGGAGAGGCCGGCGCCCACATAGCGGGTCTCCGGGCTGGCGAACGCGGCGTTGTCGTCCTCTTGCAGCTCGTAGTTGACCGAACGCGCAGATGCGTTCCACGAGACGGTGTAGTTGTCGTCGCCGTCCGCGTTGGCGATCTCGTTCAGCACCGGTGCGGCCGGCACGGGCGGATAGTCGCGCAAGATCAACGGCAGCCGAACGAGATAACTCGCGTGCGGCGTGGTGGATCCGGTCGGGGTGGGCGTGCGGGTCGGGGCCGGCGTGCCCGATCCGGTCGGGGTGGGGGTGCGGGTTGGGGTGGGGGTAGCGGTGGGGGTCGGGGTAGCGGTGGCGCTGCTCACGGCGGCCACCGCCGCACCGGCGTTCACGATGCCCGCGCCGCAGATCGAGGTGTTGCACGAGCTGCCCGCCGGGAAGTGGGTGACGGTGCTCTGCAAAAGGGCCAGGACTTGGGCCGATGTCAACGCCGGGTTGCGCGAGTAGAGGAGCGAGACCACTCCGGCGACGTGCGGCGCGGCCATGCTGGTGCCCTGGTAGTAGGCATAGGTGTCGCCGGCCGGGCCCTGGGTGCCGGTGTTCAAGGTGGAAAGGACGCCGTTGGCGGCCGTGGGATTCGTCTCGCCGCCCGGCGCGCTGATCTCGACGACCGAACCGTAGTTGCTGTAGTAGGCGCGCGAGCCGTCCCGGTCGGTGGCGGCCACCGTGATGACCCCGTCGCAGTTGCCGGGGCGATAGTGGACCGCATTGTCGTTGCTGTTGCCGGCCGCCACGACCACGGTGGCGCCGGCCGCGACGATCGCATTGACGGCATCCTGATAGGTGCTGCTGCATGAGCCGTATCCGCCCAGGCTCAGATTGATCACTTTGGCCGGATGGGCATTGGCGGGCACATCCGGCACCGACAGGCCGGCCGCCCAGCGCATCCCATCGGCGATGTCGGAGATGGTGCCGCCGCACCGGCCCAGGACGCGCACCGGCAGGATGGCCGATTGCCAGTTGATGCCCGCCACGCCGACGCCGTTGTCGGTGGCGGCGCCGATCGTGCCGGCCACATGGGTGCCGTGCCACGAGCTATCCTGGGCAGGCGAACCGGAACTGCAATCGTCCTTCGCGACCCAGTCTCCCGGATCGTGCGGGTCGGCGTCGCGGCCGCCGCCGTCGTTGGCCATCCACTCATCGCTGATGAAGTCGTAACCATTCACAGTGCGGCCGCTCAGGTCGGCGTGATCGGTGATGCCGGTGTCCACCACGGCCACGACGATGCTCGCGGAGCCGGTGGTGATGTCCCATGCTGCGGGCGCGTTGATGCCGTAGCGGCCACTCGTCGGCGCGGCATAGTGCCACTGGTCGCCGTAGCGCGGGTCGTTCGGCGTCCGCATGGGCCGCATGATCGCGTCCGGCTCGGCGTAGGCTACTTCCGGCAACGCGGCCAGCCGGTCGGCGATGGCCTGCACTTCGGCGGGCGGCAGGCGCATTGGCAGCCGCAACACGTGCGCGTCTCCCGACATCGCGCGGAAATAGGTCAGGGGCATGTCGGCCGCATCGCTCAGCCGGCGCATCTGCACGGGGTCGGCCGGCCCGGCCCCGCCCTGGAGCGTGGCATGGGCGCGATACTTGATGATGATCTGGTTGATCGGCGTCTCTGGCGCGGCGGCGACCTGGACGCCTTGCGGCGGGCCGGCCGGCAACGCGGACGAAATGGGCAGCGGCAAGGCGAGGGCAACGAGAAGCAGGATGAGCAGCAGGACGGACCGGGGGAGCGACATGGACATTCTCCTTTCCTGTGAGGATGTTGATACACTCGAAACGATCAGGCTGGCGATCGCACGCGCGACCGCTCGATTGGCCGCGCAGAAACCGGAATGGCCGAAGCAACCGTGTCTTGTTTGACAGAAGAGGAGAAGTGGGGTTAAATTAAGGCGGTAATCTGCGGTGATCGGGGTCCCTAGCTCAGCGGTTAGAGCGGCCGGCTCATAACCGGTTGGTCCTGGGTTCGAATCCCGGGGGACCCACCTTCCTCTTCAGGGGGCGTTTCGGGCCGTCGCGGCGGCTCGAAACGCCCCTCTGTTTTGTTCGGCTATTCTGTCGCGCATATTGTAACACGGAACTGACGATTGGGGTAGGGGAGGGTGGGGGTTTTGGGCGACCGAGGTCGCGGCTAAGGAGCCTGCGGCTGGGCGTCGGCCTGCGCCGACGCGTGCACCCATGGAGGTGGGTGCGGCGGCGCCCGTTAGGTGCGGGGGCGCGGAGCGCGAGGGTTTGAGGCGACCGAGGTCGCGGCTAAGGAGCCGGCGGCTGGGCGTCGGCCTGCGCCGACGCGTGTGCGTATGTCCGCACCCACGGAGGTGGGTGCGGCGGCGCCGGGACGCCCGTTAGCCGCGATTTCAATCGCCCCAAAATGGATGGATCGTTTGGCGCCGACGCGTGTGCGCATGTCCGCACCCACGGAGGTGGGTGCGGCGGCGCCGGGGCGCCCGTTAGCCGCGATTTCAATCGCCCAAGATGCTCTGAATCATTGACAGCCCAGTCGTGCTATGCTAAACTGACCTCGGTCTACAATCTACAATTCCCTATATACACTGGTTGACCGATCTACCGTCTACCAATTTCCCGGAGGAGACATCATGAGCTACAAGTACGATCCCCAGGCCAGGTACGCAAAGAGCCACGAATGGGTGCGGTTGGAAGGCAACATTGCCGT
>DAOTZV010000012.1:0-44889 GCA_034434235.1 Anaerolineae bacterium
CCGCATCCTCACAGGACTGACCCATGTCGTTCACAGGCATCTTCGGCCTCGTCATCCTCCTGATCGCCGCCATCGCCCTATTGGGGCCGTCCAAGTTGCCCGCGGGCATCGAACAACTCTGGCTTTCCATCACCAACTTCCGACGCCAGCAGAGCGAACTGCCTACCCTCACCCTCGAACAAGCGCGTCGCGCCTGGGAAGCCAGCGAAAACCCGCTCTACGACCTCATCCAGATCCTTTACGGCGCGGTCGAACACCTGGTTGAGCTCCGTCATCGCATCTTCATCGTCCTGGGCTGGCTCTTCGGCTCCGCAATCATCGCGTTCATCTTCTCCAACCAGCTCCTCGAGCTCATCGCCCGGCCCAAAGGCGACATCCAATTGATCGTCCTGGCGCCCATAGACATGCTCTGGGCCACCTTCGAAGTCATCTTCGGCACGGCGGCCGTGCTCACATTGCCGATCATGCTATATCAGATCCTGCGCTTCATCGAGCCGGCCCTGGAGACCCCGGCCGAAAAAGCCGCCTACCGCTTGATCGCCCTGATCGGCATCCCCCTGGTGCTGATCTTCTTCGTATTGGGCGCGCTCTTCGCCTACTTCATCATGCTCCCGTTCGCCCTCAAATACCTGGCATCCTTTGGCACCGACATCGCGCGCGCCAGTTGGAACGTGCGGGCCTACTTCAGCTTCACCCTGGGCGTCATGCTATGGATGGGAGCCGCGTTCGAGACGCCTCTCATCATGGCCATGTTAGCGCGGCTGGGGATCGTCTCGCCGGCCGCCATGGCCCGTCAGTGGCGCTATGCCATTGTAGGCATTGCCATCATCGCAGCCGTAATCACCCCCACCGTAGACCCGCTCAACATGGCGCTGGTCATGGGACCGTTGTTGGCCCTTTATTTCCTCGGCGTCATGTTCGCCCGCATGACCTACCGGCCGCGCAACAACCAGCCGGCCGTGGTCGAACGCCAGGCGTGATCACAAAAAACAAATCACCGGAGATAAGCCATGGAGCCCGAACGTATTCTCATCATGGGCGCGGCCGGCCGCGATTTCCACAACTTCAATACCGTATTTCGCGACGACGATCGTTATCAGGTCGTCGCCTTCACCGCCACCCAGATCCCCAACATCGAAGGCCGGCGCTATCCGACCGAGCTGGCCGGGCCGCGCTACCCGCAGGGCATTCCCATTTACAGCGAAAGCGAACTCCCCGTGCTCATCCGCGACCTGAACGTGCAACAGGTCGTCTTCGCCTATTCCGACGTGAGCCACCAATACGTAATGGAAAAAGCGAGCATCGCCCTGGCCGCCGGTGCCGACTTCCGGCTGATCGGCCCGGCCGCGACGATGCTGCGCGCCAGCAAACCGGTCGTTGCCGTCTGTGCGGTGCGCACCGGTTGCGGCAAATCGCAGACGACGCGCCATGTGGCGGGGATACTCCAGCGCATGGGCAAAAAGGTCGTCGCCGTGCGTCACCCCATGCCTTACGGCGACCTGGTGCGCCAGCGCGTTCAGCGCTTCGCCACCTATGCCGACCTGGACGCCCATCGCTGCACCATCGAAGAACGTGAGGAGTATGAGCCGCATTTGGATCGGGGCATCGTCGTCTATGCGGGGGTGGATTACGAGGCCATCTTGCGCCAGGCCGAGCAGGAAGCCGACGTGCTCCTGTGGGACGGAGGCAACAACGACCTGCCCTTCTTCAAGCCCGACCTGCACATCGTCGTGGCCGACCCGCATCGGCCCGGCCACGAGCTCACCTACTATCCGGGCGCGGCCAACTTCCGCATGGCCGATGTCATCGTCATCAACAAGATAGACACGGCCGACCTGGAGCCGATCAGCGCCGTGCGGCAACACGCGACCGACGTGAACCCGACCGCGCTCATCGTAGAAGCCGCCTCGCCGATCTTCCTGGCCGACCCGGCCGCCATCCGCGGCAAACGCGTCCTGGTCATCGAAGATGGCCCGACCCTGACGCACGGCGGAATGCAATACGGCGCGGGGATCGTCGCGGCGCGGCGCTTCGGCGCGGCCGAGATCGTCGACCCGCGGCCCTATGCGGTCGGCAGCATCGCCGAGGCCTTCCGCGCCTATCCGACCACCGGTCCGCTCCTGCCGGCCATGGGCTACGGCGAGGCACAGATACGTGACCTGGAAGAGACGATCCGCCGGACGCCGTGTGACCTGGTGTTAGCGGCCACCCCGATCGACCTGACGCGTGTAGCTCGCATTGCTCAGCCGGTCCAGCGTGTGCGTTATGAGCTTCAGGTGATCGGCCAGCCGACCCTGGAAGAGATCGTGCGGGCGAGGATCGGCGGATAGTTCTATCGCCCGGACGCGAACCCGGCCTTCCGTCAGCGCAACAGGAGCGGCAGATACACGCGGCCGAGTGCGGCCGCGTCGCACGCGTTCAGGCTGGCGTCGTCCAGGTAGAAGTCGGTGGGCCGGTCGAGGTCGGTCTGAGCATGAAACGAGAGCGTCACCGTCTGGCCGGCATAGGCGCTCAGGTCGAACGCGGCGTATTGCCAGTCAACGCCTGCATCCGCGTCGGTGATGCGTTGCAGGCGCACCGTTGCCCTTCCGGCGGGCGTGATTTCCACATCCAGCGTGTCCCACGGGTGATCGCTCTCCTCGGTGCGCACTTGCCACCAAAAGGAGAGAATCAACGTCTGGCCGGCCGGCAGCGCCACATCCTGAGCCAGCCGATCATCGGCGCGATTGTAGCCGGCCAGAAATGCCCCCCATTGACCGGTGCGCGGCAACGCCTGGCTGAATACGGCATAGCCGCCGGCCGAAGTGGCCGTCCAGCCGGCCGGGCCTTCCTCGAAGCCGCCATTGGCAATCTGATCGGTGCAGGCCGCCGGAGCGGCCCCTTGAGATGCAGCCGGCAAGACCGGATTCAGGCACAGCGCCGTAAGCAACGGAATCACGATCAGGTATCGCACGGGGTCATAACTCCTGTCAAGATCGCATAGCCGATGGGCCCGGCAAGGCGCAGCCGCCGGGCCCATCTCGCTCTTCAGTCCCCGTTTTGCTCCAGCTCGATCTCCTGGGCGGTGATGACACCGTTGGCCCCCTGGATGGCATATACTTTCACCATAACGCCCACTGCATAGTCCGCCGGTCGGCCTTCGAGCCTGGTGCTTGCGGTGACCAGGACGGTCCGGCCGCCGACCTGCCATTGCCCGATCAAGCCGGTCGCCGGCAGGCTCTGGATGACGCCGCGGAACTTGATCTTGACCTCTTGATCGTCGCTTCTTTCCACCTTGATACGAGTCGCCAGGCGAGTGCCGTCACTCAAGATGTACCCCTTGACCTGCACGAACGCGCCGACCACGGCGGGCCCATTCGACTCATCGAATCGGGTGCTGGCATCGGTCCGCACATCTTGCCCGGCGATCCGCCACCAGCCGATGCGGCCGGCGGGCCGCGCCTCCACCTGGCCCTTCAGCTCGAACTCACGGCGTTGCGCTGTGGGCGCCGGGGTACGGGTCGGCCGCGGGGTGCGCGTGGGCTCGCGGGTCTCGGTCGGCCGGCGCGTAGGCGTAGCGCTCGCCGTCGCTGCCGCGGTTGGCGTCGGGGTCGGGGAGACGTTGGGGCGCAGGCCGTGGGGGCCGGGCCCGGCCGGCACCTGTCCATGGCAGACCCGACAGTCGCTCAACGTGCCCGCATGGCCCTGCAGGGCGATGTTCTGGATATTGTCGTTGGGTTGGGTACTGGGCAAGATGGCATGGGGGCTTCCGTGGCACGCCTCGCAATAGAGGCCGCCGTGACCCACCGAATTGCGATACAGCTTGCCCGGCTCCTCGGCATATTGTGGGCCGTGACAGTTTCCGCAGCGCGGCTCGTCAATCCATGGTCGCCGCGCCGGATTGGCCACATCGGCCATGCCACCGTGACAGTTGGTGCAGGTCATCCCCCGCTGATACATCACATCGCGGAGGCACTGAGTCTGTTGGCCGGGGTGGCACAGGTAGCAATTGTTCGTGCCTTCTTGCACCGAAGCGACCGGCGCCGATGGTTTGCCGCCAGCACCGGAGAGAGTTCGCAGAATACGCTTGCCTGCTGCGGCGCTATCATCTTCTTCAGGAGCGTGTTTGCCGTGCATCGCCCGCGAGAGATTGGGCACGCCGGGCCGGCCCGGCGCGCCAAGAGCGTTGGAGGCGTGGCAGGTGGCGCACAGCACCGGCCGGGATCCCATCAGATTGGTGTGCTCCTCTTTGTCGTGCAGCGCCAGGATATTGGTCTCGACATTTCCGGTGCGCACCCCTTCGACGCCGCCGTCGTAGTGACAGGTATCGCAACGCATCTCGGTAGAGACCGGCGCGACGGTCGTGGTCTCGGCCAGCACCGCGCCCGTGGCCGCGTCGCGCGCTACCAGATGGGCCAGCTGATAGGGATACCAGTTCTGCGGCCCGGGTTGCGGCGCGCTATCGCGATAGGGCGTCAGCGGCACCCCTTCAATGATGAAATGATCCCCGGCCGGCTGCATCGTGCCCGCCAGCCGCGCGCCGGTCAGGCCCACATCCGGCGGCAGGTCAACGCCGAACAAGGCGCGTACATACTGCCAGAAGTCGGTCTTGCCCGCCGAATAGGTGTTGTCCACGATGCTGTACTCGATCGTGACGCCGGTCGTGACGATCTCTGGATTCGGTCCCTGGCGGATCAGTTGCGCCCACAGCGTGTTATAGGGCGGCAACACGGCCAGATTGGCGAAGCTCTCATTCATGCAATGCATGCCCAGATCGTTCCAGCCGATTAACTTGTAGACGCCGGTTCCCGGCGTAGGGACGCCGGTGGGCGTTGCGGTCGCGGCCGGCGTGGTGGGCGTTGCCGTGGCCGCCGCTCCCGGTCGGTCGGCCGGATCGCCCGGCCAGGTACGCGCGTTGATCTCGACCAGATTGGTCGCGCCGTCGCCGTCCGAATCCAGGTTCTCGATGGCGGCGAAATTGTGGCCCAGCCTGCGGTAATCCGCGCCGAAAGCATTCAGGTTGGGGATGCTGGCGGTGTGACACAGCGTACAGCTTTCGAGCTTGCTGCCGGCGGCGGCCGGATAGGCGCTGATGAACGCCGCCAGATAGTTGCTCTTCGCCTGGGCCGGGGCCGGCCGGGCAATGACTACCAGCAACACGGCCAGCAATGCAACGCCGCTCAGCGCGATCGTGCCCGGCAGCCGCCAACGGCCCGCGCGGGCGATCCAGCGATTTGCGCCGATCATATGGTTTCCTCCATCAGAAAGGTTCGAGCGCTGGCAGCAGACTGTTTTGCGCAAGGTTTTCGCGCTCTGGCGACCAGGGCGCTGCGGAATACTAACTTGAAAATCGCCATCATACGTGTAAGCGTAAACGGTACGCGCCATCTCAGGGCGACCTTGGTCCCTTCGGCGCCTTCGGTTCTTCCGTCTCTTTTGGCCGCGGGGTTTCCGGGGGCTCCTCGGTCTCTTTTGGTCGCGGGGTTTCCGTCGGCTTTGCGGTTTCTCGCGGCCGCGGGGTTTCCGTGGGCCTCGCGGTTTCTCGCGGCCGTGGGGTTTCCGTGGGCCTTGCGGTCTCTCGCGGCCGTGGGGTTTCCGTGGGCCTCGCGGTTTCTCGCGGTCGCGGGGTTTCCGTCGGCTTCGCGGTCTCTCTCGGCCGTGGGGTTTCCGTGGGTTCCGCGGTTTCCGACCGGCCCGCTGGCGCATCCGTGACGGCGGACGTTTGCCAGGGCGTCGCGGTGCGGGTCGCCTCGTGCGCTTCGTTTGTGCCGGTCGGGATGCGCGTGCCGATGCTCGTCGGCCCGGATGGCGTGGGCTCGCGCGTGGCCGTTGCGGTGATGGCGGCCGTGGCCGTGACGGTCAACTCCGGTCGGCCGGGGGACGCGGTCGGCCGGCCGATCCGTCGGCTCTCGTCGCGGCCGGGCCAGGCGAGCCATACCCCTGCGGCCAGGACGGCCAGAATCAGCGCCATGCCAACGAAGCTCCAGGCCGGCCGCAACCAATTCATCCTCCGCTGTCGTCGCTCTAGCGCTTCGTGCATGCGCGCCCGGCCGCGGGCTCGACCGCCTGGCGAAAGCTGGGGCCACATTGCAGCTCCCATCATCATAGCCGTCTCCAACAAAGGCGCCAGGCCATCGGCGTATTCCGGATAAGCGGCCAGGCACTCGCCGATAGCGACGCCGGCCCTAAGCGCATCCAGGGATTGTGCCAGGGCGTCCTCGAAGTTGCTGGCCGGCGCAAGCAAGCGGTTCATCGGGACTCCTCCGGCGTCAAAACCTGACGCAGATGCACCAGGGCGCGATGCTGCAGCGCCTTGATGCTGGCGATCGTTTTCCCCATTAACTCGGCCGCTTCGGTCAGGCTATAGCCCTCCAGAAAACGGTAAATGATCACGCGTTGTTGTTCTTCCCCCAACCCGGCGATGGCGGCCGCAATCCTGCGACTGCGCTCTGCGATCACCGTCTGTTGCAGCGGATCGGGTCGGACAGCGGGCAAATCGCGATACCCGTCGAGTTGCTCATGGCGGCGGAAACGCTGCCGACGGCGATAATCGGCCAGTAAGTTATCGGCGATCCGATAAAGCCATGCCGAAAAGGCCACCACAGGCCGCGCGGCATTGACCCGAAAGCGCGGCAAGGTTTGTACCAGGCGCACGAAAAGCTCTGCCGTGAGGTCTTCGGCCGCTTCGCGTTCTGCCAGTCGCGCGTACAGGTAACGAAAAAGCTTGTCGGCATACAGATCGTACAGGCGGTCGTAAGCCGACGGGTCGCCCCGTTGAGCCCGTTCCAGCAGGGCGACCATCTCAGCATCAGTGCAGACGTCTTGCATCGAACCTCGCTTTAGCTAACGCACGAGACGGCAAAAGGATGCGCCCAAACAGCAGGAATCGCAGTGCCACGATGATGAATCGTGATGAACGGCGAGCGGCCGGGGATTTGACTATTCCGGGCATCAGAGTATAATTTGATTCTCCTCAGACGTTCAACTCTCGCGCATTTATCGAATGAACCTTGACTTTAAATTGTACATATGTTGGCCGCATTTTTCGATTGTGCCTTCCGTCTGTATCTTCTCAAGAAGTGGGGGCGACGGGGGTCGCAGACCATAGGCATCTGCCGCCGGCGGGCGAGCGGGCGTGGCCGGCGAACGCCGCACGGGCATGAAGTGCCCGTGCTACCCAGGCCATGCCCGCTGAAGCGGGCTGGCGGCCGCGGGCCTCTGCTGCCCGTCGCAACAGCCCCGTTCACGGGGCGCCGTGCGGTAGCCCGCCGATTTGATCGGCGGGCAAGTCCCTTAGCTTGATGCCTATGGGGGTCTCAGACCCCATAGGCATCAAGCTAACAGGAAGATGGCGTCTTGCGCCACCTTTTCTCTCGCTCGCAGGGGGTCTGCGACCCCCGTCTGGCCGCCCGAGACGACGTATTCAGACTGGACTTTCGGCGCCCGGCCCGGTCGGATGCCTTGTTGGAAAGGAGGTGAGCAAAGGTCTCCACAGCTTTCGGTTCCCTGCGGTCGGTCTTCGGTTTTAAGCCCAAATTTAGTTCCCCGAGGAGGTGCCCTATGGTGAAGTCATGGCGTTTCTACAGATTCATGATCGGGTTGGCGCTGTACGCTTTGTTGGCTCCCGTCCTGGCGGCCTGTGCGCCGGCCGCCCCGGCCGCGCCGACAGAGATCGTTTTGGGCGCGGCATTGCCTCTCACGGGCGGCCAGGCGCGCGAAGGCGGCTATTTCAAGAAGGGCTACGAGCTGGCGATCAAAGAGATCAACGATGCCGGCGGCATCATGGTCAAGGAGTACAATAAAAAGATCCCCGTCAAACTGATCATCTACGATGACAAAAGCGACAACACCACATCGGTCCAGTTGTACGAGAAACTGGTCACCGAGGACAAGGTCCATGCGCTCCTGGGCGGCTATGGCACCCCTTTGATCTCGGCGCATACCGTGGTGCCGGAGAAGTATCAGGTGCCCTACGTGAACGGCGGGGGTGCCACCGGCGAGATCTACGCGCGCAACATGAAGTATATCTTCGGCCTGCTGGCGAGCATCGAGAAGCTGGCGCATACTCTGATGGACTGGATGGCCGAGCAACAGGATGCCGGCAAGCTCAAGAAGCCGGTGACCATTGCGGTGGTGGGCGAGAATAGCTCGCACGGCAAAGAGTTTCGCAAGGGCGTGCTCGACAAGGCCGCCGCTGCGCCCGACCGCTTCAAGGTCGTGATGGATGAGCCGTTCGAGCTGAACCTCAAGGACGCCGATCCGCTGCTGCAGAAGCTCAAGGCCGCCAATGCGGACGTCTTCCTGGCGGATGCGCGCATCGCCGACTACACCACGATCCATCGTCGCTACACCGAGCTGGGCCTGTCGCACCTGATCGTCAGTTATGGTCCGCGCGGCACGGAGAAAGCCGCCCGCGATGCCCTGGGCGCGGCCGCCGACTACATCGTGTCGTGTAACTGGTGGCACCCCGACATCCCCACGCCAGAAGCCAAAGCCTTCGCCGAGAAATATCAGAAGGCTTACAACGAACGGCCCGAGTGGTTCCCCGCCCTGGCCTATGAGACGGCCCGCGTCATGGCCAAGGCCATCGAGAACGCCGGCACCCTGGACAAGACCAAAGTGCGCGACGCACTGGCCAAAACCGACCTGAAGCCCTCCCTGGTTGTCGGCGGTCGGGTCTGGTTCGAGGCAAACGGCCAGATCAACAACGACTATGTGATGATGCAAAACCTGCCCGGCGGCAAAGTGGCGCTGATCTACCCCAAGTCCGTTGCCACCGCGGACGCCATCGTGCCCATCCCCAAGAAGTAGGGCCGACAGGCGGCTGCGGTTTGTCCGGTCGCCGATTGCGGTCTTTCGGGATGGCCAGGTCATCCCGAAAGACCGATCCATGAAGGAGGGGACGTGAGCATTGACCTGCCTGCCTTGATCGTCAGCGCGGTGCTGCTGGCGGGGCTATACGCCACCATGTCGTATGGCCTGGCCCTTATCTATGGCGTGATGAAGATCGTCAACCTGGCGCATGCCGGCGTGATGATGTGGGGCGCGTATGCGGCCTTTCTGCTTGTAGCCCGGCTCGGCGTCAATCCCTTTCTGGCGCCGCTGTTGATCGTTCCGCTCTTCTTCGGCCTGGGGATCCTGCTCCAGCGTTTCGTCGTTCGCCACGTGATGTCGGCTCCTCCCATCTCCTCGCTGCTGCTGCTCTTCGGCACGTGGCTGATCATGCAGAACATCGCCTATCTGCTCTTTTCAGGCGATACACGGACGATTACGACGCCATACACGTTGTTGACCCTCAAGGTGGCCGGTTTTGCCATCTCGGTGAACCGTTTGCTGGTGTTCGTCGTCGGCGTCGTAGCGCTGGTGAGCCTGCAGCGTTTTCTCGGGCACACCTATCTGGGCAAGGCGATTCGCGCGACCGCGCAGGATAGCGCCGCCAGCCAGTTGGTGGGCATCAACACCGATCGCATCATGGAGATCGCTTTCGGCATCGGCACGGCGCTGGCTGCCCTGGCCGGGACGCTGATGGCGTTGATCTTTGCCTTCGACCCGGACTTCGGCCGGTCACATCTGCTCAAGAGCTTCTGCATCGTGGTGTTAGGGGGCCTGGAGAGCTTCGTCGGGGTGGCGCTCGGCGCGCTGGTGTTGGCCCTGGCCGAAGCCTTGAGCATCCTGGCGGTCATGCCGGCCCTGCAAGATTTCATCAGCTTCGCCATCCTGGTGATCGTGCTGATCGTCATGCCGGGGGGCCTCATGGGGCTGATCGGCAAGCTGAAGCCCAAAGGAGTGCTCCGGTGAGCAAGATGCTTCGTTCCTGGAAGACATGGGTGGCTCTGGCCGGCCTGGTTTTCTTGCTGGCGCTGCCGTTTCTCCGGCTGGCCGGCGGCTATTTGCAAACGTTGGCCTTTTTGACCTTCCTCTACATCATCCTGAGCACGGCCTGGAACATCCTCGGCGGCTATGCCGGCCAGACCTCCTTCGGCCACGCGACTTTCTACGGCCTGGGCGCGTACACGACGGCCATTCTGGCCCTGCGAGGGGTGCCGCCGCTCCTGACGATGCCGCTGGCCGGCCTGGTGGCCGCGTTCTATGGCCTGTTGTGGGGCTATCCCTGCCTGCGGCTGCGGGGCCAGTACTTCGCCATCGCGACCATCGGCGTGGGCGAGGCCACGCGGCTGCTCGTGCTCAACGTGGACGATCTCATCAAACACAGCGCGCTGTTGCAGGGCCTGCTGCATCGGGGCGTGCTGACCGGCGGCGCGACCGGCTTGATGCTGCCGACGCCGCCGGACATTCGGGCGTATGCCACGGGCTTCTATTATGGTACCATGGCGCTGATGGCGCTGGCGCTGCTGGTCTCCTGGCGGGTGAAGAACAGCAAGTTCGGCCTGGGCCTGTTCGCCATCAACATGGACATGGATGCGGCCGAGACGGTCGGCGTCAACACCACGCGCTACAAGATCCTGGCGCTCCTCTTGAGCGCGTTCATGGTGGGCGTGGCGGGCAGCGTCTACGCCCAATACGTCTTCTACATTGACCCGCAAACCGTCTTCGGCTTCCCCGTCAGCATCGCCATGGTCCTCATGCCCACCATCGGCGGGATCGGCACCCTGGTCGGGCCGGTGCTGGGCGCGGTGGTCTACGGGGTGGTGCAGGATCGCATCTTGACGGCCAACCTGGACCTGGGCCCGATCAAGCTTTCGCTGAGCTCGATGCACCTGCTGGTGTATGGCGGCCTCCTGGTGATGATCGTCCTCTTCGAGCCCAAGGGGCTGGTGGGCCTGTTTCGCCGGGCCGCCGGGTGGTGGCAGCGGCGCCGGTCCCGGCCGGTGGCGGCAGCGGCACAGTAAAGCAACGAGGTGGTCTATGGCCGTACTCCTTGAGGGTCGGGATGTGGTGATGAGCTTCGGCGGGCTGACGGCGGTGCACCGCGTCAGTTTCCAGGTGCAGGAAGGGGAGATCTTCGGCCTGATCGGCCCCAACGGCGCCGGCAAGACCACCCTGTTCCGCTGCATCACCGGGGTCTATCGCCCTACCTCGGGCCAGATCTTCTTCAGGGGCCGGGAGATCACCCGTCTTACGCCGCACGAGATCTGCGTGCTGGGCATCACCAACACGCATCAGGTGGTCAGGCCTTTTCAGGATATGACGGTGTTGGACAACGTGCGGGTGGGCGCGTTCTTCGGCCGCGGCTGGGCGCGCGGGGATGTCAAAGATGCCACCCGCGAGGCCATGCGGGTCCTTGAATTCACCGGACTGGCCCCCAAGGCCCACTTTCTGGCGCGCAACCTGACGCTGCCGGACCGTAAACGCCTGGAGGTCGCCCGCGCCCTGGCCACGCGGCCCGAGCTGTTGTTGCTTGACGAAGTGGTGGCGGGCCTCAACCCGACCGAGACCGACATGATGGTGCGCCTGATCCGCCAGTTGCGCGACAGCGGGATCACGATCTTCATGGTCGAGCATGTCATGCGGGCGGTGCTGAACGTCAGCGATCGGATCATGGTGCTCAACTACGGCGACAAGATCGCCGAAGGCACGCCCCAAGAGGTGGCCTCCAATCCCCGGGTCATCGAGGCTTACCTGGGGAAGGGCTACGCGAGCATGGCTGAAGGCGCGCGGGGGTAGGACGCATGTTGCAGGTCAACAAGATCAACGTCTTCTACGGCGAGGCGCAGGCGCTGTGGGATGTCTCGTTCACCGTCAACCGGGGGGAGATCGTGACCCTCGTCGGCTCGAACGGCGCGGGCAAGAGCACCACGCTCAAGTGCATCTCGGGCCTGGTGCCCCCGCGCAGCGGCGAGATCATCCTGGAAGGCACGCGCATCGATCGCCTGCCGGCCTATCGCCTGGTGGAGCTGGGCATCGCCCAGATCCCGGAAGGCCGGCGCCTGTGGCCCGGCCTGACCGTGCGCGAGAACCTCGAGCTGGGCGCCTATACGCGGGCCGCGCGCGCCGCGCGCCAGCAGACGATGGAGTGGGTCTTCAGCCTCTTCCCGCGGCTCAAAGAGCGCTCTTCGCAACAGGCCGGCACCCTCTCGGGCGGCGAGCAGCAGATGCTGGCGATCGGCCGCGGACTGCTTTCGCGGCCCAAGCTGCTGATGTTGGACGAGCCTTCCCTGGGCCTGGCGCCCCTGCTGGTGGATGAGGTCTTTCGGGTGATCCGGCTGATCAACCAGCAGGGCGTCACCATCTTGCTGGTGGAGCAAAACGTCAACCACGCGCTGGCGATCTGCGATCGCGGCTATGTCCTGGAGACCGGCCGCGTGGTGCTAGCGGGCAGCGGCAGTGAACTGTTGGCGAACCAGTACGTCAAGACCGCCTATCTGGGATTCTAAGGGGGATCTGCGATAGAGAAGCCGGGATCAGAGCACGCCGGCCGTGTCCAGCCAGAGCGTCACCGGGCCGTCGTTGACCAGCGCCACCTCCATGTGCGCCTGGAACTGGCCCGTGGCGACGGTGAGGCCCTCTTTGCGCAACTGTTCGACGAAATAGGCGATCAGCGGTTCGGCCTGTTCGGGCCGCGCCGCGTCGGTGAAGCCGGGCCGGCGCCCCTTGCGCGCATCGCCGTAGAGGGTGAACTGCGACACCACCAGCACCGCGCCGCCCACGTCGGCCAGGCCCAGGTTCATCTTGCCCGCCTCATCCTCGAAGAGCCGCAGGCCGGCGATCTTGCGCGCCAGCCAATCGGCCTCGGCGCGGGTGTCGCTGTGCGTGACGCCCACCAGCACCAGGAAGCCCCGGCCGATGGCGCTGATCTCCCTTCCGTCCACAGTGACGCTGGCCCGACTGACGCGTTGGATGACGGCGCGCATCGCTATCCCTCCACCGCCGATTCCGGGCCCTCGACCCACAGCGCGCCGTCCGGGCCGACCTCTTTCTTCCAGATCGGCGCGATCTGCTTGATGCGGTCTATGACATAGCGGCAGGCGTCGAAGGTGTTCCGGCGATGGGCCGCGGCCACCGCCACGATCACGGCCACGTCCCCCACCTCCAGCCGACCTACCCGGTGGACGATGTGCACCGCGGCGATGTCGGGCCATTGCTCTCGTGCTTCGGCCGCGATGCGCAAGAGCGCCTCTTCGGCCATTTCCGGGTACGCCTCGTACTCCAGATACGCGGTAGCGATCTCGCCGGCCGTGCCGGCAGCGGGGCGGGTGATGCCGCGCACGGTGCCCGCGAAGAAGGTGACGCCCCCGCGGTCGGCCGCGACGATGCGACGCAGCACCGCATCGAGCGACAGGGGGCGGTCGGTGATCTCGGCGACGCAGGGGTTTATCGCGGCCGCATCATCTCCCGCGGCGGTTCCCCCGCTGACGGGCGGGATCAGCGCGACCTCATCCCCGTCCGCCAGGATGGCGGTCGGAGGCGCGTAGTTCCGGTTGAGCGCGACGCCGAAGCGCCGCTCGGCCAACCGGGCCTGGGGATAGCGGGCCGCCAGCGCGGCCAGCAGCGCCCGCACATCGGCGCCGGCCGGAAGACTGATCGTCGTCTCCTGCACCCCCAACGCCTCGCGCAACGCCGCAAACGCCCGCACCCGAACCGTAATCGTATCCGCCATCACACCCATCCCCCCCACATCTGACGCCCAACATTTGACGTTTCACGTTTCACGTTTCGCGCCTCCACTCCCCGCTCTTCCCCCCGCGCTTCTCCAGCAGCCGAATGTCCGCGATGGTCATGCCGCGCTCGACGGCCTTTGCCATGTCGTAGATCGTCAACGCGGCGACACTGACCGCGGTGAGCGCCTCCATTTCGACGCCCGTTTGCCCCCGGCAGCGCACCGTCGCGGTGATCTCGATGGCCGATGTGGCCTCGTCGTAGGCGAATTCCACCGCGACTTTGGTGAGGAGAAGCGGATGACAGAGGGGGATCAGCTCGGCGGTGCGCTTGGCGGCCATGATGCCGGCCACGCGCGCGGTGCCGAGCACATCGCCCTTCGGCAGGTCCCCTTCCCGGATCAGCCGTAAGGTTTCGGGCCGCATCAACACGCGGCCGGCCGCAATGGCCTCCCGTTCGGTCTCGGCCTTGGCGCCCACATCTACCATGTGCGCCTGGCCCTGGTCGTCGAGGTGGGTCAACTCTGCCAAAGTGGCCTTTTGCGTCCTTTCTGCTTTGCGCCGCGATCGGCATTCACCGCAGAGACGGCGAGAACGCCGAGAGATTTCCTTGCCTTTCTCTGCGTTCTCTGCGCCTCCGCGGTGCCATCTGTTTTACGCTGTTTTTTGTTGGAGGTGTTCGCCCCAGGCGATGGCCTGGCCGGTTTCCAGCAGCAGGAGGGGCGGCGCATGGCGGGTGATGCACTCGGCGTTCACCACGCACTTCACCACTTCGGGGTGTGAAGGGATTTCGTACATCACATCGAGCAAGACGCCCTCGATGATGGTGCGCAGGCCGCGCGCGCCGGTCTTGAGCTTCAGCGCTTCCTGCGCGGCCGCGCGCAGCGCCTCGGGCGTGAAGACCAGCTCCACCCCGTCCAGCTCGAAGAGGCGCTGGTACTGCTTCACCAGGGCGTTCTTGGGCTCGGTGAGCACCGCCACCAGCGCGTCCTCGTCCAACGGCTCCACGCTCACGGTGACGGGCAGGCGGCCGACGAATTCCGGGATCATGCCGTATTTCAGCAGGTCGTCGGCGATCACCTGTTGCAGAAGCGCGGCCGTCTGCGCTTCTTTGGAAGGCGGAAGCTCGCCCGTCGTGTTGAAGCCCACCCGGCCCTTCAGACCGATGCGCCGGCCCACCACCTCTTCCAGGCCGGCAAACGCGCCGCCGCAGATGAAGAGGATGTTGTGCGTGTCGAGCTGGATGTACTCCTGTTGCGGGTGCTTGCGGCCGCCCTGCGGCGGCACGTTGGCGATCGTCCCTTCGATGATCTTGAGCAGGCCCTGTTGCACTCCTTCGCCCGACACGTCGCGGGTGATGGAGGGGTTATCGCCGCTCTTGCGGGCGATCTTGTCTATCTCGTCAATGTAGACGATGCCGACCTTGGCGCGCTCGATGTCCCAGTTGGCGGCCTGCAACAACTGCACCAGGATATTCTCGACGTCCTCGCCCACGTAGCCGGCCTCGGTGAGGTTGGTGGCATCGGCGATGGTGAAGGGCACGTCGAGGATGCGGGCCAGGGTGCGCGCCAGCAACGTCTTGCCGCAGCCGGTCGGGCCGATCAACAGGATGTTGCTCTTCTCCAGCTCGACGTCGTCGGTCTTCTGGCCGCTGGCGATCCGCTTATAGTGGTTGTAGACCGCGACCGACAGCACCTTCTTGGCGCGCGTCTGGCCGACGACGTATTCGTCGAGCCGGCGCATGATCTCGCGCGGAGGCAAGAGCCGCCAGCGCGGGGCCGCTTCGCCGGGCCCGGAGCTGGCCACGCCGTCTTCGGCGAGCACTTCCACGCACAGGTGCACGCACTCATCGCAGATGAAGATGCCGTCCGGCCCCGCGATCAGGCGTCGAACCTGGGTCTGATCGCGATAGCAGAAGGAGCAACGTTGTAGGTCGGGAATCTTGCCGGGCAATGGATCACTTCCCCTGGTTGGTAGGCGTAAGCACTTCGTCAATCAAACCGTATTCCTTCGCCTGCTCGGCCGTCATGTAGCGATCGCGCTCGGTATCCTCGGCGATGCGCTCGACGGGCTGGCCGGTGTGAAACGACAGGATCCGGTTCAGCTCCTCGCGCAGGCGCAAGATCTCGCGCGCCTGGATCTCGATCTCGGTGGCCTGGCCCTGCGCGCCGCCCAGCGGCTGGTGCATGTGGATGGTCGCGTGGGGCAACGCATAGCGCTTGCCGCGCGTGCCGGCCGCCAGCAGCAGCGTGCCGAAGCTCGCCGTCACGCCGACCGCAATGGTGCTCACCGGCGCACGGATCAACTGCATGGTGTCGTAGATCGCCATGCCGGCGTAGATCTGCCCGCCCGGCGAATTGATGTAGAGCTGGATGTCCTTCTCCGGGTCTTCGCGGTCCAGGAACAGCAATTGCGCCACCGTCACATTCGCCACCTGATCGGTGATCGGCGTCCCCAGGAAGATGATCCGGTTCTGCAGGAGCAGCGAATAGATATCGTATGCGCGTTCCCCGCGGCCGGTCGTCTCGATCACCATCGGGATCAGCGCCTGAGGCATAAGTATCGTCTTCTCCATCGTCTTAACCCTTTTCTCTCGAGAGGTCTGGCCGACCCTCGGGCCGGTCGCCCTCATCTAACACCTGTTCGCTCTCTAAAGATGTTTTCGTTCTTACCGTCCCTCACATCTTCGCCGGCCTGTCATCCGCTCATTCGTTGGCCTGGGGCTCATCTGTTGCCCCATCTGTTGCTTCACTTGTTGTGCTGTGGGTTGCCTCATCCGTTGCTTCACTCGTTGCGCTATCGGTGGTCTCGTCCGGGGTGTCTGTCCGCGTTGCCTCCGGCTGAGCCGCATCCTGGCCCGTGACGATCTCGCGGAGCCGCGCCAGCGTCCTTTGGGACAACAAGGAACTCAGGGTGATCCTGCGCAGCTCTTCGGAATTGGCCACTTCGGGATCGTTGCGAACTTCTTCTTCCGCCCGATCGAGCGCGCGCGCGATGGTGGCCGTGACCTCTTCCTCTGAGACCGTGATCCCCTCGCGCTTCATCAGCTCGATCAACGCCAGCCGGCCCTTCAGGCTCTGTTCGGCCTGCGGCCGCAGGCGCTGTCGGTAGGTTTCTTCCGTCATGCCCTGGAACCGAAGGTAGTCTTCCAGCTTGTAGCCGACCTCCCTGACCCGCTCCTCGAGCTCTTTGATCATCTGATTCACTTCTTCGTCCACCGCGCTCGGCGGGTAGGCGATCTTCGCCCCCTCCACCAGCGCCTGCACGGCCCGGTTGGTCAGTTGCTCCTCCGCGTCTCTTGCCCGCTGAGCGGTCAGGCGCTTCAGCAGTTTGGCCCGCATGTCCTCCACGCTTTCGAAATCGCCGAGCGAGCGGGCGAATTCGTCGGTCAGTTCGGGCTTGACGCGCGCCTTGACCGCCAGGAGTTTGGCCTGAAAGGTGGCTTCCTGGCCCCGGTAGCGCGAAGCAGAGTCGGCGGGGTAGGTGAGGGTGAAACGCTTCTCTTCGCCGGCCGACATGCCCACGAACGCCTCGTCGAAGCCGGGCAACCAGCCGCCTTCTCCCTTGAGCACCACATCCCAGTCATGGTTGTCCATGATGGTCTCTTCGCCCACCGTGCCGGTGACATCAATCGTGACGGTATCGCCGAGCTGGGCCGGCCGTTCGACCACCTGCCACGTCGCGCGTTCTTCGCGCGCGCCTTCGATCAGCGCGTCCACGTCTTCCAGGCTCACCGTCACCGTCGGCGCTTCCAGGCGGATCTGTTTGTAATCGCCCAGCTCGACGGTCGGCTGCAGGGGCACGACTACCCTGAAGCGGATCGGGTCGGTGGTGACCTCTTCCAGCTTGACCTGGTCATAGGGTTCGATTTGAGAGGTGGTGAGGGCTTCGTGGAGCACCTCGTTGCCCAGGTCTTCGAGGATCTCGTTCAGCACGCGCTCGCGGCCGAAGAGCCGGAGCACGGTCGCATCGGGCGCCTTGCCCGGCCGAAACCCGGGAATGCGAGCTTTTTGGGCGATTGCACGCGCGCCGCGATGCACCGCCTCTGCAGTGCGCTGTGGCCCCAGTTCAACCGTCATCGTGACCTGATGGTCTTCGCGCGGCTCGGTAGTGATGATCAATGGTTCAGACAACGTATGCCTCCGATAACATGCAACGAGTAACGGATCGCGAACCGTCCCCCGCCTGGCGGGTGGCCGATCCGCTCCTCCGTTACTCGTCCGCCAATCTATGTCAACCCATTATACACACAATGCGCCAAAGCGCGAAATCGCACCTGGGCCGTGTTCACGGGTTCACGTGCTCACGTTTGACGTTTCACGTTTTACGTTTCACGCCCCCCAGCTCCCGCACGAACTCCTGCGCGGCCGCGGCCGGATCCGCGGCGCGCGCCACCGCGGCGATCAGCGCGGAGCCGACGATCACCCCGTCGGCGAGCCGGCCGACCGCGCGCACCTGTTCCGGCGTGCTGATGCCGAAGCCCACCGCGAGCGGCGTGGTGGCCACGCGCCGTGCCCGGCCGATGAAGTCGGCCAGGTCGGGGGGCAGGCGGTCGCGCGCGCCCGTGACGCCGGCCACCGATACCAGGTAGAGGAAGCCGGTCGTGGCGGCGGCCAGGCGCGCCAGCCGTTCGGCCGTCGAGGTGGGCGCGGCCAGATGGACCAACGCCAGCTCGCGCGCGGCGCATGCGGCCGCCATCTCGCCGGCTTCTTCCGGGGGCAGGTCGGGCACGATCAGGCCATCGGCGCCGGCCGCGGCCGCATCGGCCACGAAGCGCGCCGGGCCATAGGTCAATATCGGATTGACATAACCCATCAGCAAGAGCGGCTGCGTCACTCCGGCCGCGCGCAGCCGGCCGACCAGCGCCAGACACCCTGCCACGGTCATCCCCTTCTCCAGCGCCACCTGCGTCGAGCGTTGGATGATGGGGCCGTCGGCCAGCGGATCGGAGAAGGGCACCCCCAGCTCGATCAGATCGGCGCCCGCGGCCGCCACGGCCCGGATCACGGCCTCGGAGGTCGGGCCGTCCGGGTAGCCGAGCGTGTAGTAGGGCATCAACGCGGCCCGGCCCCCGGCGCGCGCGGCCGCAAACGCCTGTTGAATGCGATACAATCCCATGACTCCCCCAATCCCTAATCCCCAATCCCCAATCCCCAACCCCCAATCCCCAACCCCCAACCCCCAATCCCCACCCCCCAACCCCCAACCCCTAATCTCCCATTCCCGTCGCTTCCGCCACCGTCTCCAGGTCCTTGTCGCCCCGGCCCGACAGATTGACGAGCACGATCTGATCGGGCCGGAGGGTCGAGGCCAGGCGAACCGCCTCGGCGATGGCGTGGGCCGATTCGAGCGCCGGCAGGATGCCCTCGGTGCGGGCCAGGAGCTGGAAGGCCGCCAGCGCGTCGGCGTCGGTGGCGATCGTGTATTCGGCGCGGCCGGTTGCGCGCAACCACGCGTGTTCCGGGCCTATCGCGGCGTAGTCCAGCCCGGCCGAGATCGAGTGGGTGGCCGCGATCTGGCCGTCGGCGTCCTGGAGGACGTAGGTAAAGGTGCCGTGCAACACGCCGGGCCGGCCCAGATGGGGATCGGCGAAGCGCGCCGCGTGTCGGCCCGAGGCGATCCCCTCGCCGCCGGCCTCCACCCCCACCAGCCGGACGCCGGGGTCTTCCCGAAACGCATGAAAGAGGCCGATGGCGTTGGAGCCGCCGCCCACGCACGCCACGCATACATCGGGCAACCGGCCGGCCTGGGCCAGGATCTGCGCCCGCGCCTCGCGGCCGATCACCGACTGGAAGTCGCGCACGATGGTGGGGTAGGGGTGCGGTCCCAGCGCCGAGCCGAGCAGGTAATGCGTATCGCGCACGTTCGTCACCCAGTCGCGGATCGCCTCGTTGATCGCGTCCTTGAGGGTACGCGTGCCGGCATCTACCGGCCGCACCTCCGCGCCGAGCAGCTTCATGCGCAGCACGTTCGGCTGCTGGCGGGCCATGTCCACCGTGCCCATGTAGACCACACATTCCAGCCCCAACAGCGCGGCCGCGGTGGCCGAGGCCACGCCGTGTTGGCCGGCGCCGGTCTCGGCCACCAGCCGGCGTTTGCCGATGCGTTTCGCCAGCAGCGCCTGGCCCAGCGCGTTGTTGATCTTGTGCGCGCCCGAATGCGCCAGGTCTTCACGCTTGAGGTAGATCTGCGCGCCGCCGGCATGGGCGGTCAACCGCCGGGCATGGGTGAGCGGCGTCGGCCGGCCCACATAGGTGCGCAGCAGGTCGTCCAGCCCGGCTTGAAACGCGGGATCCTGGCCACAGGCGACATATGCTTCCTCCAGCTCGACCAGCGCCGACATCAGCGTCTCGGGCACGAACTGGCCGCCGAACGGGCCGAACTTGGGCGACAGGCGGCTGTTCTCCGCATCTGCCCGCGTCTCGGCCGCGCCATTCCTTCGTTGTTCTGCCGTTCTGCCGATTTCCCGATTTCCCGATTCCCCGATTTCCCAATCTACCGATCTATATCCCATGCGCTGCCCTCACAAAAGCCTTCATCTTCGCCAGGTCCTTGCGGCCCGGCCCGGCCTCGACGCCGGAGGCCACATCCACGCCCCAGGGCCGCACCGCGGCAATGGCGGCCGCGACGTTGTCGGGCCGCAAGCCGCCCGCCAGCAGGATCGGGTCGCGGGCGGCCAGCACGGCGGCCGCGGCCCAGTCGGCGGGCCGGCCGGTGCCGCCGAAGCGGCCGGCTCCCGCGGCCGCATCCACCAGCAGGCGCGGCGGTGCAACGCGCGAGCCGCGGCCCAGATAGAGATCGGCCAGCGCGACCGCGTGGGCCGGGTCGGCCGGCCGGATCGCCTTGAACGCGCGCTCGCCCAGGAAAGCCAGGTCTTCCGCCGGCTCGTCGCCGCTGAGCTGCGCCAGGTCGAGCCCGCATTGCGTCAGGACGGCCGCGACTTCGGCCGGCGGCGCGTTGACGAACACGCCGACCAGGGTGGCCGCCGCGCGGCGCCGGCGGAGCGCTTCCACGAGCCGGCCGCACGCGGCCGGCTCGATGTAGCGCGGGCTGGGCGGATAGAAGTTGAAGCCGAGCATGTCGGCGCCGGCTTCCAGCGCGGCCAGCGCATCGTCGAGGGTGGTGATGCCGCAGATTTTGACGATCATTTCATGTTTTCTGTGCCTCTTGAATGCGAGCGGGCGAGCTGAAGCTCACCCTTACAGGCCGCACCTGTATTGCGAGCTTGAGCTCGCATTGTGTGCTCCTTGGATGCGAGCGGGCGAGCTGAAGCTCACCCTACAGGCCGCACCTGTATTGCGAGCTTGAGCTCGCATTGTGTGCTCCTTGGATGCGAGCGGGCGAGCTGAAGCTCACCCTACAGGCCGCACCTGTATTGCGAGCTTTAGCTCGCATTTGGCTCGCATCGCACGCGGCTTCCGGCCAGCTCCTGCACTTTCGCCCCCACGTCGGCCGCGGTGACCAGCGCCTCGCCGACGAGCACGGCGTCCACGCCCGCGATGCCGCCGGGCCGCGGGATGGCCGCCAATCGCGCCAGATCGGCCGCGGCGTGGATGCCGCTTTCGGCGACCACGCACACATCCCCGGGGAGCCGGCGGGCCAGGTGTTCGGTCGTCGCCAGGTCCACCTGGAACGTGCGCAGATCGCGGTTGTTGATCCCGATCAGCCGCGGCCGGCACATCAGCGCCACCTCCAGCTCGGCTTCGGTGTGCACCTCGATCAGCGCGGCCATGTCCAGGTCGGCGGCCAGCGCGTGCAGGTCGCGCAGTTGCGCCGGCTCCAGCGCCGCGACGATCAGAAGGATCGCGTCGGCGCCGGCGGCCCGCGCCTGGTACACCTGGTACGGGTCGCAGATGAAGTCCTTGCGCAACAGGGGGATCTCCGGTTCCTGGCTCTTGATGCCGGCCAGATGCGCCAGGTCGCCGCCGAAGAAGCGCCTGTCGGTGAGCACGCTGATGCACGCGGCGCCGTTCTGGCGATAGAGCCGCGCCAGGCGCAGCGGATCGAAGTCGGCCGCCAGGAGGCCGCGCGAGGGCGAGCGCCGTTTGATCTCCGCGATCAACGCCGGCCGGGCCGCCGCGCGGCGCAGCGCGGCCACGAAGTCGAGCGGCCGCGGCATGGCTTCGGCCGCGGCGCGCACCGCAGCCAACGGCCGAATGGCTCGTTCCTGGGCGATCTCGACGCGCTTGTGGGCCAGGATCTCAGCGAGCAGATCCGCCATTGGGCTTTCCGCCTTCCGTATTCTGTTGTCCCAACGCCTGGCTCAACGCGATCAGCGCTTCGAGCTTGTCCAGCGCGGCGCCGCTGTCGAGGGAACGCTCGGCCTCGCGCAACCCGCCGGCCAGGTCGCCGTGTTCCACGGCCAGCGCGGCCGCCGCGTTGAGCAGCACCACATCGCGGCGCGGACTACGATCCTGGCCGGCCAGGATCGCGCGCAGGATGGCCGCGTTCTCGGCCGGGTCGCCCCCGCGCAGGTCTTCCGGCCGCGCGCGGCGCAATCCCAGCCCGGTCGGGTCGAGCTCGTAGGTGCGCACGCGGCCGTCCTTGAGATGGCTCACCCGGTTGACGCCGCCGGTGGTCAGCTCGTCCAGGCCGCCGGCGCCGTGCACCACGAAGGCCGCTTTGCCGCCCAGCGCGGCGAGCACCTCGGCCATGACGGCCGTGAGCTGCGGATCGTAGACGCCGATGAGTTGGTGGGTGGCGCCGGCCGGATTGGTGAGCGGGCCGAGGAGGTTGAAGACCGTGCGCGTGCCCAGCTCGCGGCGCGGGCCGATGGCATATCTCATCGCGGGATGAAACTTCGGCGCGAAGAGAAAGCCGATCCCGACCGCCTGGATGCAGGTGGCGACCTGCTCGGGCGTCAGGTCGAGGTTGACGCCCAGCGCGGCGAGCACATCCGCGCTGCCGCAGCGCGAGGAGGCGGCGCGGTTGCCGTGTTTGGCCACCCTGTAGCCCGCGCCGGCGATCACGAAGGCGGCCGTCGTGGAGACGTTGAAGGTGTGTGCGCCGTCGCCGCCGGTGCCGGCCGTGTCGAGGATCGGGCCGGCGGTCGAGAGGGCGACGCGCGTGGCCTGATTGCGCATGGCCCGCGCGCTGCCGCTGATCTCCTCCACCGTCTCGCCCTTCATGCGCAGCGCCACCAGATAGCCGCCGATCTGGGCCGGGGTGGCGTTGCCGGTCATGATGATCTCCATGGCCGACTCCGCCTCGTTTTCGGTCAGATGTTGGCCCTGGAGCAACTTGCCGATATAGGTCGGAAGCATCGTATCACTCCTTTCGGGATGCTAAACGCGCAAGAAGTTCTGCAAGACCTGTTTGCCCCCCTGCGTCAAGATGGATTCGGGGTGAAACTGGACGCCGAAGATCGGATGGCGGCGATGGCGCAGGCCCATCACTTCGCCGTCGGTCGTGAACGCGGTCACCTCCAGCTCGTCGGGGAGCGGCTCCGCGACGATCAGGGAATGGTAGCGGGTGGCTTCGAACGGGCTGGGCAGGCCCCGGAAGAGCCCCTCCCCGTAGTGGTAGATCGGCGACGTTTTGCCGTGGAAGAGCCGATCGGCCCGCACCACCCGGCCGCCGAACGCATCGCCGATGCACTGGTGGCCCAGGCAAACGCCCAGGATCGGCCGCCGCGCGCCCAGCTCGCGGATCACCTGTCGCGAGATGCCCGCCTCGGACGGATCGCCCGGCCCCGGCGAGATGACGATGTGGCTGGGCTCAAGCGCGTCCAGCTCTTCCACGGTGATGGCGTCGTTGCGAAAGACGCGCACCTCCGCGCCCAACTCGCCCAGGTATTGGACCAGGTTGTAGGTGAAAGAGTCGTAGTTGTCTATCACTGCGATCATAGGAACCTCCGTGAAACGTGAAACGTGAAACGTGAAACGTAAAACGTAAAACGTAAAACGTAAAACGTGAACGTCATTGCTGATGTGCTGGCTTGCCGTCTTACTGCCTTACCGATTTACCGCCTTACCAATTTACCGTTTTACCGCCTTACCAATTTACCGATTTACCGTTTTACCAATTTACCACTCTCCTGATTCTCCTCCGCGATTTCGACGGCGCGGATGAGGGCGCGTGCTTTGTTCAGCGTTTCCTGGTACTCGTTTTGGGGAATGGAGTCGGCGACGATGCCCGCGCCGGCCTGGACGCTGACGGTTTGTCCTTCCATGACGAGGGTGCGGATGGCGATGCAGGTGTCGAGGGAGCCGTCGTAGGAGAAGTAGCCCACGGCGCCCGCGTAGACACCGCGCGGCTCCGGCTCCAGGTCGGCGATGATCTGCATGGCCCGGATCTTGGGCGCGCCGCTGACGGTGCCGGCCGGGAAGGTGGCCTGCACCAGGTCGAACCCGTCGTATTGCGCCTGGAGCCGGCCTTCGACCTGGGAGACGATGTGCATGACATGGGAGTAGCGCTCGATGGTCATCAGCTCGGGCGTGTGCACCGAGCCGTATTCGCAGACGCGGCCCAGGTCATTGCGGGCCAGGTCCACGAGCATGACGTGTTCGGCGCGCTCCTTCGGATCGGCCAACAGCTCGCGCGCCAGGGCCTGGTCGGCGGCCAGGTCGGGGCCACGGGGCCGCGTGCCGGCGATGGGGCGCAGGAGCGCCTGTCGGCCCTCCAGCCGCACGTGCACCTCGGGCGAGGCGCCGATCAGCCGCAGCGGCTCGGGCCCGGCCAGGTGGCCGAAGTCGAAGAAGAACATGTAGGGCGAGGGGTTCAGCCGGCGCAGGGTGCGGTAGATGGCAAACGGCGCGGCGGTCGTCTTCCGGCTGAGGCGCTGCGATAGCACCACCTGGAAGATGTCGCCGGCCGCGATATGCTCTTGGGCCCGGACGACCCCCGCCATGTACTGTTCGGCCGCGATGGTGGAGCACAAGGCGCTTGTGGCCGGTTGAACTGGGGCGGCCTGGATCGGCGGCAGCGGCCCGGCCAGGCGGCGTTCCAGAGCAGCGAGCCGCGCCTCGGCCTCCTGCCGCGCGGCCGCCTCATCGTCCGTCACGTGGGCATTGGCGATCAACAGCAGGCGGCCATACGCGTGGTCGAAGGCGATCACCGTGTCGGCCTGGAGGAAGATGGCGTCGGGTTGGGTCGCGTGCGGCTGCAAGGAGAGGGTCGGCTCGAAGAAACGCATCGTCTCGTAGCCCAGATAGCCCACCAGGCCGCCGACGAAGCGCGGCAGCCCGGGGACGGGCTCGCCGGCGCAGCGGTTCAGCTCGCGGCGCAACACGGCCAGCGGATTTTCGTCGGCCGGCACGTATTCGTGGACGACTCCCTGGGCGGTATGGCGTTCGACGTGGCGGCCGCGCAGCACGATGGCCTGCGTAGGATGAACGCCGATGAAGGAATAGCGCGCCACGTGCTCGCCGCCCGTGACGCTTTCCAGCATGAAGGATGGCCCCTCGCCGGCCAGCCGCAGATAGACGGAGACGGGCGTCTCCAGGTCGGCGGGCAGTTCGCGCACGACCGGGACGAGGCGGACCCGGCCGGGCCGGGCGGTCGAAACGGCAGTGGTTTCTGGCACCATGGTGAACCTCCGCAAGAGTCTGGCAAACACAAAGCCCTCTCCCGTCTCAGGGACGGGAGAGGGCTTTCCCGCGGTGCCACCCTGGTTAGGCCGGCCCGATTCCCAACGGGGGGAAACAAAAACCCCGCCGTGATGACGACGGGGTTGTCAAAGCCAGCCTCACTCGTTCGAGTACGGCCGCAGCGTCGCCGCGCGGCTTATACTCTTTGCCCTGATAACGGTGGCAACTCCGGCACAGGCTACTGGCACAAGCCCGTCGGGCTTTGCGTTCGCCCTGCAGCTCCGAGGTCCATTCGGCGCCGGCGCGTGGGCGGGGCTTTCACCTGTCCCCCGCTCTCTGAACCACCGGTCCAGCGCGTACTCGTCCTCTTCACAGCCGTTGAAGGTCGTGCTGTTCGGTTGGGCGATAATATACCAGACCTGCGCGTAGATGTCAAATCGCCGATCGGCCGTTTCGGATTTGGTGCGGATGCCTTTGGCTGCTATAGTATTGTCCCGGAGTCGTTGCGCCGAACGCGCAGATGACCGGCTGAGAGCATAGACGGAGGGAAACATGATCAGCTACCGCAAGGAGCTTTGGTTCAACGTGCCGGGCCGGCGGGCCTTCATCAACATCACGCCGCAGGTCGAGGCGTGCGTGCGCGAGAGCAACGTCAAAGAGGGACTGTGCCTGGTGAACGCGATGCACATCACCGCCTCGGTCTTCATCAACGACGACGAGTCCGGCCTGCACAAGGATTACGACGACTGGCTCGAACAGCTCGCGCCGCACGAGCCGGTCAGCCGCTATCGGCATAACCGCACCGGCGAGGACAACGCCGACGCGCACCTGAAGCGCCAGGTGATGGGCCGCGAGGTGGTGGTGGCGATCACGAACGGCCGGCTCGACTTCGGCCCGTGGGAGCAGATCTTCTACGGCGAGTTCGACGGCGGCCGCGCCAAGCGGGTCCTGGTCAAGATCATCGGCGAATGAAGGGAGCAGTGCGGTGAGCATAGAAAGAGTGCTGGTGACGGGCGGCGCGGGCTTCATCGGCTCGCACATCGTGGATGCGCTGGTCGCGGCCGGTTACACGGTCTCGGTGGTGGACAATCTGATCAAGGGGAAGCGGGAGAACGTCAACCCGGCCGCCCGTTTCTATGCGGTGGACATTCGCGACGCGGCCGCGCTGGCCGGGGTCTTTGCGCGGGAGCAGCCGCAGGCGGTGATCCATCAGGCCGCGCTGGCCGACGTGCGCGAGAGCCTGCGCGATCCCGTGGGCTACGCGGCCGTCAATGTGATCGGGACGCTCAACTTGCTGGAGGCCGGCCGCGCCACGGGCACAGTGCGTCGGTTCGTCTTTGCCTCCACCGGCGGCGCGCTCTACGGCAATCCGGCCGAGCTGCCGGCCACCGAGGCGTGTCCGTTGGGGCCGCTCGATCCGTATGGCGCCAGCAAGCTGGCCTGCGAATACTACATCGCCACCTATCGGCACAACTACGGCCTGGAGTATTGCCTGTTGCGCTATGCCAACGTCTACGGTCCGCGACAGGACGCGGAAGGGGAGGGGGGCGTCGTGGCGATCTTCTCCGCGCGCATGTTGGCCGGGCAACAGGCGATCATCCACGGCGACGGCTTGCAGACGCGCGACTTCGTCTATGTGGGCGATGTGGCGGCCGCCAACGTCCTGGCGCTGACGCGCGGGCAGGGGGTCTACAACATCGGCACGGGCGTGCCGACCGACGTGAACACTATCTTTCGCCTGTTGGCCGGCATCACGGGCTATACCCTGCCCGAGGTGCACGATCCGCCCAGGCCCGGCGAGGTGCGCCACTCGTATCTCGATGCCCGCAAGGCGCGCGCCGAGCTGGGCTGGACGCCTACGGTGGACCTCTCGACCGGCCTGGCGCAGACGGTGGCGTTCTTTCGAGAAAAGATGAGCGTAGGACGAACTTAAGTTCGTCCTACTACTTCGAAAGAGGCCGAGCGCGCAGTGTGTAGGGCGAACTTAAGTTCGCCCTGCTCTGAAAAGGGCGATGCGTGTAGGGCGAACTGAAGTTCGTCTTACTCTGAAGATGGCGATGCGTATAGGGCGAACTGAAGTTCGCCCTACAAATTTTCAGAGAAGCAGATCGAACGATGACGGAAGCGCCGTTTCCGGCGGACTTTGAAACAACCGAAATCGCGGAGCTGGTGCGGCCGGCGCTGGCGGCCAGGGGCCGCTTTCGCTGGCGGCTGCGCGGCAACAGCATGGCCCCGACTCTGCCCGCCGACTGCGAGCTCGAGGTGGTGCCTCTGGTCGGCCGGCCGTCGCTCGGCGCGCTCATCGTGTTCAGCGCCGGCGACATGCTCGTCGCGCATCGGCTGGTGCGCCGACCGGCCGGTTGCTTCATCACGCAAGGGGACGGGGCTTCGTTGCCCGATCCGCCTCTGGCGCCGAAGCAGGCATTGGGCCTGGTAACAGCCGCTTATCGGGACGGTCGCCGCTGTTGGCCCGGCCGCGGGGAGCGCTGGCGGGCGTGGCTCTGGATCGGCCGTCACCATGCGTTGCGGGCGGGCCGCTTGCTCCGCCGGGCGCTTCTGCGTCTTATCTCTTTGCTCTCACTGCAGAGGCGCAGAGAGCGCTGAGCGGGGACGGCTGCCTGTGCCCGCTGGTATCCTCGCAGGGGGGCGGAAACTGAAAGCGGCGCCGGGGCGCCGCAATCCAAACTATAGCTGGAAGCGCTTGAATTCCTCGGCGGCCGCGTAGCCGGGCTTTTGGCCGGCCTCCTTCACCCGCTGTCGGATGCGCTCTTCCAGCTTCGTCGTGTCCGCGCCGACCTGGCTGGCGTGGCGCTTGAGCGCCGCCAGTCGGGTCTCCAGGCAACAGGTGATGTCCTCCCAGTAGTCGGCATTGTCGGTCCAGAAGAGATAGACCTCCTTGACGCGCCAGGGCTCGATGCCGTCTACCAGTTGCTCCGGGAAGATGTACCATTCGCGCGCGGCCCACACCGCGTCGAGCGCGGCCTGGCCCGCGGCGCGGTGATCGGGATGGAGCTGGTAGTGTCGCCACGGATCGATCGTGACGACGATGTGTGGCCGACGCTCGCGGATGATCATGGCGAGCTGGCGGCGCAGTTCCAACGTGTTCTCCAGGACGCCGTCTGGATGGCGCAGGAAGATCACTTCCTTGACGCCCAGCTCGGCAGCCGCGGCGCGCTGCTCGCTTTCGCGGCGCGCCGCCAGTTGACCGGGCCGCAGGTCGGGGTCGTGGCTCCCCTTGTCGCCGCTCGTCAGCAGCACATAGGTGATCTCCCGACCGGCCTGCGCCCATTTGACCATCGTGCCCGCGCAGCCGAACTCGGGGTCGTCCGGGTGCGCGGCTATGACCATGACGCGTTGTAATGATTCTGTGGTATCTGCCATAGGGTCTCCAACGAACAAGTCCGGTGACGGGCGGAGTATAGCACGATGTGATCGAGACGACAAGCCAGCCGGCTGTGGTATAATGAGGCCGCCAGCCCAAATCCCTTGGCCGAGGCTTCATCATGCGCATGCCATCATTGTTTCCTTTTCTGCGGCCCGGCACGAAGGCCTTCATCCAGGAGGCGCGGCGCACGCCGGGCTACGGTCTCTTCGATTGGCTCCACGGCTATGTCTACAGCCGGTGGCCCTACACTTACATCGGCATCGCGGTGGGCGAGCACCCGCTGGCGAAGGCCGCGCTGCGCATCTGGCGGGCGCTGCGGCCGGCACCCGCCAGCGCGAGCGATCGGCCCGTCGTGCGCAAGCCCATCGGCGCGGGCACGATCGGCGACTCGTATCACGGCAAGGTGGTCACCCTGGAGGCCGCCACGCGGCTGGTGAGCGTGCAGCAGGAGATCAGCCTGACCGATCTGGAGCACGTGATTCCCTATCCGGTGGCGCGCGATCTCGTGCTCCGCCATCCCGATCACATCGCGGTGCTGGAATGCCCCTGTCGGGCCAGCCGGCCGAACCCCTGTTTGCCGCTGGACGTGTGCCTGATCGTCGGCGAGCCGTTCGCCAGCTTCGTGCTCGAACACCATCCCCGTCGCGCCCGAGCAATCACGTCGGCCGAAGCCGCGGAGATCCTGGCGGCCGAGCACGCGCGCGGCCACGTGCATCACGCGTTCTTCAAAGATGCCATGCTGGGCCGCTTCTATGCCATCTGCAACTGCTGTTCGTGCTGTTGCGGCGCGATGCAGGCGCACCGCAGCGGCATCCCGATGCTCAGCGCCTCGGGCTATACGGCTCGGGTCGATGTGACGCGCTGCGCCGCGTGCGGCACGTGCGCGGAAGGGTGCCAGTTCTCGGCGATCACGGTGGACGGACACGCGCAGGTGGACGAGGACGCGTGCATGGGGTGCGGCGTGTGCGTCTCCCGTTGTCCGCAAGGCGCGCTGACGCTGGTGCGCGACGCGCGCAAGGCCGCGCCGCTCGAGCTGGACGCTCTGATGGAGGCCGCGGCGGCTGCCGGATGAGAGATATGAGCGATCGCATTTCCGCGCCCCGACGGTCCGGGCCGATGGACCGGCCGCCCCTCATCTGGACTTCCGAGCCGGGGTCGTTTGCGCACAACACCCTGAAGGTGCGGGTGCCGGCGATCCTGCGCGAGACCATCGCGACCAACGATTTTCCGCCGGAAATCGTGGCCGACCTGGAAGCGCTGTACGCGGAACTGACGGCAGGGACGCTTCGCGGCCTGCGCGAAGCGGCGGCCGATGCGGCCTTCTGGCGGTCGGCCGCGGCGCCATACATCGGCCGGAGCTGGCTCGATGTGCCCTGGTATTTCGCCGAGGCGTACTTCTATCGTCGGGTGCTCGAAGCAACCCGCTACTTTCAGGCCGGGCCGTGGCAAGGCTACGATCCGTATCGGCCCAAGAAACAGACGGAATGGGTCGCGGACGCGGCGCCGGCCACGCTCGATCGGCTCCTGTCTGGGTTGGCGACCGACCCCGCGGTCCGCTTCGAGCAGCTATTCCATGCCGCGCTGTGGGGCAACCGCACCGACCTGAGCTACATGGTGGCCGCGCATCTGGGCGGCATGGCCGATGCGGCTGGCGAGCGGGCCAATCTGCTGGCCGACGACACGCCTCGCGTCTGGCGCTTCCTGGTCGAGCGGCCGCCGCGGCGGATCGCGATCATCTGCGACAACGCCGGCACCGAGCTGTTGGCCGATCTGGCCCTGGCCGATTTCCTGCTGGCCGGGCGCCTGGTCGGTGAAGTTGTCCTGCATCTCAAGCCGCAGCCGTTCTTCGTCTCCGATGCGATGCCTGCCGACGTGTTGGATGGCTTGAAGGCGTTGCCGGCCGGCGGCCGGCACGCGGCCGATCTGGCCCGGCGCCTCGCCGATGCGCTGGCGGCCGGCCGGCTGCGCATGTCGGCCCACTGGGCCTATGCCACCAGCCTCTTTTATTTCGAGCTGCCGGACGATCTGAACGCCGATCTGGCGGCAGCCGACCTGGTGCTCGTCAAGGGGGATGCAAACTATCGCCGTCTCCTGGGCGACGCGCATTGGCCGCCGACTACCCCTTTTGCGCACGTAGTGGATTACTTTCCCACCGCGCTCGTGGCGTTGCGCACCCTCAAGGCCGAGCTGATCGTGGGGCTCCGGCCCGGCCAGGCCGAAGCGCTGGCCGCCGCCGACCGCGATTGGCTGGTCAACGGCCGTCGCGGGGTGATCCAGGCCGCGCATCTGTCTTGAGAAGCGGCCGCAGATGGACGCGGATGAACGCAGATACGAAACAAGAACGGGCCGCGGATGGACGCGGATGGACGCAGATACGAAACAAGAACGGGCCGCAGATGGACGCGGATGAACGCAGATGCGAAACAAGAACGGGCCGCGGATGGACGCGGATAAACACAGATGCGAAACAAGGACGGGCCGCAGATGGACGCGGATAAACACAGATGCGAAACAAGAACGGGCCGCAGATGGACGCGGATGAACATGGATGAAAGGCAAAAAATAAAAAATCCGCGTCCATCCGCGTTGATCCGCGCCTCAAATTCTCAGGTGCTGCGGCCGATCCGTATCTCCGGCCGCGAGCATTCCCAGGGTCCACATGAAGACGAACGCCAGATCGGTGAGGCGAAAGCCGGTGTCCACCAGGCCGTGGGCCAGGAAGCCGACCATGCTGGCGAGCAGGCCGAGGATCAGCGCTTGCAGATCGCGCTCGGCCGCAAGCCGGCGATAGGCGTCCAGCCCGGCGCGGAAGAAGGCGACCAGCAGGCACGCCAGCGCTATGAGCCCGGGCACGCCCATGCTCGTCCAGACGTCGAGCAACAGGTTGTGTGGGTGATAGACCACCGGCTCGTAGCCGCCTTCGGGCAACATGTAGCGCGGATATTGGGAAACGAAGTTCCCCAATCCTACCCCGAAGATCGGATGCGCGGCGATCATGCGCGCTGCACCCGTCCAGAGCACCAGGCGCAGGAAGTTCGTGCCCCCCTCCAGCGTCAACAGTGAGGCCATGCGCGGGGTGCGCAAGATCGGCGCCAGGGCCCCGAGCGCGGCGATCAGCGCGCCGGCCGCGAGGATGCGACCCCGCCGTCCCCGCAGTGCAGCGATGAAGATCAGGCCGGCCGGCAACCCCAGCAGCCATGCGCCGCGCGAATAGGTGAAATAGATGCAGAGGAGCAGCGGTAGCAACGCGGCCGCGTGATAGAGCCGACGCCAGCGCATGGCGCCGAACGCGGCCAGAGAGAACGAGATCGGCACGATCCGACCCAGGAACAGGCTCACGTGGTTGGGCGAGTCGTAGAGGCTCAGGATGCGCCGCACGCCCTGGACGGATTCGACATAATCCGTGAAAAAGTACTGGTAGAGTCCGACGAACGCCAGGATCAGTCCGGCCGCGGCCAGCGCATCGGCTAGGGGAAGCAATTTTTCCCCGGTCCCCGCGCCGACGCGTTGTCCGTAACGCAAGCCTGTGGCTTGCGCTTGCTCGCGCGGCCACAGGAGGGTCCGCACCATCGCATAAACCAGCGCCGGCTCGATGATCAGGATGCGCAGCTCCCAGCGGGCCGCACCTTTGTCCTCGGCCACGGCCAGCGAAAGGAACGCGGCCGCGATGAAGAAGAGCACGGCCCAATCGAGGCCGCGGAGAGCGGCGAATCGGCGAATCGGCAGATCGGCAGCTCGGCGAATCGGCGAATCGGCAAGGCGGCGGATGAACGGGCCGATGCGTTGCGCCGTCCAGGCCAGGAAGCAGGCGACGGTCAGGATCTCGACCGGCGAGTAGATGTCGGCGCCGACGTGTTTGTAGACAAAAGCGAACGGCAGCGCAAGGAGGATCATCCGCAGGCCCAGGTCGAGGCGCAGGTAGAAGAGAATGCCGAGGACGAGCGCCGCCCCGGCCCATGCCAGGGGCGTCTGCGCGAGCGCGCAGACGGCGAGCGGAGGGGCCAGGACGGCGAGCTGTTGCCAGGTCGCCGCCTCGCGGTAGGCGGCCGCGAGGCGGCGGACGACGCATGACAGCGAATCGAGGCGCGCGCGCGGATCCGCCGTCATAGGGCGCTCATGCGTACGAATCGCGCAGCGAGCGCATGCGCAAAGCGGCGCGCGCCCGGCGCAGATCCCAGCCCGCCGGCAGCGGACACGTCACCGTCGCCGTGCGGCCGGCCGGCACGTCGAAGTAGTTGTCGCTGAAGACGGTGTCCGTGCCCTCCAGCTCCAGCTCGACGAAGCGCGCCAGTGAGCGCGCCGAGACCTCGATCGTCAGCTCGTCTCCCTTGCGGGTGATCTCGGCCGTAAGGCCGGGATCTTCCAGCGCCAGATGCTTGTTCGGCACGAAGGTCGCGATGTTGCGGGCCAACAGCCGATCGTGTTGCCACAGCTCGCACACGAAGATCATGTCGCGGCGATTGCCGCCGAGCATCCCGGGGATCCGGTCGGCCACCACCACGTCGCCGAAATCGAGCGCCTTGATCTGGCGGGCCGCAGCCGGGCCGACCTGCACCGGCTCCTCGCCGGAGGCGAGCACCTCGCCTCCCAGCAGTTCCAGCGACCAGCGCGCTTCCCCTTCAAACGGCTCGGTCGTGTCGTTCGTGACCCAGATGCCCATGCGCGGGCCGTCGTCGAGGATCGAGAGGAGCACCGGCGCGAAGAAGCGCTTCGCCATGTAGTGGAGCGCCTTCCAGCGGCCGAAATAGTCCAGGCTCGACCAGGACGCCACCGGCCAACAGTCGTTGAGCTGCCAGTAGAGGGTGCCGGCCACGCGCTGCGGGAAGCGCCGCCAGTGTTCCACGCCGTAGCGGATCCCCTCGGCCTGGAGCACCATGCTGAGATAGACCAGCGAGGGAAAGTCCTTCGGCATGCGGAAGGCGTCGGTCATCTGGCCGATCATCAGGCCGTTGCCGCTGGCGCTGCGCTGGTGATGCTCCATGATGTAAGAGGTCATGTTCCAATCGGCCGGTTCGGCGTAGGTGGCGATCGTCTTCAGCGGCGGCAGCGCCTGGAAGCCGAATTCGCTCTGGAAGCGCGGGTAGGTGTTGCGATAGGCCGTGAACGGCTTGCGGCCGTGCCACACTTCCCAGTAGTGGCTGTCGCCCTGCTCTTCGCCGTTGACGTTCTGGAACGGCGTGTTGGAAGAGGGCGAGCTGGGCCAATACGCGTGGTCGGGGTCTTCTTCGGCAAGCCACGCCGGCAACGTGCGGTGGAAGAACGCGTCGTAAGCATCGCGCAGCTCCTTCCAATCGGGCAGGAGCGCCCGGCCTTTGATCTGGCGCACGAGCCCCTGAAGCGCCGGGATCTTTTCGATGTAGGGCAGCAGCGTCTCTTCCCAGCCCTGTTTGGCCCAACCCCAGCTCTCCCAGCCCCACTCCATCTCGTTGTTGCCGCACCAGAGCGCCAGACACGCGCGATGGCGCAGCCGGCGGATGTTCTGGATCGCTTCGATGCGCACGTTTTCGACGAAGGCCGGATCGTCCAGCGGGTAGATGCTGCACGAGAAGATGAACTCCTGCCACACGAGGATGCCGTAGCGGTCGCACAGATCGTAGAAGCGCTCGTCCTCGTAGAAGCCGCCGCCCCACACGCGCAGCATGTTCTGATGCGATTCGGCCGCCGAACGGATGAGCCGCTCCAGATGCTCATCGCTGATGCGGGTGGGGAAGGAGTCGGCCGGGATCCAGTTCGATCCCTTGGCGAAGATCGGCACGCCGTTGACCACGAATTGCCACGATTTGCCCCACTCGTCGGGCTGTTGGCGCAGCTCGATCGTGCGCAGGCCGATGGAGTAGGAGGCGGAGGCTAAGGTTGAGGAAGAGGAATCGCTCTCCGTCTCAACCTTTCCCTTAACCTCAGCCTTAGCCTTAACCTCAGCCTTGACCTCAACCTCAACCCGGTACAGCGGCTGGTCGCCGTAGCCGTTCGGCCACCAGAGCTGCGGGCCGCGGATGGGCACGAAGACGGTGGCCAGGCCGGCCCGGTCTACGGCGGCCGTGCGGGTGATCGTCGTGCCTTTCGGCGTGGTGATGTGCACCTCCAGGCGCAGGTCGGCCTCCGACCAGCGTTCGACCTGGGCCTTGACCTCCACCCTGACCCGGCCGTCCTCGTGATGTTGTCGGATGTGGACGTCGGCCAGGCGGCCGATGCTATGCCCTTCCAGCCGAATCTCCTTCCAGATGCCGATGGGCGGAAGCTGCGGGCCCCAATCCCAGCCGAATTGACAGGGCGCCTTGCGCAGATGCGGCCCGCCCTCGATGGCCTGCGAGACGCCCCGCAGCGGTCGGCTGGCCTGGCGGGCCGTCACATAGCGCACCGGCGACGCGAAAGCGATGACCAGTTCGTTCTCGCCCGCATGGAGAAGCGACTTCACCTCCCACTCGTAGCGGCGGAACATGTTGTCGGTCTTCCCGAGCAGGTGGCCATTCAAGCGTACTTCGGCCAGCGTATCCAGCCCGTCGCAGACCAGGAAGACCTTCTCCTTGGCCAGGAGCGCCGCGTCGGCGTCGAAGGTGCGACGGTACTCCCAATCGCTCTCGGCCACCCACAGGACGCGCTTCTCATTGTCGGCGACGAAGGGGTCGGGGATGCGGCCGAGGGCCAACAGATCGGTGTGCACGCCGCCGGGCACCTGCGCCGGCAGCCATTCATCGGTTCCGGCCTGGCGGAATTGCCAGGCGCCGGTCAACGGTTGGGTGTACATGGGTGGTATCCTTTCCTGCTTGTATCAGTGCTACGCCTGGCCCATCCGAAAAGGGCCGGGCGCGTTCACGGCGAAGGTCTCTCGTACAGTCGTACTTCCAGTCCGACGAACTGGCGCAGGTCGCGCAGGGCGAACTCTTGCGCCAGCGCGGCCGGGATCAGGCCACGGGGATCAGTATACCAGTTGTGGCTGTAAATGAGCCAAACGCGAGATCGGCCCGCGAGCAGCTCGCGCAGCCGGGGCAAATCGCTTTCGGTCATCTTGGGTTCCAGCACGCCCAGATCGAAGAGATCGGCCGGCGCGCCGCGCTCGACGAGCGGCCGGCCGTAGGCGCGGAAGTAGTAGTCGAACGGGATCTGCACCCAGGTGGCGTTGAAGAGGAGCAGGTCGTCATCGGCGGCGCGCGCCGCGACGTAACCGGCAGCTTTGTCCCATTCTTCCTTTCGGAAGTTGACATAATATTCATGGAGCGAGGCGGCGTTGGCCATCGCCACCAGGCCGACCGCGGCCACGACGAGCGGCCAACGTCGAAGTTGCGCGATGCCGGCCGCCAACAAGAGGTAGAGCGGAATCGTGGCCCAGATGAGGGTGCGATCGTAGAAGACCGGCCGGCGCAAGCTGACGAGCAGCTCTCCGCCGATGGGGGTGAGGAAAAGTGTGCCGAGCAGCGCCAACAGCGGCCCCTGGTTGCGCAGGCTCAGGACCCCTACGCCGATCAGCACAGCATAGCCGGCCCAGATCAGGTCGGACCGGCCGGCCAGCGGCGGCAACAGCGCGCTCAGAAACGTTTTCAGCGCGGCGATCAGCGCGGGGAAGGTCGGCGCGGGGATCCAAAACTCTCGATCTACCCCGGCCGCCTGGAAGACGAAGGCCGAGAGCCACGGGCTCCAGAGCAGCAGGACGGCGAGCTGCGCAAGGAGCCAGGAGGTTGGGGATTGGGGATTGGGGATTGGGGATTGGGGATTAGGGATTGGGGATTGGGGATCGGGGATCGGTTTTCTGCGGAGCCGGCGCCACAGGAGGACGCTTATGACAAACAGGTTGATCGCCAGGGGGAACAGGAGCGCGGTGTGGTGGGTGAGCATGGCGGCGGCCGTGAAGAGGACGTAGCCGATCCAGGCCGCCGCATTCTTTCGCCCGGCCCCTGACTGATGGGCATACTCGTGCCGCAAGCCTCCGGCTTGCGCCGCGCGGCGGTTCACCTCTCCCCCGGCCCCTCCCCTCGTAGGGGAGGGGAGCATTCCTCCCCCTTCCCTTGTAGGGAAGGGGGCCGGGGGGTTAGGTGTCCTCGCCGGGAAGGAGGCCGGGGGGTCAGGTGTGTTCGCCGGGAAGGGGGCCGGGGGGTCAGGTGTCCTCGCCAGCACGCCGCGCCAGAGATGCACCAGCGCCAACAGCGCCAGGCTCGCGTTGAGCATGAGCAGAGCATACATGCGCGTTTCCTGGGCAAAGCGCACGTGGAACGGCGACAGCGCCAGGATCAGCGCGGCCAGTATGCCGACCGCCGGGCCGAGCAACCGGCGGCCGAGGAGATACATGGCCGGAATGGTCAGCGTGCTCAGCAGCGCCGAAAGCAGCCGCACGGCCGCCGGCCCATCGCCGACCAGGCCGATCCAGAAGTGGAGGAGCAAATAGTAGAGAGGCGGATGCTGGTCGATCCTGGCAATCCAGGCGATCATTTCGCCCAAAGGATGTCGGGCCAGCCAGACGCTGAACGCCTCATCGAGCCACAGCGTCTTTCGGCCGATCTCCCAGATGCGCAAGGCAAAGCCGACCGCAGCGATGCAGATCGCGGCGGCCGGCGCCCAGCGGTCGAGAGCGGAACGAATCGGTTGAGGGCGAGTCGTGCTCGTATCTCCCTCGCATCACGACAACGAATAGCAGCGGTCGGGGCCCCTTGTTTCCCTTGCTTCATCTGCCTTATATCAAAGCCGAGCCCATTTGTCAAACAAATTGCTGTTCGAGGCGGCCAAAGTGGTATAATGGCGACGGAGAGCACCATGACATCACATCTGACCACGCGTATCTTGTTCATGAGCACGCCCGAATTCGGCGTGCCGACCCTGCGCAAGCTCGTCGAGGCCGGCTATCAGGTCGTCGGTGTCGTGTGTCAACCCGACCGGCCCGCCGGCCGCGGGCTGCGGTTGGCCGCGCCGCCGGTCAAAGAGGCGGCGTTGGCGCTGGGATTGCCGGTCTTGCAGCCGGCCGGCCTGCGAACGGCCGAGGCGCGCGATCTGCTCGCGGCCACGCGACCCGACCTGATCGTGGTCGCGGCTTACGGCCAATACATCCCCGAAGCGATCTGTCGGCTCGCGCCGGCCGGCGCGCTCAATCTGCATCCTTCCCTCCTGCCGCGCTGGCGGGGCGCGTCGCCGGTGCAGGCGGCCATCCTGGCCGGCGATGCCGAGACCGGCGTCACCGTGCATTTCGTGGCCGCGGAGCTGGACGCGGGCGACATCCTGGCCCAGGCGCGCACGCCGATCCTGCCGCACGAAAGCGCGGGCGAGCTGATGGCCCGGCTGGCCGTCCTCGGCGCCGACCTGATGGTGGAGACGATCGGCCGCTGGCTGCGCGGAGAGGTCGCGCCGCAGCCGCAGGATGCAGCGGCCGTCACCTGGAGCAGCCGGCTGAGCAAGGAAGAGGGCCTGTTGGACTGGAGCCGGCCGGCCGAGCTGTTGGCGCGGCAGGTGCGGGCATTCAACCCGTGGCCGGGCGCCTATACCTTCTGGCAGGGCCGCCAGTTGACGATCCTGGAGGCGGCTCCGTTGCCTGCAGGCCAGATCGCGGCCGGGCCGGGAGAGGTGGTCGCGGTGGAGGCCGCGGCCGGCGTCGGCACGGGAGAGGGGGCCCTGCTCTTGCGCCGGGTGCAGCTCGCGGGCAAGCAGCCGCTCTCCATCGAGGCATTCTTGCGCGGCGCGCGGGGGTTCGTGGGCGCCAGGCTGGGATGAAGCGGGGCGGTCTTCCGGCGCGCTGAGCGCTACCGACCGCCCATCCCCGTCAACGTGATCCCCTGGACAAAGGTCTTCTGGGCCAGGAAGTAGATCACCAGCACCGGCAAGAGCGCGATCACCGAGCCGGCCATCAGCAGATGCCAGGCCGTGCTATATTGCCCCACGAAGTAGGAGAGGCCGATGGGGATCGTGCGCATCTTATCGGTGGTCGTCACCACCAGCGGCCAGAGGAAGTCGTTCCAGGTGGCCTGGAAGGTGAAGACGGCCAGCGCCGAGATGGCCGGCCAGCTCAGCGGCACGATGATCTGCCCCCAGATGCGCAGGCTCGACGCGCCGTCCATGCGTGCGGCCTCGTCCATCTCCAGGGGGATGCCGCGGTAGTACTGGCGCAACAGGAAGGTGCTCAGCGCGCTGAAGAGCGCGGGGACGATCAGCGCCGGGTAGCTGTCGTACCAGCCGAGCGTCTTGATGATCAGGAAGTTGGGGATCAGCGTCACCTGCGGCGGGATCATCAGGGTCGCCAGGTAGAGCAGGAAGAGCGCCTCGCGGCCGCGAAAGCGCAGCCGGGCAAAGGCGAAGGCGGCCAGCGACGAGATCAGGATCTGCAGCACCGTGACCGAGACGGTGACCACCGCGCTGTTGATGAAATAGCGGCCGAAGGGCAGGACGCGGAAGACCTCCAGGTAGTTGCCGAGGGTCATCTGGTGGAGGGGAAAGCGCCGTGCCATGAAAGCTTCGTTGGGAAAGAGGGACACCACCAGCATCACGAAGAACGGCGCCAACATGATGCCGCTGCCCAGGATGAGGATGGCGTACAGGATGCCTTGACGCGCCGGAGACATCCCCGACCGGCGCACTGTCCCCACTTCTTTCCCCTCATTCGGTCTCATAGTGCACCCATCGCCGTTGCATGATGTTCTGCACGAGCGTAAAGCCGAAGATGAAGACGAACAGGAACCAGGCGATGGCCGATGCCTTGCCCATGCGCGTGAAGCGGAAGGCGTTGTCGTAGATGTATTGCACGACCGGCATGGAAGATTGCGCCGGCCCTCCGCGCGTCATGACGAACGGTTCGGTGAAGAGCTGGAACGCGCCGATCGTCTGCAAGATGAACAGGAAGAAGGTGGTCGGGCTGATCAGCGGCAGGGTGATGTGGCGGAAGCGCTGCCAGGCGTTGGCGCCGTCCACATGGGCCGCGTCGTACAGCTCCTGTGGCACCCCTTGCAGTGCGGCCAGATAGATGACCATCGTGAAGCCGGTGTTCTTCCACAGGGTCAGGATGACGACCGACCACTTGGAGTAGCGGGTGCTGCTCAGGAAATCCGGCAGGCTCAGCGGCAGGCCGAGCAGCGCGCCGACCCCCGTCACCAGATCGGCCAGGGGACCGTTGCGGCTCAGGATCAGGCGAAAGACGATCGCACCGGCCACGATGGTCGTCACCATCGGCAGGAAATAGATCATGCGGAATGCCTCTTGCCCCCGCAACGGCTGATTAAGCGCCACGGCCATCGCCAGGCCTAGGGCGAGCTGCATCGGCACGATGGTGACGATGTAGAAGACGGTGTTGCCGAACACCCGCCACAATACCGGGTCGCGCAGGAGATCGCGGTAGTTGTCCAGGCCGGCGAACCCCTGGGGGCCGGTCAGGCCCCAGTTCAGGAAGCTGATGCCCAGGGATGCGGCGACCGCCAGGAAGACGAAGATCAGAAAGCCGAGCAAGCTGGGCAAGAGGAAGAGATACCCCTCCCATTGCTGATCGGGCCGCCAACGAAAGGGGTTACGGCGCGGGCCGGCCGCAGGTCTGGCGTCGAGATGGCGGGTGTGGATCATGAGGGTAGATTCGCTCACGCGCCCGGTGCCCTGGCGGACGCCCGGGCGCGTCCAGGATGCTTTGCGCACGCGTCCGGCGCCTCTCAGGGCGCCGGACGCGGCCACCGCTCACTTCTTCGGGAAGCCCTTGTCCTTCAGGAACTGGTCGACCTGCTTGCACAGCGCCGGCAGGCCCTGTTCCGCGGTCACTTCGCCGGTCCAGATGCGTTGCAGCGCCGGGCCGATGATGGAGCTATCCAGCTCATCCCATTCGGGGAAGTAGCCGAAGCCGCCGACCCCCGACGCCGCCGCCTCGGTCACGATGGCCTTCTTGTTGGCGGGCGGCTGGTCGGTCATAAACGCGGGCGAGTTGGCCGTGGATTGCAGGGCCGGGAAGATCTCCCCGCGTTCGGTGTAGATCTTTTCGCCGCCGTTGGTGCTTTGCAGCCACGACAGGAAGGTCCACGCCGCGTCCTTGTGCGCGCTCTTGGCACTCATCACCCAGGCCGCGCCGCCGGCCGCGTTCCAGCGCTTGCCGCCCTTGGGGATCGGGACGACGGCCACGTCGTAGTTCAGCTTGGCCTTGTTGAAGGCCGATACGCGGCTGGTGTTCTGGATGATCATGGCCGCCTGGCCGCTGAGGAACGCGCCCTCGTCGCCGCCCGCCTGATTCAGGTCCGCGTCGCGCATCGCGTAGCCCTTCGCCATCATGTCGGCGAAGAACTTGATCGCTTCCACCGACTTCGGCTCGGCCAGCAGGCATTTCGAGGGGTTGACGTAGTCATCCAGGATGGCGCCGCCGTTCTGGTTGACCCACTTGGCATACTTCCCGCTCTCCATGCCCAGCCCATAGCGGGTGACCTTGCCGCCGGCATCCTTGACGGTAAGCTTTTCGACCGCGGCCAACAGGTCGTTCCACGTCCAGCTTTCGTCCGGATACTTGAGGCCGGCTTTATCGAACATGTCCTTGTTGTAGTACAGGATGTTCACTTCGATGTCGCGCGGCAAGCCATAGACGCTCCCTTTGTACTTGGCCGACTCCAGCAGGCCGCCCCAGTAGTCTTTCAGGTTGTAGCCGGATTTCTGGATGTAGGGGTCCAGGTTCTCCAGCACCCCCTGCGCGGCGTACTTGGGCGTGGGCCACAGGAAGGCGATGTCCGGGATCACCTTCGGATCGCCGCTGGCCCACAGCGCCTGGATCTTGGTGAAGTATTCATCCCAGGGCTGGTTCCAGGTTTCGATCTTGATCTCCGGATGCTCCTTCATGAAGGCGTCGGCGACCATCTTGTGGCTGGCCGCTTCTTCCGGACTGCCCCAGAAGGCCCAGAGCAACGTGACGGGTTCGGCGGCCTTGGGGGCCGCGGCCTTGGGGGCCTCGGTCGGCGCCGGCGCTGCCGGCGGCGCTACGCATGCCGTCACAACCATCATGACGACCAACAACAGGCTGAAGACGATCCCTATACGCCGATCCATGGTACTCTCTCCTTTCGAGCGATTGACTCGTGCCGGATCACTTGCGCACCCGCACGCCCAGCGTTGTATCCCATTGCAGGATCTTGTCGCTCTTGGGCAGCGGCGCCTCCGGCACCTGACCCACCGAAATGCCGTACTTCCAGTCGGCCGGGCAGATGGCGATGTAGCGGGCATAGCCGCCCAGGCCGCCCTGGAACTTGGGATAGCCGATGGCGATCAGACAACCCGTCTCCGCCACCTGGTCGAGATTGGCCACCCCTTCGGCCTGGGCATAGCCGTTGTGCATCAGCCAGTATTCGCCCTCCAGCGTCGGGGTGCTGTCGGTGTCGAGCGGCTCGTGGCCGTGGAAGAGGATCTTGCGCTGCTCGTGCAGGAACTTGAGCGCATCGAGCGAGACGCCCGGGAACTCGCTCTCGGTCGCGAGCTTCGGATCGGGCCAGCGCTTCGACCAATCGGAGCGCACCATCACCACCGAGCCCGCGGGGATCTGGCCGTTCTTGGCCTCCCAGTCCAGGATGTCCTGGACCTTCAGATGATAGTTCCGGTCTTTGGCCACCTTGTCCACGATGGAGATGACCACCAGGGGCCGCAAGGTGTAGGTGGCCGGCAGTTCGTCAATGGCCGGATATTCCGGCGCCCAGTGGGCCGGCGGATCGAGCTGGGTGCCGTACTGGTCGGTGCTCAGTTCGTACCGGGTCGCTTCGAAGCCGTCGGGGTCGTAGCGATACGGCTTGCCGGTCTCCGGGTTGATGGTGGGGCCGAACTTGGCCGGGCCGAACCCTTTCCAGACGGGGATCGAAGGCGTCATGGTGTGGGTCAGATCAATGTACTTGGCGCCCTTGAAGACCTGGTCGTAGACCTGCCACAGGCCGGGGGCGGCAGGTGCGCCGGCTGCGGGGGGCGCCGCCGATGCGGGCTCGGCTGCGGCGGGCGGTCGCGGCGGAGGCGGCACGCACGCGGCAAGCCAGAGGAGCGACAACACGACGAGAACGGCCATCCATTTCGAAGGTGCAGGTGATTTCATATCCCCCTCCCTGAGTTGAACGTCACCTTGATGAACACCGAAACGATGTAGTTGGGCCGGCCGCTCATATTGTATGCGCGATCGGCTGTTCCGTCAACCGTTGTTCGACCGGCTTTTGCTTGCATCGGTAGCCCGCCGACTTGATCGGCGGGCGAGCCCCTTAGCTTGATGCCGATGGTCTGCGACCCCCGTCTGGCCGCCTGAGACGACATGTTCGGGCCGACGGCGCCGGTCGCAGACCGGCTAGCTTGATGTCTGCTGCGCAATTTCTGTTATTGGCTATTAACGCTGCAAGCGATAGACCCCCAGCGCGATCCGGCCGTCTGCGGTCGGCGGATCCACCGGCAGGTTGCGCAGCGGCTCCGGTTGATACATCCCCGCCTTCAGGCCGTAGTCGCCTGGCGGCAACCCGGCCGGCAGGGGGATGCGATGGCGGTCGGCGATCAGTTCGCCGCGGCGCCAGCGGCTGGTGGGGGTGAAGCCGCCGACCGGATCGCCGTCGTGTTGGGCGATGACCGCGGCATCGGCCCCCAGCAGGTGGACGAAGGTCTTGTAGTTCGCGGCCACATCGCGCAGCGCGAACCAGTAGAGGGTGACGTCCAGCGCCGCGGCTCCGCGGGCCGGCGCCACGTCGTAGCCCACCAGGAGCGCCACGTCGCCCACGGCCGCGCTCGCCGGCCGCGGGGTCCACATCTGCCGGCCGATCCCCAGGCGGTTGAGCAATAAGGCCGCGGCGACGACGACCAGCACGGCCGCGACCCGGACCGGCCGGCGGTCCTCGCGGCGGCCGCGCCAGGCGACGAGCGCCCACGCCAGCGTCGCGGCCACCGCCAGCGCGGCGCCGATCAGCCAGGCGGCCGTCGGGCCGAAGCGGAAGACCAGTCGGCCGTTTCCCGCGGGCAGATCCGCCGTCGTCAACCCCAGCTCACCGGAGGGATAGGTCGCCAGCTCGACGCCGTCCAGCGCGGCGCGCCAGGCCGGCAGATGGAACTGATGGAGCCGGACGCTCAGGGGGATGGCCGTCGCGATCTCCAGCTCGACCCGGTCGTAGCCCAGCCGGGCCAGTTGTACCTGCGGCCGGGGCGCGAGCGCCGGGCCGTCGGCCGCGCGCTCGGCCGGCCGGCCCAGCGCCCAGCGCTGTTCCTGCACGGTGAGCGGCAGGAACTCGCCGGTCCAGGTGGCGCCCACCTGGCCCATCGCGGCATCCTCGCGCCACATGCGATCGGCCGACCAGGCGTCGGCCGCGGGGAAGGGAAGCGGCTGCACGGGGATGGTGGGGAGCGGCTGGATGACCAGCACGGCGCCGAGCAGCGCCAGCGCGATCCCGGCCGCCGCGGTCGGCCGTCGGCCGCCCGTGGTGAACAGGGCCGGCAGCGCGGCAAGGCTCATGGCAAAGCCGACCGCAGTCAAGGTCAGGAATCGCCACGGATATTGCAGATGCGCCAGGATCGGCGCCAGCGGCTGCCAGATCGGCAACGAGATGTCGGTCACCATGAAGGCGGAGAGGACGGCGAGCGCCAGCGCGAAGGCGAGGGTAGGGGCGCACGGCCTTGCGTCCCTACGTAGTCGCCCGACGAACAGCCCCGCGACAAGCAACACCAGGGCCGCGGTCGGCCAGCTCAGCGGGTGATCGGCTACGCCGCCGTGCTGGACGCGATAGCGATAGAGCGGCTGGAGCTGGACGAGCAGATCGAGCGGCGCCAGATGGCGCTTGTAGCCGTCCGACGGGCCGAGCGCGAGCCCCACCCAGCGACTCTCGGCCAGGAACGGCAACCAGAGGGGCGCGCTCAGGCCGACGGCCAGCGCCAGCGCGGCGGCCGCCGCGAGCAACCGTCGCGGCCGCCGCGCCGACAGGGCCACGACGAGCGTATAGGCCGCCCACGTGGGCGCCATCAGCAGTGCGGTCAGGTTGTGGGTGAAGATCAGCCCGGCCCACGCCAGCGCGGTCCACAGCAGCGCCGCGCGCGGCCGTTTCCCCCGAAAGACGGCCGCGGTGCCCCATAGGATGAGCGGCGGGAAGATGAACGCGAAGTGCTCCGGGACCGCCCCGCGCACGTACGCGTCGGCCAGATGGTAGGGGAAGCAGGTGTAGGCCACGGTCGCCAATACACCGCCGGCCGGCCCGCCGATCGTCCGGCCGAAGCCGTACATCGCCAGCGCCGCCAGCAGGAAGCCGAGCGCGATCGTCAGCTCGATCGCGGTCGCCGGGTTGATGCCCGCGAGGGCTAACAGCGCGGCCGGCGCATAGGAGAGGGGCGCGTAGAAATTGAGCACCGCCTGGCCATAGCCGAAGCCGAATTCGGGGAAGAGCCGCGGATAGAGAACGCCGTGCCGCCACGCGTCGGCCAGCGCCGCGACGCGATAGACGTGGAACAGGCCGTCATCCGAGACGAAGAAGCCCGGCCGCACCAGCGGCCAGAGGGCCGGCAGGGCCAACAGCAG
>DAOTZV010000013.1:0-7735 GCA_034434235.1 Anaerolineae bacterium
AATGGGATGGGACCCTGGAAGCTGGGGTCGGCAGGTTGTTGGCAGCGACCTTTTGCACTATAATTTCCTACCGTCGGTTGCGAGCTAAAGCTCGCAGTACGCGAAGTAGGGCGAGCTTCAGCTCGTCCGTCGGTTGCGAGCTGAAGCTCGCAGTACGCGAAGTAGGGCGAGCTTCAGCTCGTCCGTCGGATGCGAGCTAAAGCTCGCAGTACGCGAAGTAGGGCGAGCTTCAGCTCGTCCGTGGGATGCGAGCTATTGCATTTTAACAAATTATTCCAGCAATAGTACCAACTCCATCACGAGACATAAAGTGAGGGCGGACATCCACGACGACGAGCTTCGCCTCGGCCGCTGGGCGTTCGCCCCGGCGGCGTCCGCCGGAGGCTGAAGCCGTCCGGCTACGAGGTGGAAGCCCCCTCAAGGGGCTGCATCCCAGGGCGGTTTACCGCCCTTCCACCTGGTAGCCCGCCGCTTGAGCGACGGGCGGACATCCGCGACGACGAGCCGCGCCTCGGCCGCTGGGCGTTCGCCCCGGCCGCGTCCGCCGGAGGCTGAAGCTATTGCCGGAATAATTTGTTAATCTGCAATATTTCGTCTTACTCTTGCTCCACAAAGCGCAACAAGATATCGTTGCTGTCCATAACCAGATAATCAACGCCGTTGTGCTTGACCTCGGTACCGGTGTACTTGGCGAACAGCACCTTGTCGCCGACTTTCACCTTGATGTCCTCGTCGTCCCCAACGGCGACCACCAGCCCGGTCTGGGGCTTCTCCTTGGCCGTTTCGGGCAGCAACAGGCCCGATGCAGTGCGATTCTCGGCTTCCAGCACCTTGATCAGGACGCGCGCGCCCAACGGTTGCAGATTGAGGGTTTCGTTGCTCATGTTGATGCTCCCTGCGTTCATGTTATTTGAGTTTCAACAGGCTATCAATTTTAGCCCGGTCAAAACCAACCACGATCTTGCCGCCGATGTCAATGACCGGCACTCCCTGTTGGCCGGAACGACGCACCATATCGCGGGCGGCTGCCGGATCACGGCTCACATCCACGTCGCGGAATTTGATTCCGCGCTGGCGGAAATAGCTTTTGGCAGCGTTACAGAAAGCACAGGTCGGCGTGGAAAAAATGATCACGCGCGGCTGAGATGGCACTGTTTCGGACATAGATCTCTCCGACCTCCCAGAGTTTTGGATACAAACTCTTGGATGCACAAATGCGCGAAAGGTTTCAGGACGAATGCTGCATCTGTGCAATTTGGACGCGCGATCCGGTTCAACGCGCGGACGCGAACACCCGGCCGGAAACGACCCCGCGCAACGCCCACGCCAGGACCGTCCCCCGATTATCAAGCTGCCGCGGCCAGGTCGTGTCTCTGCGCCACCAGGCTGGCCAGCAGGCTGGTCACCGGGACCGCCAGGATCAACCCCAGGCTGCCAACCAGGGTGCGGACGATCTCCTCGGCGATGAATTCGCGGTTGAGGGTCTGCCCCAGTGGGATGTTCAGGCTCGCCATCAGCAGGAAGAGCGGCAACGACGCGCCGGCGTAAGCCAGCAACAGGGTGTTGGTCATCGAGGCGATGTGGTCACGGCCGATGACCATGCTGTGCTGGAAGAGCTGCGTCCAGCGCAGCTGCGGGTTGGCGTGTTTTAGCTCGAAGGTCGCCGAGGCCTGGCCTACGGCCACGTCATCGAGCACACCCACGGCACCCACCACGATGCCGCCCAACAGCACCCCGCGCAGGTTGATCTGGAGCTGGCCGAGGCTCACCAGGAATCCCGCCTCCTCGGAACCGAGGCCCGCGAGGTGCGCCAATCTGGCAAAGAGCACGGCGAGCAGCGCGGTCGCCACCAGGCTGATCGTCAATCCAGCCAGGGCCGTGTGTGTCTTCCATGTCCACCCGTAGACCAGGTACAGCGAGGCCGTCATCAACAGCAGCGCGCCGATCGTGCAAACGGCGAGCGGGTCGTTGCCGGCCATGATGCCGGGGAGGATGAAACCGGCAATGGCCAGCACGCTGACGCCCATGCTGACCAGCGCACGCAAGCCCACCCAACGCCCTACGGCCACTGTCGCGGCTGCAAACAGCAGCAGTAAGCTCATCAGCGCGGGCCAGCGGACAAAATCGCTGATGTAGAACTGCTCACCTTCTGGTCCAATGTTGGATTCCAGCAGCACACGGTCCCCTGACCGGACGCGAGTGCCTTTAGTCAGCAGGCTTGCCTGGCCGTGGACGACTTCAACGCGCCGGCCCTGTTGGCTGCCGCGGGTGATCTCTACCAGGACGCGCTGTACCGGCTGCATTTGCCCGGCGACGAGCAGCTCCTCTTCGGCCAGCACCTCGACGACACGGCCTTCCATCGTCTCGCCGGTGGCCGCGGCATTCGTTTTTGGTAAGGGCGGCTTGAAGAAAAGCCAACTCGCGAGCAGCATGGCCGCCACGATGATGATCGTTACCCACAGATGGCGGGGCACGGCCTTGACCAGCAGGTCAATGGGATCCTCCGGTTCTGCAGCTGGTTTGTCGTTCACCTTCTCACTCGCCCCGTTTCACTCTTCGAATTCGATACCTGTTCCAGCTGGACTGGAATGCACGACGCCTGTTCCCAACGTCTGAGCCAGGGCCAGGAAGGCTGCTTCGCCGCTGCAGTGGCCGGGATAGACGCGCGCCAGCGCCGGCATGGCCGCCAATCTCGCGCAAGTGCGTTGCAGGTCACCCTCGGCCACGCCCGCCAGGTGCAGCCCGCCAATCATCTGCGTCACTGGCTGTGGGAAGAGGCGTTCCACGTGCGCCAGTGTGTTGAGCAGGCCGGCGTGGCAGCAGCCGCAGAGCAGCACCAGGCGGTCACCAGTCACCAGGACCAGCGCCATGTCGTCCCGGTAGGCGTCGGCGACCAGCTCGTCCCCGGCGGCCATCAGGTGTCCTTTGCTCCGACCTTCAAACTCGCTCCGCTCGCCGATCGCGCCTGTGGTCCAGACCCCAGGGACGATTTCCTGGGGCGCGATGCTGAGCTTCAACGTAAAATGGTTCGCCAACTCCTCTCCGCTCAATGGCAGGCCGATGCGCTTCGGCAGCCCATCCCGTTGGGAGAAGCGCTCGCGGAAGAGGTCGGCGTTGGCGAAGAGCGGGATGCCGGAGCGAAGTTGGCCCAGCAATGCCGGCAGGCCGCCTGTGTGGTCGTAGTGCGCGTGGCTGATAGCCACGGCATCAATCGTGGCTGGGTCAATGCCGAGCAGGTTCAGATTGTGCAGCAACACGGTCCCGCTTTGGCCCGTGTCAAAGAGGATCCGCTGGCCGGCCGCCTCGACCAGGTAGGCCAGCCCGTGCTCGCCCCAGAAGCCAGAGCTGGGCTGAACGGCATTGTCAACCAGGCAGGTAAGTTTCATGTTCGATCCGCTCCGATAAAACGATAGAACGGGCGCCGATGTCGCCATTGACACCGGCGCCCGTGGGCAGAACCGGGCCGCCATCCGATTCGGTTACGGTTTCCACACTTCCCAAACCTTGCCAACCAGCGCCGGCCCGGGCTTGAGGGTCACCTGGCCGGGCTCCCAACCCGACGGGGTCACTTCGCCGGTGGCGCGCACGTGCTGGAACGCCTTCACCTGCCGCACCAGCTCCCTGGGATTGCGACCCACCTCCGGCGTCAGCACCTCCATGGCGCGAATCACGAAATCGGGGTCAATGATGAAGCGACCGCGAATGTCCACCCCGGCCGCCTCGTCGTACACGCCGTAGATCGTCCCCACCTTGCCCCCGGCATCTGACAGCATCGGGAAGGGCACCCCGCCCTTCACCATCTTCGAAAGTTCCTGTTCCTGCCAGATCTTGTGCACGAAACGGCTGTCGGTGCTCATGGCCAACACGACCACGTCCATGGCCTTCAGCTCGTCGTAGATGGCGGCGACCGCCGCCAGCTCGGTGGGTCAAACGAAGGTGAAGTCACCGGGGTAGAAGCAGAGGACGATCCATTTGCCTTTGTAATCCGAGAGCTTGACGGGCTGAAAGCCCACGCCCTCGATATATGCCGTGGCCTCGAAATCAATGGCCTCTTTACCGACGCGCGCAAGCATCTTGGTCACCTCCTGTGATGGCGGTATGGCCCCGGTGGCCGGGGCCGGTGGTGCGGGCAGGATCGGCCCGCGAGCAGGTCGGACACAACCGTCTTTCAACTCTGGCATGTGAGCCTCCTTCGGTAGCCCTCGATCATAAACGGATGGCGGCCGTTATGCACAAACCCGTATGGCGAAATTTATCTCGCACCTCTCCATCGTGTATCGCGAAATGCAGGCTCGCAGGCGGTCTGCGACCGCCGTCTCCCCGGAGTCCATCCCAGGCTCGCAGGCGGTCTGTGACCGCCGTCTCCCCGGAGTGCATCCCAGGCTCGCAGGCGGTCTGCGACCGCCGTCTACCCGGCGTCCATCTCCCAACTGCGCGCCCTTCGCCTCGCCGCTATCTGCTCTGCGCCGGCTCGATGGCCGCGACCCGCAACGGCGTCTTGTCCGTCGCGGCATAATACCCGCCGAACCGCTCGACGAGCGGCGTCTTATCGCGCAACAGGTCCTGGACGAACCGGTACGACAGCGGCTCGTAGAGCAGCTCCGCGTTGACCGTGAACGGCCCGGTCGCCCCCTTCACATCCACCTGATAAGTGACCAGGTCGCCCCCGCCCACGAAGTTGGCGTCGCCGGCCGCCTCGCCGTAGACCGCGATGTCGGCCGGCAGCGCGGCCTTATCCGCGCCCGCGGGCAACAGGCGGTTGTCCTTCAGGTACCTGGCCCCGCGCAGCAACGTGTAGGTGACCGCGCCCTCGTTATCCCCCATGATCGGCTCGTAGATCTGCACCTGGTCGGCCGCGGTGATCACGTCGTAATGCGGCTCGAACTTGCCGGGGTCGGCGTCGGCGTCGTTGCCCGCAATCGTGCCGTCGGGGTTGTGCTTGCCCGACTCGAAGATCACCCCGCCCGCCGCGTCGGTCACCGTCACGTGCAGCCAGGCGCGTCGCGAGGGGAAGCTGGCCGGGAACTTGTGGCCGGTCAGCGGGCTCACCTGGAGCTGTGCGCGCAGCACGCCGTCCTTCAGCTCCAGCCCTTTCAACGTCAACGTCGCCGAACGCTTGCCGATTTGGTCGGCCACGCGGGCCTGGGTGGCGGCAAAGTGCGTCGCGTCCGCGGTCACCTCCAGCTCGCCGCCCCAATCGGCCAGGATCTGTAGCATGAACGCGTTGCCGCCGACGAAGAAGTGCTGGTAGAACGGCTGCCGCGGGGCCAGGTTGGCGGGCACGGTGGAGATGACCACCCCGCCCTGGGCCTGCGGCATGTGACAGCTCTGGCACGAGGTCCGGGCCGCGCCGAAGCTGCTGTGCTGCCACTCGGTGTAGGGCGTCTGCTCGGGGAACTCGCCCAGGACGTTGCCCTGGGCGTCCACGTAAGGCGTGTAGAGGTTGTGGCAGGTGGCGCAGTGCTCGGCCGATTCCATATGCGCGCCGTAGACCGGAACGAAGCCGGTGCTCGCCTGCATGATCTGCGCGACCGGCTGCTCGTAAGGGCCGAAGATGGGACGGTCGGGCGGGTTGGTGCCGGTATCCACGAAGTAGCCGCCGCTGAAGCTCGCCGGCTTGCCGAAGTCCTTGTCGCGAATCTGGTGGCACAGGGTGCACGAGACCCCGTCAATGGCCGCGGCGTGGAGCGGATTGGCGGGGTTGTAGAAGCCATCCCCCAGCGCGGTCACCGGCTTCCCCTCGGCCACGGCCTGCGTCTCGGCCATGGGCATGTGGCAGGTGACGCACTTCTTCTCGATCACGGCCTGGAGCGCGGGGAAGCGCGCCACCTCGGAGCTGACCTTGGCCTGCCAGATGGGATCCTTGCCGGCGTTGGCCATCATGGTGGAGCGCCAGGCGGTCGGCATGGAGACGTCCGTCCCGGCCCCGTCTTTCAGGCCGATGTGGCACGCGGCGCACAACCCGGCGCCGGAGAAGTCGGCGGTGGTGAAGGAGGCCAGGGTCGTATCGGCGGCCGGCCGCCGCGCCGGGCCGCGCGGTTGCGCCGCCTGCGGGCCCGGCCCGGCCGGCCGCGGTGCCACGGTGGCGGTCGCCTGGGCGACGGGGATCAGCGACGGGATGGGGGTCGGCGCCGGCCCCTGGATCGGCGGAGGCCCGCCGCACGCCGCCAGGACGCCGGAGAGCGACAAAACCGCAAGGGCCAGAACGACGATAGACGTAACGGATCGGCGCATGACGTGCTCCTTTGCAGCGAGATAGGCGGCATCGCGCAGCCGGTTCTATTATGCACAAACTTCGTCGGAAAGACAAGACGGCGTTGCCCGCCGCGAGACGTGCCCGGCTCTCTTTGATGTGGACACAAGAAGCTTTGCGCCGCCGCGGCCCGACCGGCCAGATGACAGAGAGAGCCCGGTTCTGCGCGAACCGGGCCCTCTTTGTGGCGGTAGATCAGGATGCGATTACTTGCCGCTGCGGATCTTGGCCCCGCTGATCGGCGCGCCGAAGAGCGGCGCGAACACGCAGAAGTCCAGCGCGCCCGCGGCCAGCGGCAGCAAGCCGATGATGGCGACGATGATGCCGGCCGTGCCCTTGATGAGCAGCAGGCCGATCAGGATGAGAATGATGCCGGCTACGATGCGGACTGCCCGACCCGTGGTCGAAGCCATGAACTTGACGAACGGATGCATAGCAAGACCTCCTTTCGTAGATGAAATAACGACGCCTTCAGTATAGGGCGATCGGTCAAGTTTGTCAATAGGCCAGCGCGCGGCAATCATGCCCGCCGAACGCCGCCCGCTCCTGGATAGATCAGGCCAGCGGCCGGATGTCGGCGACCTCTACCCGGCCGGCCGCGAGCGCGGCGCGCGCCTGCTCGAGCTGCGCCCAGGGGAAGCGCAGCGCCATGCCGCAGTCGCTGGAGAACTCGCGCGGGGTAGGGATCAGCTTGACCGTGAGCCCCGCGCGCTGGAGGACCTTCTCGGCCCGCAGCGCCGCCGATGTAGTGTGGAACAGCACGACGCCGTATTCGCTCATCGTGTCCTTCTTTGTGTGGGTTTTTCGTCCTGGCCGGTCTTGCGGCCGCTTTGTTCACCGCAGAGAACTTTTGGATTGCGGCGCGCAGCGCCGCTTTTGGATGCCAAAGCGGGGACACATCCCCGCAAGCCAAAGCGGGGACACATCCCCGCAGGCCAAAACGCCGGGCCGGGGCGTACCCCGCGCGCCCCTACTTTGGATTGCGGCGCGCAGCGCCGCTTTTGGATGCCAAAGCGGGGTCGTGCCCCCGCAAACCAAAGCGGGGACACATCCCCGCAGGCCAAAACGCCGGGCCGGGGCGTACGCCGTGCGCCCCTACTTTGGATTGCGGCGCGCAGCGCCGCTTTGGATGCCCAAACGGGGTCGCGCCCCCGCAAACCAAAGCGGGGACACGTCCCCGCAGGCCAAAACGCCGGGCCGGGGCGCACCCCGCGCGGCCGGTCGCCCCATCAGAGCTGCGCCAGCACCGCGTCCATCACCTCGGCGGCCTCGCGGGGGAGGTCGCGCAGCACCGCGTCGCGATCGCGCTCGCCGGCCAGCAGGCGCCGGAGCCCCACGCCGAGCGCCCGCACGACGGCCGGCTGGCGGCGATCCTGCATGACCTGGGTGACGAAATCCCAGGCGCGCTGCCCGGCCGCCGCGTCCCCGCGACAGCCGGCCACCACCCACGCCAGCACCTCCTGCAACGCCACCCCCTGCTCC
>DAOTZV010000014.1:0-10095 GCA_034434235.1 Anaerolineae bacterium
CCCGCGCCGGTCGGCGCAGGCCGACCTTGCGGCCTACGGCCCCTTCGCCCCGAATTCATTCGGCGGGCCGCTAATGGGCCGTAGGCCGGGCGTCCCCCGTCGGGGACGCCACCCGCAGGCATCAAGCCGCCGTGCCGGTCGGCGCAGGCCGACCTTGCGGCCTACGGCCCCTTCGCCCCGAATTCATTCGGCGGCGGGCCCTCAGACCACGAAAACCGCGATCAGCGGAATCGCCTCTTCTACCACCAACGTCCACGCGAACAGATCCCACGACGCGTGTTGCCCCAGGCGTTTGCGATGGTACTCGGTGGACCAGATGATGAAGCCCACCAGCCCCATCGCCGCGATAACCACGATCACATCGCCGAAGAGGATCGCGGGCCACCGCTCGCGGCCGAAGCGCGCATACAAGGCAAAGAAGATGTCCCGCAGGAAATAGATGTCCGCGATGCCCAGGCCGATGGTCGTCAGCCACAGGATCAGTGCGGCGAAGCGCTCCAGGACTGCTCTGCGTCGTGACATGGATCGGCCTTACACTCCCCTCAGCTTCAGCTCCTCGGCCAGATGACACGCCACAAAGTGATCGGGCTTGAGCTCCCGGAACTCGGGCGCCTTCTGGCTGCAGATCTCCTTCGCATATCGGCAGCGTGGATGGAAGTAGCAGCCGGGGGGCGGATTCGACGGATCGGCCACGTCCCCCTGCATGATGATCCGCTGTGACTTGTATTTCGGATCGGCCTTGGGCACGGCCGACATCAGCGCCTCGGTGTACGGGTGCAGCGGATACAGGTACAGCTCCTCCGCATCGGCCATTTCCACCATCTTGCCCACGTACATCACCGCCACGCGATCCGAGATGTGTTGCACCACGCTCAGGTCGTGCGCGACGAAGATGTAGGAGAGGTGGAAATCGCGCTGCAGATCCTGGAGCAGGTTGAGGGTTTGCGCCTGGATCGAGACGTCCAGCGCCGAGACCGGCTCATCGCAGATGACCAGCCGCGGGTTCAACGAGAGCGCGCGGGCGATGCCGATCCGCTGGCGCTGGCCGCCCGAGAACTCGTGCGGATAGCGGCGCAGATGGTCGGGCCGCAGGCCCACGCGCTGCAACAGATCCACAATGATCGCCTCGCTCTCGGGCCGGCGGTATTGGCCGTGGATCACCATCGGCTCGGCGACGATGTCGCCGACCGTCATGCGCGGATTCAGCGAGTTGATCGGGTCCTGGAAGATCATCGCGATCTCCCGGCGCACCTTCTTCATCTGCTGGCGGTCCAGATCGGCCAGGTCCACGAACGTCTCGCTGCCGTCCGGCGTGAGCTGGCGGCTCCTGAACAGCACATGCCCGGCGGTCGGCTCATACAGGCGGATGATCGTGCGGCCGGCGGTCGTCTTGCCGCAGCCGCTCTCGCCCACCAGGCCCAACGTCTCGCCCTCGCGCACGAAGAAGCTGACGTCGTCCACCGCTTTCACATAGCCCACCACCCGGCGCAGGAAGCCCTTCTGGATCGGGAAGTATTTCTTGAGGCCCTTCACATCCAACAGGATGTTGCCGGCCTTGGATCCTTGCATCGCCATAGCTCACACCTCCTGATACAGCAGGCAACTGACCCAGTGATCGCCCGGCAGCTTCTGCCAGGTCGGCGCGATCTTATCGCATTTGCCCGGCATGAACGATGGGCAGCGCGGATGGAAGACGCAGCCGGTCGGCAGGTGCAGCGGATCGGGCACCATCCCCTCGATAGAGGCCAGGCGAATGCCCGTCTTGCGGCCGATGCGCGGGATGGACTGCAACAGCGCCCGCGTGTACGGATGCTTGGGGTCGTAGAACAGGTCAATCGTCTTGGCCCGTTCGACCTGCTTGCCCATATACATCACCACGATCTCCTCGGCCATCTCCGCGATGACGCCCAGGTTGTGCGTGATGAACATGATCGCCATGTTCACGCTTTCCTGTAGCTCGCGCATGATGTCGAGGATCTGCGCCTCGATGGAGACGTCCAGCGCGGTCGTCGGCTCGTCGGCGATCAGCATGTTCGGCTGGCATGAGAGCGCCACGGCGATCATCACGCGCTGGCGCTGGCCGCCGCTGAGCTGATGCGGATAGCTGTCCACGCGCTGTTCCGGCTTGGGAATGCCCACGCGGCGCAACATCTCGATGGCGATCTCGCGCGCCTCTTGCTTCGTCACATGGCGGTGCGCCTGGATCGTCTCGGCGATCTGATCGCCGACCTTGCGCACGGGGATGAGCCGATGCAACGTGACCGCCTCGCCGATGTGCGTGCCGGCCGTGTACACGGGGGTCAGCGAGCTCATCGGCTCCTGGAAGATCATGCCGATCTCGCCCCCGCGGATCTGGCGGATCAGCTCGCCGTCGGGATCCAGTTTGGTGATGTTGATCACCTCGGTCTGCGTGGAGCCTTTGGCCCGGCGATAGTAGAGCACCTGGCCGCCCGTCACCTTGCCCGGCCGCGGCACCATGTTCAGAATGGCGCGCGCGGTGACCGACTTGCCGCAGCCGCTCTCGCCGATGACGCCCAACGTCTGTCCGCGCTTGATGTCGAATGTGGCGCCGTCTACCGCCTTGATCACGCCGGCCCGCACATCGAACTCGACCTTCAGATCCTGGATGTCTACCAGAATATCGTTATCGTTCATTTCGCTCACTCCTACCGTGCGCCGTACGGGTCCAGCGCGTCGCGCAGGCCGTCGCCCAGCATGTTGTAGGCGAAGATGACGATCAGCAGGAAGGGGACGGTCCAGAGCAGCCAGGGCGCAAACCGGATGGCGTACACGGTCATGGCCTCCTGGAGGAGCACACCCCAGCTCGTCAAGGGCGGCCGCAACCCCAGGCCCAGCCAGCTCAGCGCCGTCTCCGAAAGGATCATGCCCGGGATGGAGAGGGTGGCGATGACGATGATGTGGCTCATGGTGCCCGGCAACAGGTGGCGGAACATGAGCCGCGAGTCATCCGCGCCGAAGCTCTTGGCCGCCAGCACATACTCCCGCTCGCGCAGGGAGAGGATCAGGCCGCGCACCTGGCGGGCCAACCCACCCCATCGCACGAAGGCCAGGATCAGGGTCAACATGAAGTAGACCGCGATGGGCGACCAGAAGGTCGGTATGGCCGCGGCCAACGCCATGAAGAGCGGGATGTCGGGGAACGCGGCCAGGAACTCGGTCAGGCGCTGCACGATGATGTCCACCGTGCCGCCGTAGTAGCCGGAGATGGCGCCCAGCACGCTGCCCAACAGCAGGGTCAGGAACTGGCCGATCAGGCCGATCATCAGCGATAGCCGGCCGCCGTACATGATGCGCGAGAAGTAGTCGCGGCCCAGCGAATCGGTGCCCATGATGAAGACCGACGCGGCCGGGTCGTCGGAATTGGTCCCAAACAGGTGCCGATCGGTCGGGATCAGCCCGAACAGCTTGTAGGGATCGCCTTTCGTGAAGAAGAAGATCTCGTATACCCGGTTCGGGTCTTCGACGTAGCTGCGTCGCCGCGCCACCATGTCCACCTTGCGCTCCAGGCCATAGACGAACGGCCGCAGGTGGAATTTGCCCTCCTGGTCCACGAAACGAATCGTCTGCGGCCGGGCCTCGGTGTATTCGGAGCGCCGTTCCAGCGCATAAGGCGCGATGAATTCGGGGATGGCGACGAAGGAGAAGTACATCACGAGCAAGATGATCCCGCCGACGATGGCCAGCTTATTCTTCTTGAACTTCCACCATACCAGGCTCCAATAGCTCTGGCTGACGGGCTTGCTCTGGGCATTCTTCGGTTGTTTGGCCATTTGTCCCTCCCGCCTATTCCAGCCGGATGCGCGGATCGGCCCACGCCAGCATCAGGTCGGCCGCCAGGTTGCCGATCAGCAGGAGCATCGTGAAGAAGACGATGCAGGTGCCGGCCATGTACATGTCGAGCTTGCGCAGCGATTCGACGAACAGAGGGCCGATGGTCGGCAGGTTCAACACGATGGAGACGAGCGCGTTGCCGGTGATGATGTTGGGAAACGCCTCGGAGCCCAGAATGACGATCAGCGGGTTAATGGCCATGCGGACGGCGTGTTTCCAGATCACGGTGCTGTTCTTCAGGCCACGCGCCCGCGCGGCTTCGACGAAGGGCTGGCCCAACGTGTCGAGCAGGTTGCCGCGCATGATGCGCACCAGGCCGCCGGTGCCGGTCACCGCGCTCACCAGGGCCGGGATCCACAGGTGCTTGAGCAGGTCAATCACCCGCTCCACGCTCCAGGGCGCGTCCACGTACTGCTGGGAAAAGAGGCCGGTCGCTTCCTGGTTCAATACGACGATGGCGAAATACAGGATGAGGAGCGCCAACAGGAAGCCCGGCATGCCCAGGCCGATGAAGCTGAAGATGGAGATGAGCTGGTCGCCGATCGAGTATTGCTTCACGGCCGAATAGACGCCCATCGGGATGGCGAGGACCCAGGTGATGATCAGGGTGGCGAGGGCCAGGATGACGGTCATGGTGAGCCGTTCGCCGAGCAGGTCTTTCACCGGCCGTTCGTATTCGAACGATTCGCCGAAGTCCCCGCGGATGAACTTGGTGACCCAGCCGGTATATTGCTCGATGAACGGACGATCCAACCCATAGCGAATGCGATACTCTTCGATGCGGGCCTCGGCGCTGCGATCGCCGCGCGCCCGCAGTTGTTCCATCTTTTGCGTCAGGAAATCACCGGGGGGCAATTTAATGATCACGAAGCTGACAAACGAGACCAGCACGATCATGATCACCGCATAGCCCAGACGCCGGAGGATGTAATTCAACATGGGCGCCTCCTGAAGTAGCTGCCGCCGTTGCGGAAGGGGGCTATGGTCTGCACAATCGGCCTTGCAAGGCCAGGGTGTTGGTTAGAGGAAAGTGGTGGGCGGCCCAGCCGCCCACCACAGGTCGTCACGTGGTCAAGAAGCCACGCGCGCGCGGCTTACTTGTCCATCCACCACTGCGCCGGTACCTGGTTGCCCGGCGTCGCGGGCGCCCACGGCCCGACCACGCCGTAGTCCAGGATGTTGCGCATGTAGTCCTTGACGATGATCGGCATGGGCTGGTCGCCGGACACGCCGATGACGAACGGGCCTTCGTCAATGATCACCTTGATGGCTTCCCAGACGATCTGGTGCCGCTTCTCGATGTCCTTTTCGGCCAGGCCCTTCTCGTAGAGCGCCTGCAGCTTCTCGGCCGGGCTGCCCGGCGCCGGCTTCACGCCGCACTCATACGGCTTGTCGGCCGCGGGCTTGCAGGTCTCCTTGCCCTTGGCGTAATAGCGGCCTTCCAGCGGGAACATGTAGCGGTTCACGATCGGGAAGATCCAGTCGGGGTAGGTCCAGATGTCGATCTCGGAGATGTGCGCGCCGCGCAACATGTAGTAGCCTTCATTGGTGCGCGTATCCAGATCGGGCTGGCCCTGGAGGTTCTTGATGTCCACCTTGATCCCCAGGTTCTTCTCCCACTGGTTCTTCGCCTCGGCGGCCGCGTCGGTCTGCACCTTCAAGCTGCCGCCCCAGTCCGAGATGTCCATGACCAGGGTGAACGGCTTGCCGCTGGGCAACTGGCGGAAGCCATCGGCGCCCTTCTTCATGCCGATCTCATCCAACAGCTTGTTGGCAGCGGCGGCATCGAACTGGGCATACGCCTTGGCCCACTCCTCGTAGACCTTCTTGCCCTCGGGGCTGGCGAAGTGCCACGACTGCGGGCTGATGGTGGCGCCCTTCGGATCGCCGATGCCGTTCCAGGCCACGTCAATGATGCGCTTGCGGTCGATGCCCATCGAGAGGGCCTGGCGGAAGCGCTTGTCGCGCAAGAGCTCGCGGATCTCCTTGGCCCGCTCGGGCGTGTCGTCCGGGTAGTTCTTGCCGCCCTCGACATAGTACTGGTTGACCATGTAGCCGGGCCACGCGCCAGCGCCGTTCATGTAGCCCTTCAAGAAGTGATAGCCGCCCGCCTTGGCCCGTTCGGCCAGCAGCGGAATATCGTTCGGGCTGCCGCAGATGCGGAACGCGGTGTCGTACTTGCCCTGCGAGCAGTTCAGGATGCGCACCTGCTCGTCGGCCACGATCTCGACGTCAATGTAGTCAATGTAGGGCAGCTGGTTGCCCTCGGTGTCCACCCGCCAGAAGTAGGGGTTGCGGGCGAACTTGTAGCGGACGCCATCGGACGACACTTCCTCCAGGCACCAGGCGAAGAGGCACGGATAGCCCTTCGTCAGCCACCACTTGTCGTTCTTCTCCATGTCCTCCCACTTGGCGGTGGGCGTGTACTTGGGATGGAATTTCTTGAGGAAGTGCGCCGGCTTCATCATGTTCTTGGCGAACTCCCAGAAGCCCTGCGCCATGTAGTAGGGGTTGATCCACTGCGGCTTGTCGGACTTCCAGACGACGGTGTAGTCATCCGGATATTCCATGTCAATGGGCTTGCCATCCGACTTGCGCAGCCAGCCCGGCGCGGAATAGAGCTTCTGATCGGGCGCCTTGACCAGGTCTTCCCACCAGAACTTCCAGTCGGCCGAGGTATACGGCGTGCCGTCCGACCACTTCACGCCCTTGCGCAGCTTCAGCGTGAAGGTCTTGCCGTCGTCCGACCAGCTATAGCTTTCGGCCAGGGCCGGCTCGTAGCCGGTCAGGTCGGCCTTCCACTTGATCGGCGCATCCACCGCGAAGTAGAGCTGGACGTTGCCGACCTCGGGCCACCAGCTTGCGGTGTGCAGGGTGCCGCCGTACTTGCCGACCTTCTCCACCGGCTTGGTGACCAGCGGATTGGCCGACACGCGCTGATCCACGGGCGGCAGCTTGCCGGCCTTCACCAGCTCGGCCAGCATCGGGGCTTCCTTGTACTTGGCCGCGGCCACGGTGGGCGCGGGGGTGGGGGTCGCCTCGGCGGCCTTGATGGCAGCCGTCGGCGCGGCCGCGGGCTTGGTGGGCTCGGGCGCCTTGGTCGGTTCGGCCTTGGCAGGCGCAGCCGGGGCCTTGGTCGGCTCGGCCTTGGGCGCCGGGGTCGCCGCGCCGCCGCAGCTCGTCAGGATCATCGCCGAAACGATGAATAGAGCCAATAGGACTTGTAGCTTACGCATGGGACACTTTCCTCCTGTTGGGTGCTGTATAGCTGAAAACAGATGACCGATGGACAACAGAACGGGCAACGTGCGCGGGACATCACCTCCTTTCATGGACTTCGAACACAGGGGCCATCCACCTGCTCCTCCAAGATCGGAACGGACCGGTCGTCATGATGCGCCGGGGCCGCCGAGCAACAGCATCGCCATTGATCTGATTCCGCTCGCAATGATGTCGGTCGCCAGGCATTCTCGAGGCGGGGCAACCGTCCGCGCTGCGCCCGATCGGCGCACGAGGGTCGTCACATGAAGCCGGATAACCCTCTGGACGGGTTGGCAGAGATGAAAGAACGCCTGTGGCTGACTGACGCTCATTCTACTAGACCCCGTTGCATTTGTCAAACCGGAAAATTTCCGCTTGACCATGAAAACGATTCGCTCCGAACTTGTGGCCGGATCGCGGCCTCCGTTCCTACCGGCCGGCTTTTTCGGCCATGCAACGATCGACTTCCCCTTGCATGGCACGCGCCGCCGCCTCCGGCGACGCCTGGCCGGCCATCGCCGCTGCCAGGCCCGAACGCATCGCCGGCCAGATGCACCGCATGGCCGGCGCGGCCGGCAGGCCGCGCGCGACAGAAAGCTGTGCCATCATCCCGGCCAGGAGCGGGTCGGCCGCGATGGCGGGGCTGGCCGCCACCGCCCGTCGGCTGGGCAGTCGTTGCGCCCGCTCCAGCCAACGTCCCTGTGCATGGGCCGATGTCATGAACTCGATAAAGGCACGCGCGGCGGCCCGCCGATCGGCGTCGTCCGTCGCCGCCGCGAACCAGTGGTGAGCCGTCGCCACGGGGGTAGGCATCAATCCGGTGGCGCTCACCTTCGGCAGCGCCGCGACGCCGAAGGCAATCTTCGCCTCGCGCAGGCGCTCCAGGCTCCACGTCCCGTCGATCAGATAGGCCGCCCGGCCTTGCCGGAAGTAGTCCAGCGCGACGTCGTAGTCGGCCTGGGGCGGCGTCACCCGTTCGGCATCATGGAGCCGGCCGACGAACCGCAACGCGGCGATCATGGCCGGCGTGTCGAGGGTCGGTCGGCCGGCTTCGTCCAGGATCCAGCCGCCGAACCCGCCGATCCAGGGGATCAACCAGTACGGTTCCTCCAGGAAGTAGGCCAGGCCGTAACGGTCCTCCGCAGCCCGGGTCAACGCCTTGAGCTGGGCGATCCAGGCATCGGTGTCGCCGGCCGGGGCTTCGACCAGGGCCTGGTTGTAGATCAGCGCCAGACAGTCGTCGTAGTGGTCGGGGATGCCCCAGATCGCGCCGTCGAACCGGGCCGCTTCGAGCGCGCCGGGCAGAAAATCGGCCAGGAAGGCGCGGTCGAACAGCTCGGCCGCGGGCCGAAAGCGCGGCGACCGGGCCACGGCCGCCGTGCAGTCGCTGATGCACCGCACCAGATCGGCCGATGCGCCGGATTCGATCCGATCCACCAGCTCTTCGTAGCTCAGGTGCACCCGCTCGATCTTGATGGACGGGTTCTGGCGCATGAACTCGGCCGCCAGGCCGTCGAGCACCACGTCGCCGTCGTCGGCCTCTTCCTCCCAGTAGGTGAGTTGCACCGCCGGCGCGACGGTGGGGCCGGCCGACGGGGCCGGCGCGGCGCGGTCGGCCGAACAGGCCGTGAGCAGAGTCGCCGCCAGGACGACCAGGCCGGCCATCGTCCGCAAAGCCTTCGGCAGATGACAGAGCTGCATCGCTGCACCTCTCAGGCTGTGTCCCGGCGGATCAACGTCAGGGGCAATTGCACGCGCTGCGCCGGCCGCGAGCGATCGCCCAGGCGCGCCAGGAGCAGCTCTACCGCCACGCGGCCCGACTCTTCCAACGGTTGGCGGATGGTCGTCAGGCCGACGTATTCCGCTACCTCCACATCGTCGAAGCCGACGATGGCGAGATCGTCCGGCACCTTCACGCCCCGTTCGTGGGCCGCGCGCAACACGCCGATCGCCTGGGTGTCGCTGTGACAGAACACGGCGGTCGGCGGCTCGGGGAGGCTCAACAGGCGATGGGCCTGCTGGCGGGCCGTCTCCAGGCCATGAGCGGCCAGGCCGATGTATTCGTCGGGCAAGGCCAGGCCGGCTTCTGCGATGGCCTTGCGATAGCCCTGCAACCGGCGTTCGCTGTTGAAGATGGTGTAATCGGGGAGGTCGGCGTCGCCGACGAAGCCGAGCCGGCGATGGCCGCGGGCGATCAGGTATTGGGCGGCCATGCGGCCGCCGGCCCGGTCGTCTATCTCGACGCTGCTGAAGCCTTCATACGCGTATTCGATCGGCACGGTCTCGATGCCGGCGTTGCGCAGCCGTTGTGCGGCGTCATCTTCCAGGCGCAATCCCATCAGGATCAGCCCGTCCAGGCGCCGCGTCACGGTGAGGCTGGCGATGTGGGCCTCGAAGCGCGCCAGCGAGTCCACGTAGTAGATGATCAGCTCGTAGGGCGAATCGGACAGCGCGGTGGTGACTCCGCGCAGGCGTTGAACGAAGGAAGGGTAGGTGAGGAAGGGCGCCAGGACGCCGATGCGGCCGTGGTTGCGTCGCGAACGAGCCACCGCTTCGGCCTTGGGCACGAAGCCCAGCTCGTCTATCGCCGCCAGGACGCGGTTACGCGTTGCGGGGATGACCTTCTCGGGCGTGTTCAACACGCGCGAGACGGTGGCGATGCTTACCCCCGCCCTGGCTGCGACATCGTAAACGGTCGCTCGTTGCGCCTGCTCCACGGTCGCGCTCCACTATGAGAAGGGAGAGAACTGCTTACATGAAAGCACTTTCAAAACTATATCATAATGATTGCGACCTGTCAAATGTGATTCCTGTGTTCAGCCATGCCAAATATGGACCCGGCGGGGGCTGAGGCGCAGTGAGCCCGGTTGCGGCTCATGGGCCAGGTGTCTCATCGCCGACGGCCGCACGACCATGGCGTCGATCCAGCCCCGTTTTGCAGATTAACGAATTATTCCGGCAATAGCTTCAGCCTCCGGCGGA
>DAOTZV010000015.1:0-31924 GCA_034434235.1 Anaerolineae bacterium
AGTCTATTCCGCTCAGTTGTCAGGGTGTCACCCAAGCTCTGGTGATTTGACTTTGTGAAAAAAGCTCTGTTGGTGACGTTAGCGGCGGGGGTACACCCGGTCCCATCCCGAACCCGGAAGTTAAGCCCGCCAGCGCCGATGGTAGTTGGGGCGCAAGCCTCTGCGAGAGTAGGTCATTGCCAACGGAGCTTTTTTTGTTGGCCTTTTTCAGCCGCGATGCCTGCAGGTAGACATCGCGGCTTTGGCTTTTAAGCTCCAATCGTGCTATAGTGAAAGGGACGAAGGCGGCCAGCGGGCCGCATTCATCTTATGGCCATGAGGTCCTTATGCGTTTGACAGCCGTGATCCTGGCCGCCGGCCAGGGTACCCGCATGAAATCCGCGTTGCCGAAAGTCCTCCACCCGTTGGCCGGCCGGCCCCTGGTGGAGTATGCCGTCGAGACGGCCACCGCCGTGACCGGCTCGCCTCCGGTGCTCGTGGTGGGCCACGGCAGCGAGCTGGTGCGCCAGACCCTGGGCGATCGAGCGCGCTACGTGCTCCAGGCGCAACAGCTCGGCACGGCCCACGCGGTGTTGCAGGCCCGCGATCTGCTGCTGGGCCAGGCCGACGCCGTGTTGGTCTCCTACGCGGACATGCCCCTCTTGACCGAGGCCACCTTGCGCCGCATCGTCGCCGGCTACGCCGAAAGCGGGGCCATCATGAGCTTCCTGACGGTGATCGCCCGCGATCCGCGCGGGTTCGGCCGTGTGGTGCGCGACGCGGCCGGCCAACCCGTGGGGGTCGTCGAAGAGGCCAGTTGCACCCCCGAACAGCTCCAGATCCGCGAGCTGAATGCCGGCGTGTATTGCTTCGATGCCGCGTGGCTCTGGGAGAACCTGCCCAGGATCCCGCTCAGCCCCAAAGGAGAATACTACCTGACCGATACGGTCGCGCTGGCGGTGCGCCAGGGCCGGAAAGTTGTAGCGGTTCAGACGACCGACGAGCGCGAGCTGATCGGCATCAACAACCGCGTGCACCTGGCGGAGGCCGAACAGGTGTTGCGCGAGCGCATCAACCGCCGCTGGATGGAGGCCGGCGTGACCATGCTCGATCCCACCGCGACCTACATCGAGCCGACCGTCGAGATCGGCCGCGATACGGTGCTGTTGCCCGGCGTTTGCCTCCAGGGCCACACCCGCATCGGCGCCGGCTGCCGGATCGGCCCGCATGCGGTGATCGCCGACAGCCGGATCGGCGACAACTGCCGCGTGACGATGGCGGTGATCGAAGGGGCCGAGGTGCCCGATGCCGCGCAGGTGGGGCCGTTCGAGCATCTGAGCGGGAGCCGCGGCCGCCGGCCGTCTGGAAGCGAGGAATAAGGAAGGATGGATCCCTATAGTTGGGCATGGGCCGGGTTGCTGGCGCTTGGCATGGGCATTGCGGGCCTGGTTGCCGCGGCCGAGGTCGGCCTGGCGACGGCGCAGCGGGGCCTGGCGCGCGAGCGGCCCGAAGCGGGCAGCGGAAACGCGGCCGTTGCCGAGGCGCTGCGGGCCACGCCGGAACGCCTGTTGGCCACGTTTCTGGTGGCCCGCATGCTCGCTTCGGCGATGGTGTTTGCAGACGCGATCTTGCTGGCATTGCGCTACGATCCGGCGCGCGGCGCGGCCTGGGCCGCGGCCGGCGCGGCAGCGATCTTATTGCTGGTGCAGATCCTGGCGCGCGCCTGGGCGCTCGGCCGACCGCCCGGCGCGCTCCTGCGACTGGCCCCCCTTGTGCGCCTGCTGATGCTTGCCTTGCGGCCCATCACGGCCGTGCTGGAGAGCATCGGCCGGGCCGTGACCCCGCCGAGCGCCACGGCCGAGAGCCTCTTCCTCACCGAAGAAGGCTTGCGCTTCCTGATCCACGCCTCTGAACAGGGAACTGCGATCGAAGAAGACGAGAAGGAGCTGATCGCTTCGATCTTCGCCTTCAGCGACAAGCTGGTGCGCGAGGTGATGGTGCCGCGCATTGACGTGGCGGCCGTGCCGGTGGATGCGCCGATGTTAGAGGCCCTGGATGTGATCCTCAAGAACGGCCATTCCCGCATCCCCGTCTATAAAGGTTCGATTGACAATATCATCGGCATTCTGTACGCCAAGGACCTGTTGCGTTATCTGCGCGATGGCCGCACCGACGTGCCGCTCGACCGCATCTTGCGCAATGCCTACTTCATCCCGGAATCGAAGAAGGTGGACGAGCTGTTGCAGGAGTTGCAACAGCGCCATGTGCACATGGCGGTGGTGGTGGATGAATACGGCGGCACGGCCGGCATTGTGACGATCGAGGACTTGCTCGAGGAGATCGTCGGCGAGATCCAGGACGAATACGATGCCGAGCAGCCGACCGTCGAGGCGGTGCGCGAGGGCGAGTATCTGTTCGATGCGCGGGCGCCGCTGGATGAAGTGTATGAGTACTTGAGCATCGAGCTGCCGGAGGAAGGGGGCGACACCCTCGGCGGCTTCATTTACAGCCAGTTGGGTCGGGTGCCGGCCGTGGGCGATCGCGTGGAGTTCGGCGATGTGGTCTTCGAGGTGCTGTCGGTGGCCGGCCGGCGCATCAAGCAGGTGCGGGCGACGCGGCGGCCGGCCGAGCCGGCCTTCGCAAGCGAAGGTGAAGCGACGGATGAGCAACACAGCGAACGGCCGGAGGGGCGGCCCGGCGAAGCCGCCGGCCGATCAGAGGGACAGCCGGGCCTTGCGCGCGCCTGAGCTGGCCGCGCTGATGGCCGCGGCCATGGCCGCCCGGCAACATGCCTATGCGCCCTATTCGCGCTTTCGCGTGGGCGCGGCGCTCCTGGCCGGCGATGGGACGATCTATGCCGGTTGCAATGTGGAGAACGCGTCCTATGGCCTGACGGTGTGCGCGGAGCGCAATGCGGTGGCGCACGCCGTGGCAAGCGGCGCGCGCGATTTCGTGGCCATCCTGGTGGCGACGGAAAACGGCGTGACGCCGTGCGGCGCCTGCCGACAGGTGCTCGCCGAATTCAATCCGCAGATGACGGTCGTCCTGGTGGACGAGGCCGGCCATCAGCGCACGTACTCCCTGGCCGAGCTTTTGCCGGCCGCGTTCGCGGCGGACCAGTTGCCGGGATAGGGCGATGGCGATGGATTCGGAAGCGGAGCGCCGTCAACGGCTCTATCGCGTTTCGGCGATTGTGCTGAAGCGCCGCGATCAGGGCGAGGCGGATCGCCTGTTGACGGTGTTGACGCGCGATCGGGGCAAGCTGACCTTGTTGGCGAAGGGGGTGCGCCGGCCGGCCAGCCGCAAGGCCGGCCACATCGAGCCGTTCACGCTGGTGGATCTGTTGGTGGCGAAGGGCCGCACCTGGCATCTGGTGACGCAGGCCGAAACGGTGGAGGCGCATCGGCCGCTGCGCGAGGACCTCTGGCGCAGCGCCTGGGCGTACTACGTGGCCGAGCTGACGGATGCATTCACCCAGGAGGAGGATCCGCACGAGCTGCTCTTCGATCTCGTGGCCGAGACGCTGGCGCGCCTCGATCGCGCGGAGGACCCGGCCCTCTGCGTGCGCTATTTCGAGTTGCATCTCTTGGGCCTGGTCGGCTATCAGCCGCAACTGTTCCGGTGCGTGGAGTGCAACGCGTTGCTCCGGCCCGAGGTGAATTTCCTCAGCATCGAGCGCGGCGGCGCGCTTTGCCCCAGGCACGGCGCGCATCTGGCCGACACCATCGCCCTGTCGGTCAATCTCCTCAAGGTCTTGCGCTATCTGCAGACGCGCGACTGGGCGCAGGTGGCCCAGCTCCGGCTCAGCCCACAGATCAGCGGCCAGCTCGAAGCAGTGCTGGCGCGCTATATCGTCTATCACCTGGAGCGCACGCTGCGCTCCGCGGCGTTTCTGGAGCGCCTGCGCCGCGCGCTAAGCTGAAAATGGCCGTCACGTGCCATCATTTTCATCACGCGTTGTGCGCCGACCGGCGCATGAATCGAGCCAATCGGCGAAAAGCTCGCCAATCTACCAATCTACCGATCTACCGACCATGCAAATTCGCGAATATCAACAATGGCTGGAAGCCTGGGATCGGGCGCGCGGATGGGACCGCGTGGCCGTGGCGCATACGCTGATCCATGCGCTGGAAGAACTGGGCGAGGTGGCCCGCCTTGTGTTACAATGGGAAGGATACAAGGAGGCGGCCAGCTCCGCGCAGTTGCGCGCCGACCTGGAGGAAGAGCTCTCCGATGTATTCGTCTTCCTCTTCAAGCTGGCCTATCAGACCGGCATTGACGTGGAGGCCGCGCTGGCGCGCGGACAGGCCAAGGCGGATGGCCGGCACGCCGACCTGGCGAAGGCCAACGCCGAGCTGGCGCGCTATCACGAGCGACAGGCCGAGATATTGGTACAGATGACAAACGAGGGATAATTGTGCTCATGGCTTCTCGATCCTTATCTTTTCAAGATGTGATCATGCGGCTCCAGGCGTACTGGGCCGAACACGGCTGTCTGATCTGGCAGCCGTACAGCGAGAAGGTCGGCGCGGGGACGGGCAACCCGGCCACCGTGTTGCGCGTGTTGGGCCCCGAGCCGTGGAACGTGGCCTATGTGGAGCCGAGCTATCGGCCCGACGATGGCCGCTATGCCGAGAATCCCAACCGGATGCAGATGCATACGCAGTTTCAGGTCATTCTGAAGCCGGCCCCCCCCGATGCCCAGGAGCTCTACCTGCGCAGCCTGGAGGCCATCGGCATCGACCGGAAGCAGCACGACATCCGCTTCGTCGAGGACAACTGGGAGTCGCCCGCGCTCGGCGCCTGGGGCCTGGGCTGGGAGGTGTGGCTCGACGGGCTGGAGATCACCCAGTACACCTATTTCCAGCAGGCCGGCGGCTTCCCCCTGGAGCCGGTGCCCATCGAGTACACCTACGGCCTGGAACGCATCGTGATGTATTTGCAGGGCGTGCAAGAGGTCTGGCAGATCAACTGGGACGGCAGCCGGACCTACGGTGATATCCTGAAGAGCGCCGAGATCGAGCATTGCAAATACGATTTCGAGGTGGCGGATGTGGCCCGGCTCAAGCAGATGTACGATCTGTTCGAGGCCGAGGCGAAGAGCTGTCTGGCGCACAAGCTGGTGATCCCGGCCCACGATTACGTGTTGCGCTGCTCGCATACCTTCAACCTGCTGGACGCGCGCGGCGCGATCGGCGTGACCGAGCGCGCTGCGTTCTTCGCCCGCATGCGCGACCTGGCGCGGCAGGTGTCGGTGGCCTATGTGGAGCAGCGGGAACGCGCCGGCTATCCGTGGCTGGCGGCCGAGAGGGCGCCTCTCGCCGAAGCGGCCACCGCGTCGGCCGGCCGACACGGCGCCGTGTCGGCCGCTCACCCCGCCACCTATCTGCTCGAGATCGGCACGGAAGAGCTGCCGGCGGCCGACGTTCAGACGGCCATCGAGCAACTGAAGGCCGCGGCGCCGAAGCTGTTGGCCGAGCTGCGCTTGGCGCACGAGGCGGTCTACGTCACCGGCACCCCGCGGCGGCTGGTGGTGATGGTGCACGGCCTGGCCCCGCAGCAGGCGGATGAGGAGACGCTGGTCAAGGGGCCGCCGGCCGAGCGCGCCTTCAACGCCGACGGCTCGCCGACCCAGGCCGCGATCGGCTTTGCGCGCAAGTACGGCGTGCCCGTGGAAGCGCTCGAGGTGCGCGAAGAGGGGGCGCGGTCGGGAGAGCGGTCCCAGCCGAAATATGTGTACGCGGTGGTGCGGAAGCCCGGCCGGCCGACGGCCGAGGTGTTGCCCGAGGCGTTGCCCGGCCTGATCGCCGGCCTCAAGTTCGGCAAGACGATGCGCTGGCCGACGGCGTCTCGCGCCGCGGGAGACACGGCCATCGTCGCTTTTCCCCGGCCGATCCGCTGGCTGGTTTCCCTCTACGGCGATGCGGTGGTTCCGTTCCGGTATGCCGGGCTCGTGGCCGGCCGCACCACCCGCGGCCCGCGCGCCGCGGGCTCGCCCGAGCTGGAGGTGGCCCACGCCGACGCCTATCTGCCGCTGATGGCAGAGCACCAGGTGATGGTGGATCGCGCGGCCCGCCGCGCGGCCATCGCCGACCAGGTGGCCGCGCTGGCGGCCGAAGTGGGCGGCGTCGTCCCCGATGATCCCGGGCTCCTCGACGAGGTGACCGATCTGGTGGAGCAGCCCACCGCCCTGCGCGGCCGCTTCGCCGAGGAATACCTGCACCTGCCCAAAGAGGTGCTCATCACGGTGATGAAGAAACATCAGCGTTATTTTCCGGTCGTTGGTAGATTGGTAGATTGGGAAGGGGGTAGATTGGTAGAGGGGGAAGCAGGTAGATCCAGAAACCAATCTACTCATTTACCAACTCACCAATCTACCAACTCATCAACCCATCTGCTTCCCTATTTCATCACCGTCCGCAACGGCCCGGCCGAGTTCGGCGATGTGGTGATCGCGGGCAACGAGGGGGTGCTTCGGGCGCGCTATGCCGACGCCGCTTATTTCTTCCGGGCCGACACCGCGCGGCCGCTGGAGAGCTTCACCCCGCGGCTGAGCACCCTCACCTTCCAGGAGAAGCTCGGCTCGATGCTGGACAAGGTGCACCGGCTGGAAGCGGTCGTGCCGGCCCTGGCCGATCAGCTCGGCCTGGACGCGGCCGGGCGGGCGGTGGCGCAACGGGCCGCGGCGCTCTGCAAGAGCGACCTGGTGACGCAGATGGTGATCGAGCTGACGTCGCTCCAGGGCATCATGGGCCGCGAATATGCCCGCCTCTCCGGCGAACCGGAGGCCGTGGCGAATGCCATCTTCGAGCACTACCTGCCGCGCTTCCAGGGCGACGCGTTGCCGACCTCGCGGCCGGGGCTGCTCCTGGGGATCGCCAACCGGCTCGATTCGTTGGTGGGCCTGTTTGCCGTCGGCCTGGCGCCCACTTCGACGGCCGATCCGTTCGGCCTGCGCCGCGAGGCGTTGGGCCTGGTGGCCGCGCTGGTCGGTTGCGCGCAGCCGTTCGACCTGCGGCCGGCCCTCAAGGTGGTCGCCGATCAGATGCCCGTGCCCGTGGGCGACGCTGTCCTGGCCGACGTTCTGGCCTTCATCCGCGACCGGCTCTACGTCTGGCTGCGGAGCGAAGCGGAATCTCGCGGCGCGGGACGCGAGCCGGGCCTGCCGCACGATGTGGTGGCCGCGGTGCTCGCCGAGCAGGCGCACGACCCGTATCGGGCGGCCATCACCGCGCGCGAGCTGGCCGCGCTGGTCCAATCGGCCGGGTGGGCCGAGGTGCTCATCGCCTATGCGCGCTGCAAGCGCATCGTCCGGCCGATCGCCGAGGTCTATCCGCTGGCGCCGGAGCGCTACACCGAGCCGGCCACGCGGGCCTTATATGAAGCCTGGCTGGCGGCCGACCGGCAATGGCAGGCCGACCGTTCTGTGGCCAACCTGGGGCGCATCCTGGGCGAGCTGCGCGACCCCATCAATCGCTTCTTCACCGATGTGCTGGTGATGGCCGACGATCCGGCCGTGCGACAGGCGCGGCTGGCGCTGGTGCAGCGCATCGCGGCCATCCCGGACGGGATCGCGGATTTGAGCCAGTTGCAGGGGTTCTGATGATTCCCCTTAAGCTTCGCCTGCGTAACTTTATGTGTTATCGCGAGGAGCAGAGCCTCGATTTTGCGGGCATCCACCTGGCATGCCTGACGGGCGACAACGGCCACGGCAAGTCCACGTTGCTCGATGCCATCACCTGGGCGCTGTGGGGCAAGGCGCGCGCCCGCCGCGACGATGAGCTGATCACCCTCGGCGAGAGCGAGATGTGGGTGGAGTTCGAGTTCGGCCTGGGGGGACAGCGCTATCGCGTCTGGCGACAGCGCAGCAAGCGGGGCCGCGGCCAGAGCGATCTGCATTTCTACATCTGGAACGGATCGCCGGCCGCCACCCGCGGCGATCAGGAACAGAGGAGCGATGGCGACTGGCAACTGCTCGACGAGGGCGGCCTGCTCGAGCGCCAGGCGCTGATCACCCGTACTTTGCGGCTCGACTACGAGACCTTCGTCAACTCGGCTTTCCTGCTGCAAGGCCGCGCCGATTCCTTCACCGTCAAGACGCCGGCCGAGCGCAAGCAGATCCTGGCCGAGATCCTCGGCCTGGGCCGTTACGACCTGTACGAACAGCGGGCGAAGGAAGAAGCGCAGGCGCGGCGCGAGCGCGTGGGCGTGATCGAAGGGGAGGTCGCGGCCATCGAGCGCGAGCTGGCCCGCCGCGACGAGTACGTCCGCCAGCTCAGCGCGGCGCGCGCGGCCGCGTTGGCCGCCACCGAAAAGCTGCGCCAGGCCGAAGCCGAACAGGCGCGCTGGCGGCTTCAGGTCGAAGGGTTGCGCGGCCAGGCCGATCAACTGGCTGCTCTGCGTCGTCGGCTGGAGCGCGGGGAGGAAGAGCGTCGGGCCCTGGAGAAGCAGCTCGCGGCCGCGCAGGGCCGGCTCGCGCAGATCGAGGCGCTGCTGGCGCAACGGGGCGAGATCGAGGCCGGCTGGGCCGCGCTGCAACAGGCCCGCGCCGACGAGGCGGCCTGGAACGACCGGCTCTTGCGCCACACGCAATTGCAGGAGGAGATCCAGCGCGTGCGGTCGGCGATCCGCGAGGCCCAACTGGCGCTCGAGGCCGAACGGCGGCGCCTGGCCGACCGCCACGCGGAGCTGGACCGCAAGGTCGCCATCGGCCGCGAGCAGGAGATCATCGTCAACCAGGCGCGGGTGGCGCTGCGCGAGTTCGACGAGCTGCAGGCCCGCCGCGACGCCCTGGCCGCCGAATTGCGCCAGGTGGTGGAGGAGATGGCCAACCTGAAGGCCGAGAACGATCGCCTGAAGGCCGAGGGACAATCGGTCAAGGATAAGCTGGCGATGATCGCCGGGACGGAAGCCGCGGCCTGTCCGCTGTGCGGCCAGAGCCTGACGGCCGGGCATCGGGAGCGGCTGTGGGCCGAGCTCGATGCCCAGCGCGGCGCGCTGGCGGACAAATATCGCGCCAACCGCGATCGGCTGAACGAGCTGACCCGACGCCAGGGCGAGATCGAAGCCGAAGATGCCGACCTGGCCCGGCGCTTGCGCGGCCGGGACGCGCGCCAGCGCCAGCTCGCGCAGGCCGAGGCGGCCGTGGCCGAAGGGGAAGCGGCCGCGGCCGAACAGCAGCGCGTGGCCGAACAGATCGCCGGCCTGGCGGCCCGGCTGGCGGCCGAAGACTACGCCGCGGATGAGCGCGTTGCGCTGGCGCAGTTGCTCGCGCAGCAGGCCGAGATCGGCTACGATGCGGCCGCGCACGAGGCGGCGCGGCGCCAGGTGGAGCGACTGGCGCCCTTCGATGCCCGCTATCAGCGCCAGCTTCTTCCCGCGTTGGACGCCGAGGCCGAAGCCCGCGCGCGGGTGGCCGACCTGGCCGCGCAACTGGCCCATCGCGCGGCCGACCTGGCCGCCGATCGCGCCGAGGCCGAGCGGTTGGCGGCGGCCGTGGCCGAACTGCCCCAGCTTCAGGCCGCTCTGGCCCGCGCCGACGCGGACGTCGAGGCCGCGGCCGCGGCCGAACGCCGCGCCCGCCTGGCCGAAGGCGCGGCCATGCAACAGCTCGCCGCGCTCGACGCCCTGGCCGAGCGCCGACAGGTCCTGGCCGTCGAGCAGGAGCGGCTCAACACGGAGATCGGCATCTACAATCAGTTGCGCGAGGCGTTCGGCAAGAAGGGCCTTCAGGCGATGATCATCGAGAGCGCCATCCCGGAGGTGGAAGCGGAGGCCAATGTGCTGCTCGGCCGGATGACCGATGGCCGCATGAGCCTGCGGCTGGAGACCCAGCGCGAGAAGGTGACCGGTGGGGTGGTCGAGACGCTGGACATCATCATTGCGGACGAGCTGGGCCCGCGGCCGTACGAGATGTACTCGGGCGGCGAGAGCTTTCGCGCGAACCTGGCGCTGCGCATCGCCATCAGCAAGCTGCTGGCGCGCCGCGCCGGCGCCCAGCTTCAGACGCTGGTGATAGACGAGGGGTTCGGCTCGCAGGATGCCCGGGGCCGCGATCTGGTGGTGGATGCCATCAGCTCCATTCAAGATGATTTCGCCCGCATTCTCGTCGTCACCCATCTGGAGGAGCTGAAGGATCAGTTTCCGGCCCGTATTGACGTGGTGAAGACGCCGACCGGCTCGCGGGTGAGCATCAACTGAACGGAGGAGGGGGGATCGTCTGCGGTGACGCAGTTTCGCGCGCGCCTGTCGGCCGGGGCTTTTGCGGCCATCGGCCGGGAGATCTGGCTCTTGTGTCTGGCAACGGCCCTGCTCAACGCCGCATATCTGAGCATGATGGGCCTGCTCAAGGTGCTCTTCGTCTTGCGCCTGGGCTACGATGCGGGCTATGTGGGAAGCCTCTTTGCCGCGGGATCGCTCAGCTTTGCGCTGTGCACCCTGTTCGCGGGCGTGTTGGGCGGCCGCGTCGGCCCGCGCCGGGCGATGCTCGGCGGCGTCGGCTTCATCGTGGTGAGCATGGCCGTGTTGCCCCTCACCGAGTTCGTGCCGCTCGCGCTCCGGCCGCTCTGGCCGATCCTGGTGCAGGTGATCAGCTCGGCCGGCTGGTCGGTGTTCATGGTGAACCTGGTGCCGGCGCTGATGGCGTTCAGCGTGCCGGAGAACCGCAAGCACGTCTATAGCCTGAAGGAGGCCAGCGCGGGATCGGGCATGTTGCTGGGCGCCGTGATCGGCGGGTTGTTGCCGGGCCTGTTCGCCGGCCTGTGGGGGCTCGATCTGGCCGGTCCGGCGCCTTATCGTTATGGATTGATCGTGGCCGCGGCGATCGCGCTGGTGGGGTTGGCGCCTCTTTGGCGGCTGGCGCCGGTGCCCGAGGCGCCGCGGCCGACGACGACCGCGTTTTCATTGGCCCCTTTGCGGCCGTTGGCGCCGCTCTTCCTGGCCGCGTTGTTGAACCACGCGGCCGTGGCCAGTGTGCGGGCGTTCTATCAGGCGTACCTCGACCAGGTCTTTCTCCTCCCCGCCGCGCTGATCGGCCTGATCACGAGCATCGGCACGTTCCTGGCGGTGGTCGGATCGTTGAACGGGCCGCGGCTGGTGGCGCGGCGCGGCAACGGCTTCGGCATGATGTTCGCTTCGGTGGGCATCACCCTCAGCCTGCTGGTGATGAGCAGTTTCCCCGCGTGGCCGGCCGCCGGCCTGGGCGCGATCGGCGTCCTGGCGCTGACGGCCGTATGGACGCCCGCGTATCAGGTGTTGCAGATGGAGCTGTCCCATCCCGCGCATCGTTCGCTGGTGGCCGGCGCGGGCTGGCTCGGCATGAGCACCGGCTTTACGCTGATGAGCTTCGGCGGCGGCCAGATCGTGACTGCTGCGGGCTATCGGCCGGTGTTTTTGTGCGGCGCAGCGCTGTCGGGCCTGAGCGCGCTGTTGATGTGGCGTCTGTCGCGGCGGGGCCGCGTGGCCGCTTGAGCGCGGCCGCATTCACATGCAATGAACAGCGGAGGAACGCAATGACGTCAAGACTGGATGGCAAGAACGCATGGGTGACCGGTTCTTCGCGCGGCATCGGCCGGGTGATCGCCGATCACCTGGCGAGCCTGGGCGCGCGTGTGGCCGTGCACGGCACCAGCCCCACCTCGGCGCGGGCGCTCGGCGAGGCGGAATCCCTGCAGGCCGTGGCCGATGCCATCGCGCGGGCGCACGGCGTGGAGGTGATGGCGGTGCACGGCAACCTGGCGGACGAGGAAACCGTGGCGCGCAACGTGGCCGAGATCCGGGCGCGCTTCGGCCAGATAGATATCCTGGTGAACTGCGCCGGCGGCGACATCGGCGCGCAGGGGGTGACCGCGCCCAACGCGGGCAAGCCGGAGGGCAACGACGCGGTGCACATCTCGCTCCAGGACCTGCGCGCGGTGCTGGATCGCAACCTGATGACCTGCATCCTGGTATGCCGCGCGGTGGCGCCCGAGATGATGGCGCGGTGCGAAGGATGGATCGTCAACATCGGCAGCATCGCGGGGCTGGCGGGCGGCGCCTACTCGGCGATCTATCGCACGGCCAAGGCCGCGGTGCACGAGTACACGCGTTGTCTGGCCGATCTGTTGCGGCCGTACAACGTGCACGTGAACGCGGTGGCGCCCGGCGACACGCTGACGGCCCGCTTCGAGGCCAGTCGGCCGACCGATCCGCAGCTCAAGGTCGCCGAGGGCACCCTCGTTCGTTACGGCCGGCCCATCGAGGTCGCCCGCGCGGTGGCGTTCCTGGTGAGCGAAGACGCGTCCTACATCTCGGGCCAGGTGCTGCGCGTAGACGGCGGCACGCAGCTCTGGCCGGGTTGAGTGAGGTCGTCTCGTCCAGGAGGCGACCATGGACACGCGCGAAAAGCTTGATCTGTTGGGCCAGGCGGCTCGTTATGATGATTACACGGCCCTGGGCCCCGATGTCGTGGTCGAGGGCCGTGGCCTCTTCGCGGCTGCGGCCGACGCGGCGCCGGCCGGCCGCGATCTGTTCCCCTGCATCTCGCACGTCACCACGCCGTGGGGCGAGCGCAAGCCGATCCTGAAAGTCCTGCAAACCAGCGCGTGTCAGAACAACTGCTACTACTGCGCGTTTCGCGCCGGCCGCGATGTGCGTCGCGCGCACCTGACGCCGGATGAGCTGGCCCGCAGCTTTGACCTGATGTATCGCGCGGGCGTGGTGGAGGGCCTCTTCCTCAGCTCCGGCGTGATGGACACCGTGCGCACGATGGACGAGATGCTCGCGACGGTCGAGCTGGTGCGGCTGAAGTACGGCTTTCGCGGCTACATCCACCTGAAGCTGTTGCCCGGCGCCGAGGCCGGCCATATCGCCCGCGCGGTCGAGCTGGCCGATCGGGTCTCGGCCAACCTGGAGGGGCCGACCGCGGAGCGGCTGGCGCGGCTCGCGCCGCAGAAGCGGCTGGAGGAGCTGATCGGTCCGCTGCGCACCGCGGCCGAGCTGATCCGGCGCGATCTCGTCCCCGGTCCCCCTCTAGAGCGGAGGGGAGAGGCCCTCGCCCCTGTTCCCCGGCCGGGAACGGGATTGGGGGGCGCAGGGTGGGGCCGCGTCCGCCTGGGCATGTCCACCCAATTCGTCGTCGGCCCGGCCGGCGAGAGCGACCGGGAGCTGCTGGCGACCGCGCAGATGCTCTATCGCCAGGTGGGGCTGGCGCGCGCGTATTACAGCGCGTTCAGCCCAGTGCAGGATACGCCGCTGGAGCACGTTGCGCCCACCCATCCCACCCGCGAGTTTCGCCTCTATCAGGCCGATTGGTTGCTCCGCTACTATCACTTCAGCGTCGAAGAGCTGCCGTTCGACGCCGCCGGCCGGTTGAGCCAGGAGGTTGATCCGAAGGCCGCCTGGGCGCAGGCGCACCCGGAGTTCTTTCCGGTCGAGGTCAACTCGGCGCCGCTGGCCGTCTTGCTGCGCGTGCCGGGCATCGGCCCGGCGTCGGCGCAGGCGATCGTGCGCGCTCGTCGCCAGGCCGCGTTGCGCGATCTGGGCGATCTGCGCAAGCTCGGCGCGCGCGCCGACCGCGCGGCCGCCTATATCACCCTGGCCGGCAAACGTCCCCCCTATCAACCGCCGCTTGCCTTCCCGGCGTGAGATCGCCCGGCGACTATCGGCGGCTGCGTTCCGCACGGGCATGAAGTGCCCGTGCTACTCGAACGGCGCCCGCTGAAGCGGGCTGGCGGCGGGCCGGTTGTCGGCGGCCGCGACTTGGGCCGCCGAGCCGCCGAAAGCGAAGTTTGACAGGTTGGCCCGGAACGAGTACCCTTATACTTCAGTATCTCGAAACCCGAAACCGGAACCTGCATCATGCTATGGGCCATCTTTTCCGACATCCACGGCCGCCCCGACCGGCTGGACCGTGTGTTGCGCGATGCGCAGCGGCAGGGCGCCACGCGCTATCTCTCCCTCGGCGACGTGGGCAGCATGGTCGCGCTCGATATATTGGCCGACGTCGGCGCGCTGTGCGTCTTCGGCAACTGGGAGGCTTCGGGCTTGCGCGGGATGGCCAGTCCCTATCGGCAGTGGGTGGCGCGCTGGCCGGCTCAACTGCGCATACCCGAGCTTTGGGCCGCGCACGCCAGCCCCGTCTGGCCGCAGGGATTGGAGATCGCCGGCGTGGTGGATTACATGCGCCGGCAAGAGTTGCGCTGGCCGATGCTTTTCCCTTCGTTACAACATTCCGAGGAGGCGCGTTGGGCCGCCCTGGCCGAACTGGACGCCGGCGCCGCGGCCGTCTTTTTCCACGGCCATACCCATGTCCAGGAGGCGTGGTTGTGGCGGCCCGGCGCGGCGCCCGCGCGGCTGACGGGACCGACCTTCGCCATCGAAAGCGCGTTGGATCGGTGTCTGGTAGGGGTTGGGAGCGTGGGCATGCCCCACGACGGCAACGGCGCGTGCTATGCGCTGTACGATGATGCGACGCGGCGCGTGGAGTGGCGCCGGGTGTGAGGGGAGGCGCGATGTACCAGGTGGGGTTTCTCCAGTTCTGTCCGGTCCGCTACGATGTGGCGGCCAACATCGCCGCGATCGAGCGATTGACGGCCGGCATCCATGCCGACCTGCTGGTCTTGCCCGAGCTGGCCAATTCCGGCTATCTGTTCGCCAGCCCGGCGGAATTGCGGCCGTACGCGGAGGAGGGGGACGGGTCGGGGCCGTTCCTGTCGGCGCTGCGCCGCGTGGCCGGCCGGATCGCCGGCGTGGTGGTGGCGGGCTTTGCCGAGCGCGCGGCCGACGGATTGTACAATTCGGCCGCCGCGGTGGACGCATCGGGGGTGATCCAGGTCTATCGCAAGACGCATCTCTTTCAAGATGAGCAGGATCTCTTCCGGCCCGGCGATACGGGATTTCGGGTCTTCACTCATCGCGGGGTGCGCATCGGCATGATGATCTGCTTCGACTGGTTCTTTCCCGAATCGGCCCGCACGTTGGCGCTGATGGGCGCGCAGATCATCGCGCACCCGGCCAACCTGGTGTTGCCCTGGTGTCAGACCGCCATGGTGACGCGCAGCCTGGAGAACGCGGTGTTCTCGATCACGACCAATCGCTTCGGCACGGAAACGCTGGGCGAGCAGCGCCTGACCTTTACCGGCGCCTCGCAGGTCCTCGATCCGCGCGGACAGCGCCTGCTCCAGGCGCCTGTGGCGGCCGAAGCCGTGGCGACCTGCGCCATTGATCCGACCCAGGCCGACAGCAAGCGGGTCGGCACGCGCAACGATCTCTTCGCCGATCGGCGGCCGGAGATGTATCGGATGTAGAAGCTGGAAGGCGAGATCGCTCTCGCCGCACATGGCGGCGACAGGAGGGGAGGGGTGATCATGCGGCAGCGTCTTGTGCTTTGCCTGATGGTGGCGTTCTTGCTGGCGGCCGGCCTGCTCCTGGCCGCAACGGCATCGGCCCAGGAAGGGATCATCCATATCGTGCGGCGGGGCGATACGGTCGGCAATCTGGCCTGGCGGTACGGCGTCAGCTCGCGCGCCATCGTCCAGGCCAACCGCCTCCGCAATCCCGATCTGATCTACGTGGGCCAACGGCTCCTCATTCCGGTGCCGGGCGGCCCGGTTCCCACGCCGACCCCCTGCCGCTGCGAGGAGATCGTGATCTTCAGCCCGACGCGCGATGTGACGATCACGAATCCGGTGACGGTGACGGGTTTGGCCGCGGGCTTCGAGCAGAGCATCGTCGTGGCCGTCCTGGATGGCAGCGCGGGCGAGATCGGCCGGGCGTACGGCTCGATCGTGGGCGAGTACGGCCGGCAGGGCGCGTTCACCACGTCGGTGACGTTCACCGTGCCGGCCGATACCCAGCCGGGTCGCATCCAGGTGTGGAGCATCAGCCCGCGCGACGGCGCCATCGAGCACCTCAGCTCGGTGCCGGTGATCGTCCAGGGCCTGGGCCTCGATCCGCTCTTGACGCGGCTTGCCGATGCGTTGAGCGCCCGCGATTACGTTGGGTTGGCCGATCTGATGGCCGATTCCTTCTCGTGGATACTGTACCGGGGAGCCACGACGGTCTTGACGCCGACGCAGGCGCTGGCGCAACTGCGCCAGGTGGATGTGGGGCCGGCCGCGCCGACCGCGGATTTCAGCGTGGACGCGCGCAAGCTGCTCGCCGGCCGGGTGGCCTTGCCGGCGTCGGTGGTGCATGTCGTCTATAGCGTGGGCTGGGGTGTCGGGGGCAAGGATGAAGCGTTCCTGCTGATCGGCGATGTGGCGGGCCGGGCGCGCTGGTCCGGCCTTCTGTACGTGCCGCAGGAACGGGTGGATTATCGTTGAACCGCGGCGCGCGGGGCGCATGTCCGCATGTGGCCGACGGCGAGATTTGTGGTAGAATGCACCGTTGGAGGAGCAGCGAGCATGTCGGACAGTGATGCGCCTTATGATGTATTGTGCTACGGCACGATCAGCATGGAGAACATCACGCGCCTGGATCATCTGCCCAATCCCAAGCGCGATGCTACAGCGCGTGCAGAGTATAACGAAGTCGGCGGCGAGGCGCTTCAGGTCGCGATCGCCCTGGCCGCGTGGGGTTTGCGCGTGCTGGTGGTGGGGAACGCGATCGGTACGGATTGGAAGGGCCGCTTCATTAAAGAGATCCTGGCCCGCTATCCGACGATTGATACCCGCTACATCCAGCAGCGCGACGACGTGGTGACGCCTTTTTCCCGCATCCTGGTGACGCCGGACGGCGAACGGAGCCGGATCAACTACTGGTACGCCGAGACGCCCCAGGTGGAGTTGAGCGCGGAGATGATGCGCCAGGCGCGCGTGTTGAGCGTGGACGCCTATGGGGGCGCCGAGCGCGCCCGGGCGGCCGAGGTGGCCCGCCGCCTCCATCGGCCCGTGATCTCGGCCGACGCCATTGACCCGCGTTCGCCGCTCGTAAGCCTGAGCGATGTGATCGTCATCTCGGGCGCGTGGCTGCTGGTCAACTATCCCGATGCGTTCGACTACGACCACGCGCTCGATCTGCAGGCCGCGGGCGCCGGCGTGGTGATCGTCACCGATGGGCCGCGGCCGGTGCTGGTGGTGCGCGCCGACGGTTCGCCGTTCGGCGTCGAGACCTATCGGATGCCGCAGGTGGTGGATACGGCCGGCGCCGGCAATCTGTTCAAGGCCGGTGTGATCTACGGCTGGCTTCAGCCCGATTGGCCCCTGGAACAGAAGGTCAAGTTCGCGTGCGCGGCGGCCGGCCTCTACTGTTGTCGCGAGAGCGGCGACGAACCTCCGCCGACCCTGGCCGAGATCATGAGACTGATGCGTACCCAACCCAGGTAGCGCCCTGTTCCCCATCGTGTTCCCCATCTTCTCAGTCCGGAGCATGTGATGCAATTGCCGACCTATGTGCTGCGCAACGGCGCGCTGGTGTTGCCTGCGCAGGCCACGATCTCTGTGTTCAACCCGGCGATCTATGGCGCCTTTGGCGTGTATGAATCCATGCAGGTGGCCAACGGCGTGGTGTTTGCCCAGGCGCTGCACCTGCAACGGCTGGCGCGTTCGGCCGGGCTGCTCGGCTTGCGCCTGCCGGCCGATTTCGCCACCCTCGATCGTTGGATCGCGGATGTGTTGCGCGCCAACGCCGCGACGGATGCCACTTTGCGGCTCTTCGCGGTGGGCGGCGACGACGATGCCGAGTGCGTCCTCTTCATCTGGCCGCAGCCGCCGACCCGCTTCCCCGAGCGGTTCTACACCGAAGGCGCGACCGCCATTACCTTTGCCGGCGAGCGCTATCTGCCCCAGGCGAAGTCGCTCAATACTCTGGTCACCTATCTGGCGCGGCGGCAAGCCCAGGCGGCCGGCGCACACGAGGCGCTTCTCCATCATGACGGCTATCTGACCGAAGGATCGAACAGCAACCTGTTTGCCGTTGTGGACGGCGAGGTTCGGACGCCGCCGGCCGATCAGGTGTTGGCCGGCGTGACGCGCGATCTGCTGATGGAGCTGGCCGGCCGGCACGGCTTGCGCATTCGCGAGACGCCCCTTGCTCTGGCCGACCTGTCGCGCTGGGAGGAATGCTTCATCACCTCTACCAGCCGCCATGTGATGCCCATCACCGCGGTGGACGGCCGGCCGGTGGGCGATGGCCGGGTGGGGCCGTTGACGCAGCGCCTGGCGGCCATCTTCGAGGCGTACTTTCGCGCTCAGTGTTCACGCTAACCTGAAAATCGCCGTCACGTGCCGGGTACTCTGCAAGATGCCTGGCACGTAGGCGTCGCTCGTTTTCATCGCGCGTTGTGCGCCGACCGGCGCATGAGCAACTGAAACGCAGGTCGTTGTGTTCAAGTGGCAAGTTTTGCTTGTGACTCAAAACTGTGTTATCATAGAGTTTGATCAAATCGCGTGTTTTTCCGCCGAGCCGTCCGTGACCCGTCGGAACACCCAGGAGTGAATATGGAGCTTCGCGAATATGCTCTGTTGGTGCGCAAGTGGCTGTGGCTGATCATCCTGTGTACGGTGGCCGCCGCAGCCGCCGCCTATGTGGTCAGCAAGAACAGTACGCCTATCTATCAGGCCTCGACCAAATTATTGGTCAACCAGTCATCTTCCAATCAGGCCAACCTGGCGTATCAGGACATCCTCATGAGCCAGCAACTGGCGCGCACCTATGCCAACCTGCTCGCCGACCGGCCGGTTGTCGAAGCCACGGCGCAGCGCCTAGGCCTGCCTACCGATCAGAAGTCGTTGACCGCCTTGCAGAACAGCATCTCGGTCACGCCGATCCGGGATACGCAGCTTCTGGAGGTGAAGGTCGAAGGTCCCGATCCCCAGTTGATCGCTCTGGTCGCGAACACGCTCCCCGAGGTCTTCATCGCCCAGAACCAGCAGTTGCAGCTCGGCCGGGTGACGGGCCTGAAGACCAGCCTGGAGACCGAGATCGCCAACGTGCAGGAAGACATCGCGCGCACCCAGGCCAACCTGGCGAACGCGACCGATGACGTGCAGCGCCAGCGCTACGAGGCGAGCCTGGCGCAATATCGCAGCACCCTTTCCGGCCTGGTCAACAGTTATCAGCAGATCCGGCTGGCCGAAGTGCAGGCCACCAACAACGTGGTGGTGGTCAAGCCGGCCGTGCCGCCGCAGACGCCGATCCGGCCGCGCACGACGACCAACGTGCTGCTGGCGGCCGTGGTGGGCGCGATGATCGCGGCCGGCGCGGCGTTCCTGATCGAATACCTGGACGACACGATCAAGTCGCCGGACGATGTGGCACGCGTGAGCGGCCTTTCGACCCTGGGCGCCATCGCCCGGCTGAAGGATGCCGGCGCCCAGCGCCAGTTGATCGCCTGGATGAGCTCGAAGGCGCCCGAATCGGAGGCGTATCGCACGTTGCGCACCAACATCCAGTTCTCCAGCGTGGACAGGCCGATTCGCACGCTGGTGGTGACGAGCTCCGGCCCCAGCGAAGGCAAGAGCACGACCGCCGCGAACCTGGCCATCGTCATGGCCCAGACCGGCCAGAAGGTCGTCCTGGTGGATGCCGACCTGCGCCGGCCGGTGTTGCACAAGACCTTCGGCGTACCCAATAACGTCGGCATCACTACGGCGCTGCTGGCCGGCGACGATGTGGATCTGCAATCCTATCTTCAGCCGACCGAGATCGACAACCTGATGATCCTCACCAGCGGGCCGATCCCGCCCAATCCCTCGGAGCTGTTGGGCTCGCAGCGCATGAAGAACGTCATCGACCGGCTGGCGCAGGCGGCCGACATCGTGATCTTCGATACCCCGCCCGTGCTGGTGGTGACCGATGCGGCCGTCTTGAGCCGCCAGACGGACGGCGTCCTGTTGATCGCCGACGCCGGCGGCACGCGCGAGCCCGCCCTGGCGCATGCGGTGGAGGAATTGCGCAAGACCGGCGCCAACATCCTGGGCGTGGCCCTGAATCGCCTGGACAGCCGGAGCCGCGGTTACTACTATTACTACTACTATTACTACTACACCGACGAAACTGGCGTCCGTCGGCGCCGCTCGGAGGGGGGCAATGGCGCCAACGGGCGCGGCCTCCGGCTGCGCCTGCCGTGGCAACAGAAGACCGCGTGAGCGGGGGAGATGCGCGCAGCAGCCTGTAGCTTCAAGCTTTGATCTCGTGCTCCCAGCCGGTCTGTGACCGGCGGTCGGGGGCATAGATGCCTGTTGAATTCAATGTGCGCAGTAGCCTATGGATTCAATGGCTTGCTGTTCTGTTTTGACAAGCCGGCGAAGTTCGCTATAATAAACAGCGTTGCGGGTATAGTTCAGCGGTAGAACGTCAGCTTCCCAAGCTGAATGTCAGGGGTTCGAATCCCCTTACCCGCTTGCGGAGCAAGAACCCCCGGCCCAACATTTAGGGCCGGGGGTTTTGTCATCCTGATTCCCGACGCCCGCGGGAGCGGAGTTGAGGTCGCGTGGACACGATGGACGAGCTGCCCCTCGCGCCGGTCTCGGTGCTGATTCTGGCCGGCGGCCGGAGCCGGCGCATGGGCCAGGACAAGATCTGGATGGAGCTGGAAGGGGTCCCGCTGATCGAGCGCCTGGTGCGCCGCGTCTTGCCGCTCGCGGGGGAGATCCTTTTCAGCGCGAACGCCGGCGAACGTTTCGAGGCGTTGGCCGCACAGTTGCCGCTACCGGCGCGGGTCGTAGCAGATCGCTTCCCGGGGAGTGGACCGCTGGCGGGCCTGCACGCCGGCCTGAGCGCCGCGCGCCACGACCTGCTCCTGGCGCTGGCCGCCGATCTGCCGTTCGTCAACCCTCGTCTGCTCCGCCGCCTGATCGGCCTGGCCGCGGGATTCGACGCCGTGGTGCCCCAGACGCCCGCCGACGAGGCCGATCTCCTGCAATGGGAGCCGCTCCATGCGCTCTATCGCCGGACATGTCTCCCCGCCATCGAGGCGCATCTGGCCGCGGGCGACCGCCAGGTGATCTGCTTCTTCGATGAAGTGCGCGTGCGCGCGGTCCCGCCCGACGAGCTCCGCCGCTTCGACCCCGACCTGCTTTCGTTCTTCAACGTCAACACGCCTCGAGATTGGGAGCGAAGCCAGGAGATCCTCCGCGCGCGGTCGCAAGCGTAACCCGATCCGCCGGCCTGTGTGCGCTGCGCATGGCGCACCCTCTCCGCTTGCACCAGAAGATCCGCATCAGGCCCGGCCGGACACGTAGATCAATCGCAGGTCGCGCACGTTCGTCCCGCGCACGCCGGTGATCAGCAGGTCGCCCAGGGCGGCCAACACCGCGTTCGAGTTGTGGTTCGCCAGCTCGGCCATCAGGTCGAAGCCGGCCGCGCGGGCGCGCGCCAGCGTCTGGCCGTCCACGATCCCGCCGGCCGATTCGGTCGGGCCGTCGGTGCCCTCCGAGTCGATCGAGGCGATGACGATGTTCGGCCGGCCCGAGATGCGGCCGGCGGCCGCCAGGACGAACTCCTGGTTGCGGCCGCCGCAGCCGGTGGCATCGCCCACCGCCACCACCAGCTCGCCGCCCAGGATCAACATGCACGGCGGCTCCACCGGTTGCCCCAACTGCTCGATCTCGGTGGCGATGTAGCCCAGCGCCTCGCCGATATCGCGCGCCTGTACGTCGTTCAGGCTCGAAGCGATGATCACCGCGCGCAATCCCAACGCTTCCGCGCGGCGTTTGGCGGCCGCCAGCATCACCTCGGGCCCCATGGTGCGGAAGACGTAGTACGGCTTGCCGGCCGTCTCCTCGGGGCGCAGGTGGCCGTAGCGCGGGTCGGCCGCGAGCAGAAAATCGCGCACCGATTGGGGCACGCGCTCCCACAGGCGATACGCCTTCAACACCTCGATGGCCGCGCGATAGCCGCCGTCGCCGTAGTCGGGCGCTTCGTAGGCGTGGACGCGCAAGCCCGGCGGCGTCTCCAGCGTTTCCAGCGCCACCGCGGTCGCTTCGCCCCAATAGCGCGGATGGCGGCTGTGCAACACAACGAGCTGATTGCGCACCGCGTTCGCCACCGGCATGGCCGCGCCGCACTCGAAGTAGAGCAGGCGGTAGACGGTCTGCAGGTCGGCCAGCGAGATGCCCGGCGCGGGGAGGGCCGTCAACGCGGTCGCGCCGCCCGAATGGCACAGGAAGACCACATCGCCGCGGCGGGCGCGGCGCTCGATCTCTACGATGCGCTGCGCGCCCCGCACGCTATCCTCGTCGGGGATCGGGTGGCCGGCCAGGGTGACGGGGATGCGCTTCAGCCGGATCGTGTCGCCCTTCTTCGCGTTGATCTGCCCGTCGGTGATGAGGTCGCCCAGGATCTCCTCCAGCGCCTCGGCCTGGCGTTGCGCCACCTTGCCGCCCCCCACCACGTAAATGTGGCCGATGGACGCCAGGTCGAGCTCGATCGGCGGCCGGCCGGGCGGCTGCGAGAAGTCGGGGTGGCCGATGATCAGCTTGCCGGCCTCGATGCGCACGATCTTCTTGACGTTCTCATAGGGATCGGGCGCGGCGAGCGCCGTCTCCAGCACGTCCAACACGACCTGCCGGCCGGCGATGTTGCCGTGTTGCAACAATGCGTCGTGATTGCGGAGGATCACTCGCGGGGGTCTCCAGGGGAAAGCTGGCCACTTGCGTCGCAGCGCGAGTGGCCAGCCCGGTGTTCAATCTACCTGTTGCGCCAGGTAGTTCTGGATGCCCATCTGCTCGATCTGGTCGAGTTGCGTCTCCAGCCAGTCGAGGTGGTCCTCCTCGTCTTTCAGGATGCTTTCGAGCATGGCCCGCGTGCCGTTATCGCCGACCTCGACGGCCAGCTTGACGGCATCGTTGTACATCTTCACCGCGGCCTGCTCGGCGCCCAGGTCGCTCTTGAGCTGTTCCAGGACGGTATCGCCGATGTGGAGCGGGTTCAGCTTGCTGACGATCGGCCGGCCCTCCAGGAAGATGATGCGGCCGATGTGCATCTCGGCGTGCTTCATCTCGGTGATGGCGCGCTTCTCGATGGCCTCGTGCAGCTCTCCGTAGCCCCAGTTCTTGCACATCTCCGAGTGCACCATGTACTGGTTGATGGCCGTGAGCTCGTCCGCGAGCAGCATGTTCAGCGTTTCGATGACCTTGTCGTTGCCCTTCATGGTTGCCTCCTTTGTTTGCCTTCCAGCTTTGCCCACGTATCCTTCAACGACACCGTCCGGTTGAAGACCAGCGTGCCGTTGGCGGAATCGGGATCCACGCAGAAATAGCCCTGGCGCAAGAACTGATAGCGGCTGCCGATCGCGGCGTTGGCCAGGGAAGGTTCTACCTTACAGCCGGTCAAAACCTCCAGCGAGCGCGGGTTGATGTACGCATGCCAGTCTTCGCCGTCCGGCACGTCGTCGGGGTTGGGCACCGTGAAGAGGGTGTCGTAGAGCCGCACCTCGGCATCCACCGCGTGTGGCGCCGAGACCCAATGCAGCGTGCCCTGCACCTTGCGGCCATCGGGCGTCACGCCGCTGCGCGATTCAGGGTCGTAGGTGCAACGCAGCTCGATCACCTCTCCGCGTTCGTCCTTGATCACCTCTTTCACGCGGATGTAATAGGCGTGTTTGAGCCGCACCTCGTAGCCGGGCGCCAGGCGGAACCAGCCCTTCGGCGGGTCCTCGCGAAAGTCGTCCCGTTCGACGTAGAGCTCGCGGCTGAACGGCAAGAGCCGCGTGCCCATGCTTTCGTCTTCGGGGTTGTTGATCGCCTCGACGTACTCCACTTGGCCCTCGGGATAGTTTTCGACCACCACCCGCAGCGGCCGGAGGACGGCCATCACGCGCGGGGCCCGCTTGTTCAGGTCTTCGCGCACGCAATGCTCCAGGAGCGCCAGGTCTATGACGCTGTTCGTCTTGCCCACTCCGACGCGACGGATGAAGTCGAGGATCGCCTCGGGCGTGTAGCCGCGCCGCCGCAGGCCGCGCAGGGTGTGCAGCCGGGGATCGTCCCACCCGCTCACGATGCCCTCGCGGATCAATTGATTGAGCTTGCGCTTGCTCATCATCGTGTAGGTCAGGTTGAGCCGCGCGAACTCGATCTGCCGGGGCGCATAGATGCCGAGCGCTTCCAGGAACCACTCGTAGAGGGGCCGATGGTCTTCGTATTCCAACGAGCAGAGCGAATGGGTGATCCCCTCGATGGAATCGCACTGGCCGTGGGCGAAGTCGTACATCGGATAGATGCACCACTTGTCGCCCGTGCGGTGATGCGTCGCGTGCATGATGCGATACATCACCGGGTCGCGCATGTTGAAGTTGGGATGGGCCATGTCTATTTTGGCCCGCAACGTGCGCGAGCCGTCGGGGAACTCGCCCTTGCGCATCCGCTCGAACAGGTCGAGGTTCTCTTCGACCGAGCGATTGCGCCAGGGGCTTTCCCGGCCGGGCACGGTGGGCGTGCCGCGATATTCCCGCATCTCCTCCGGGCTCAGGTCGCAGACATATGCCTTCCCCTTCTTGATCAGGTCCACGGCCATCTGGTAGAGCTGCTCGAAGTAATCGGACGCGTAGTATTCGCGGTCTTCCCAATCGAAGCCAAGCCAGCGGATGTCTTCCTTGATGGCCTCGACGTACTCCACATCTTCCTTCACCGGGTTGGTGTCGTCGAAGCGCAGGTTGCACTTGCCGCCGAACTCCTGCGCGATGCCGAAGTCAATAGCGATGGCCTTGGCGTGGCCGATGTGGAGATAGCCGTTCGGTTCCGGCGGGAAGCGGGTGTGGACGTGATCGAAGCGTCCCGTCCGCAGGTCTTCCATGATCGCGGCTCGAATGAAATCTACCGATCCCAGGGATTCGTTGTCGGGCATAGGTGTGTGCTCTCCGAATGCGGCGAAATGGATCTCGCTGTACGGGTGGGCGAAATGAATTTCGCCGTGCAGTATCTTCTCAAAAAGGGGGCGACGGGGGTCGCAGACCCCCTTTGAGCGAGCTTGCAGCCGGTCTGTGACCGGCGTCGCCCCAGGGTTGTTGAGAGGATACGCCATGCAGGTAGGCGAAATGAATTTCGCCGTACGATTTACATATTTTAGCACGGGACGCCTTGTCTCGCAAATCACATCGGCCGCGCAATCCTCAGCGGGCCAGGAAGTGCCGGCCGAGCAGCGTCAGGCTCAGGGCCGCGGCCCAGGCCGCGTAGCCCGCGGCCAACATCGGCGCCAGGCGCCAGCCGGCGCGGGCGGCCAACCACACGACCAGGATGAAGAGCACCGTCGGCCCGATGGCGACCAGCATGGACTGCGTGAACTGCGCCATGACCGTGCGATCGCCGCCCGCGCCCGCATAGACGACCCACAACGCCAGCGGCACGTTGATCGGCATGGTGGCCAACACGGCCGCGGCCGTGCGCGAGTGGGCCCGCACGATCGCCACCGCGATGATGATCAGGATCGAGACCGCCACCGGCCCGACGTTCCGCCAGAATTCCGTCATGTTCATGTGTCCTTCCCTTGTTGCGATTTGCCCCTTTCTCGGGGGTGTGCTAATCTTACCTTATGATCCGTACAAGGAGGAAATCATGACCTGGATCGCACAGGAGAACCGCTACGAGCGCATGCGCTACAACCGCTGTGGCCGCAGCGGACTGAAGCTGCCGGCCGTTTCGCTCGGCCTGTGGCACAATTTCGGCGGGGTAGATGCGCTGGAGAACGCGCGCGCCATGGTGCGTCGGGCCTTCGACCTGGGCATCACCCATTTCGACCTGGCCAACAACTACGGCCCGCCGCCCGGCTCGGCCGAGGAGGCGTTCGGCCGCATCTTGAAGCAGGACCTGGCGCCCTATCGCGATGAGCTGATCATCTCGACCAAGGCCGGCTATCGGATGTGGCCCGGCCCCTACGGCGAATGGGGTTCGCGCAAGTATCTCATCGCGAGCCTGGATCAGAGCCTGCGCCGGATGGGCCTCGACTACGTAGATATCTTCTACAGCCATCGCCCCGACCCGGAGACGCCGCTGGAAGAGACGATGATGGCGCTCGATTTCGCCGTGCGCAGCGGCCGGGCGCTCTACGTGGGCATCTCGTCGTACAACGCCGATTTCACCCGCCGCGCCGCGGCCATCCTGCGCCAGCTCGGCACGCCGTGTCTGATCCACCAGCCAAGCTACAACATGTTCAACCGCTGGATCGAGCCGGAGCTGCTCGGTGTGCTGGAAGAGGAGGGGATCGGTTGCATTGCGTTCTCGCCGCTGGCGCAGGGGCTGCTCACCAACCGCTATCTCGACGGCATCCCGGCCGACTCGCGGGCCGGCCGGCCCACCGGCTTCCTGCGGCCGCAACACATCACCGATGAGAAGCTGGCGAAGGTGCGCCAGCTCAACGCGCTGGCCCAGGCCCGCGGCCAGACGATGGCGCAGATGGCCATCGCGTGGGTCTTGCGCCATCGGCAGATGACCTCGGCGCTCTTCGGCGCCAGCCGGGTGGAGCAGATCGAGGAGATCGTGGCAGCGCTCGACAACGCCGCCTTCTCGGCCGAGGAGCTGGCCGCGATCGACGCCATCCTGGCGTAGATCTGTAACCCAAGCCTCCGGCTTGCGTCCGCGCGGCGGCGGGGCTACCAGCCGGAGGCTTGTGCCACGGGTGAATGCAGGTCAACTGGCGTCGTGGAATGCCGTCCGCCGGATGATCTCGTCCTGGAGGGTGCGGTCCAGCTCGGTGAAGTACGCGCTATAGCCCGCCACCCGCACCACCAGGTTGCGATATTCCTCGGGCCGCTGTTGCGCCTGGCGCAACGTCTCGGCCGAGACCACGTTGAACTGGACGTGCGGGATCTTCAGCGCGCAGAACCCGCGCAGGAACTGCACGAACTTGTCCAGCGCCTCTCCCGTCTGGAAGAAAGACGGCAGGAACTTCATGTTGAGGAGCGTGCCGTTCGAGGCCAGCTCCAGGTTGAGCCGGCTCACCGAGCGCAGCACGGCCGTCGGCCCCCGGCGATCGCGGCCCGCCATGGGCGATAGTCCGCCGTCGGCGAGCGGCTCGCCCGCGCGCCGGCCATCGGGCAGCGCGCCGACCGCCGCGCCCATCGGCACGTGCGCCGACACGGTGTAGAAGCCGGGCTGATAGACGCCCCCGCGCACGGTCGGGTGCCGGCCAACCAGCTCGCAATAGCGATCGCCCCACCGTTGCGCCAGCGCGTCGACCCGCGGGTCGTCGTTGCCGTACTTGGGCGCGCGATGGATCAACCGCTGGCGCAACGCTTCCGCGCCCGCGAAGTCGTTGCGAAGCGCCTCCAGCAGCTCGCCTGCCGTCACCCAATGCTCCTCGAACACCGCCTGCCGCACGGCCGCCAGGCTATCGGCCACGTTGGCGATCTGCACCCCTTGCGGCCCGGAGAAGTTATAGCGCGCGCCGCCGGCCGTCACATCCACCCCGCGCTCGACGCAATCGTGGATCACCAGCGAGAGGAACGGCGAAGGCAACAGCTCCGCATGGGCGCGCTCCACGATATCGCACCCCTTGACCATCAGCTCCACGAAGTGCGCGAGCTGCGCGTCGTAGGCGGCCTCCAGCTCTGCAAACGAGGCCAACCGGTCGAGCGGCGGCGTCTCCAGGCCGATCTGCTCGCCGGTCTGCGGATCCCGACCGCCGAAAAGGGTCAGCTCCAGGATGCGGGCCATGTTGACCATGGCCGAATCGCTCCAGCCGAGCGCCTTGCCGGGGGTCGAAAGCTCCACGCAGCCGACCACCGCGTAGTTCAGCGCGTCGGCCGGCGCGATGCCGCGGCGGAGCTGGCCGGGGATGATCACCTCGTCGTTGAACACCTGGGGCATCCCGCTCCCCTTGCCGATGACGAAGCTGGCCGCGCGCAGGAACTCTTGCGGGCTATGGCGATGGATGCGGATCGAGAGGTTGGGTTGCGTCAACCCCAGATCGGCCTGGGCGCGCAGACACATGTAGCTGAGCAGGTTGGTCGCGTCGGCCGGCCGGAGCTGTTCGAGGGAAGCGGCATCGTCGGCCGCGTCGGACCCGGGGATCTGGCCGCCCACGATCACGTTGAAGCCGATGGGAAAGCCGGCGAAGTAGCGCGCGCTGGCGCTGGAGCGCAACAGGACGATCTCGTTGAACTTGAGCCAGAGCAGCTCCAGCCACGACTGCGCTTCGGCCAACGTCAGCCGGCCGGCCGCCAGATCGGCCTTCAGGTAGGGCCACAGGTATTGATCGAGCCGGCCCGGTGAAAAGCTGCTGGCGTTCGACTCGATCTGGAGCAGGACGAACAGAAACCAGATCGCTTGCAACGCCTCGGGGAAGGTGCGCGCCGGCCGTTCGGCGAGCCAGCGGCAGCGTTCGGCGATGTCGAGCAGCTCGCCGCGACGCCGCGCGTCGGCGGTCGCCGCGGCCATCCGGTCGGCCAGGTCGGCGTAGCGCGCCATGAATTCGCCCGCGGCCTGGAGCGCGATGCGCGCCGCGTCGTAGAAGACGCGCTGTTCGGCGTCGGTCGCGCGGCCGGCGGCCGCCTCCACCTGCGCCCGCAGGCCGTTCACGCCCAGCCGCAACCAGCCCTCCACGTCGGGCAAGATGTGGCCCTGGGCGTGGTCGGTCTGGTTGAGGGTGAACGCGCGGCCCTGCACCGCCCGCCGCACATCCGCCGGAAGCCGGCCGGCCACCGCATCTTCAAGGGTCTTGCCGCGCCAATAGGGGAAGATTTCCGTGCGCAGCTCGCGGATGGCCTCCGGGCTGATGTTGAAGGGATCCTGCGGCCGGGTCGGCAGGGTATCCAGCTCGCGATCCACCCATTCCACCGCGCCCTCGGGCGCGATGATCCCCATGCGCGGCAACAGCGAGCGATTGCCGACGATCAGCTCATCGTCGTAGATGGCGATGCGCATCTGCCGCGCCAGGTCGAGGAGCATCTGCGCCCGGCGGATGGGCATCGGTTGGCCCTCGGTGCGCCGATAGCTGGCCGTGGTGTAGCGGGCGCGCTCTACGTCCACCCAGCGCGGGGTCTGGCGCAGGCGCGCCTTGATGGCCGCGGCGCGGGGATCGGGCCGGGTGGTCGCCCAGGTTTCGGGCGGAAAGGCGGAGATCGGATCGAACATCTTGCCCTCAGATGGCGGCGTTCTGCCGCGCCAGCCACGCGCAGCCCAGGAGCGGGCTATCGTCTTCCAGCGCCGAGCGGACGATGCGCACGCGTTCGGCCACCGAGCAATGCGCGTGATGGATCACCGCAGCGCGGGCCGGCGCGAGCAGCAGGTCGCCGGCCTTCGCCACGCTGGAGCCGATGACGTACAGCTCGATGTCCAGGATCATGGCCAGGGTGGCCACGGCCGTGCCGAGCGCCTCGCCGGCATCGGCGAGCACGGCCAGCGCGTCGGCGTCCCCCTGCCGCGCCCGCGCTACCACGTCGGCCGCGGTGATGGCCGGATCGTCGGCCCCGCGGGCGGCCAGCCGTCGGCGATAGGCGCGCGCGATGGCCGGGCCGGCCGCGAACGATTCGACGCAGCCGGTATTGCCGCATGAGCACGGATCGCCGCCGGAGCGGATGGTGATGTGGCCCACCTCGCCGGCGAAGTTGTGTTGGCCGCGGTGGAGTCGGCCGTCCAGGATGATCGCGCTGCCGATGCCGGTGCCCACGACGATGTAGACCATGTCGGCGTGGCCGCGGCCCGCGCCGTAGTGGTATTCGCCCAAAGCGGCGGCCTTGGCATCGTGCTCGAGCACCACCGGCAGACGCAGGCGGTCGGCCAACATCTGGCGCAGGGGGACGTTCACCCAGCCGGTCAGGTTGGGCGGATCGAGCAAGACGCCGCTGATGTGGTCGAGCGGCCCCGGCGAGCAGACGCCCACGCCCGCAAGGCGCACATCGGCAGGCAGCTCGCATTCCAGATCGGCCACGGCCGCCGCGATGCGCTCGACGGCCGCGGCCGGCCCCTCTTGCGGCAGGGTCGGCGTGCGCGTGCGCGCGACGATGCGGTTCTGCGGATCGATCAGGCCCAGGGCGATCTTGGTGGCGCCCAGGTCAATGCCCACTACCCATTCTTCCATCGGCAGATCTCCCGAACAGGCTATCCCTGATACTTGCATCATAGCGCAAGCTCGCCTTGGATGCAATTCGGAACTTGTGCGGTATAATGCAACGCAGGACTTACCAGGAGTGTAGAGCAACTATGCGTCTTCTCCGCTTATCGGCCATGTCCGGCCGACCGGCGCTCGTGCGGTCGTGGTCGGGTCGGGTAACCGGCTGGATCGGCCATCTGCGCGGCTATATCGCGCCGACCGGCCTCAACGATACCGAGCTGAACGCGCGGCTCTTGGAGATCGAGGTCTTCTGGGCCGCGTTCTTGTCGGCCGCGGCCGCGTTCAACTCGGCCTACGCGCTGCGCCTGGGCGCGACGAACGCGCAGATCGGCCTGCTCAGCTCGATCCCGGCGCTGATCACGCTGGTGATCACGATCCCGGCCGGCCAGTTCCTGAACCGCCGCGCCCGACGCATGCCGTGGGTGATCTGGAGCCTGGCGCTGGCGCGCCTCGGCTATCTGATGGTGGCGCTGATCCCGTTCCTGAATCGGCCCGATGCGGGCACCCTGGTGGTGTGGACGCTGATCGGCCTCTCTGCGCCGGCCGCGTTTTTCGGCGTCGGCTGGAACTCCATGCTTGCCGACGTGGTGCCCGAGGCGAAGCGCGCGCGGCTCTTCGCGGTGCGCAACATCGTGCTGGCGTTCGTCGTCACCGCGGGCACCTTCATCGCCGGCCGCTGGCTGGGCATGGCGCGCTTTCCCCTGAACTACCAGGTGGTCTATCTGGTCGGCTTTTTCGGGTCGGTGCTCAGCACGATCTACATCATGCAGATGCGCGTGCCCGATTCGCCGGTGACGGCCGTCTCGACGGCATCGCTCTCTCCGCGCGCGCTCTGGCTGGGCGGCCGCGAGGCATTCCGCCAGCAGCCCGATTTCACCCGCATCGTGATCAATACCCTGGCGCACGGCATCGGCCTGTGGATGGTCGGCCCGGTCTATGTGCTCTACTACGTGCGCCAGCTCGGCGCATCGGATGGGTGGATCGGCACGAACGCGATGGTGGCCAACCTGACGCCGATCATCGGCTACTACTTCTGGCAGCGCGTGATCGCGCAGCGGGGAGAGAAGTGGGTGTTGCGACTCACCATCAGCCTGATCGGCCTCTATCCGGTGCTGGTGGGCCTGACGCCGAACCTGACGATCATCCTGTTGTGGACGGCGCTCCAGGGGCTGATTGCGCCGGGGATCAATCTGGGGCATTTTCCGCTGCTGCTCAAGATCTGCCCGGCCGAGAGCCGGCCGCTCTATATCGGGATCTATACGACGATCATGAACCTGGGCGCGTTTGTGATGCCGCTGGTGGGGGTGGCGTTGACCGGATGGGTGGGCTACGCGCCGGTGCTGGTCGCGGGGGGCGTGTTGTGCCTGCTCGGTTCGAGCCTGTTCCGGTGGCGGCCGCTGCAAACGGCCGATAGCCTGGCGGCGCGGCAGGGGTGATCCGGCGGAGTCGGCGCCACGGACGTTCGTGCGCCGGACGCTTTCGAAAGCGCCCGGCGCACGATTTTTTTATTACCATTGGCCCTCTACGGCCGCGTCCGCAGCACCAGCGGCAGATACGCCCGCGCGTTGACGATGCGCAGGCTGGCGCCCTGCGTGGAGCCGGGGGTGTACACGTGCCCGTGCTCGTCCGATAGATAGACGCCGGAGAGGTCCAGCGTCGTGTTGGTCACCGAGACCAGCGGGGTGAAGGTGATGCGGGCCAGCCGTCCCTCCGTCAGCCCCGCCGGCGCGGCCAGGCGCACCACGGCGGTATCGGTCAGGCGGCCGCTGGCGTTGATGACGGAGAGGGTCGGCGTCAGGACGACCCAGGCGCCATCAGGACCCAGGAAGTCCGGCGCTCCCTGCACGCTCCGCACCCGCAGGTGGGACGGGTTGAAGCGCAGGTCAAACTCCACGCCGTACACCGGCTTCGCCGTCGCCCCGGAGACGCTCACGTCCACCGCGAAGGGCGTGCCCACGTACGCCGGGGGCGCCACGGGGAA
>DAOTZV010000016.1:0-4932 GCA_034434235.1 Anaerolineae bacterium
GGTGGCGCCGATGCTGGTGCGGCTTAAGCGGTTGCTGGTCTTGGCGAACTCCAAGAGACTCGGCTCCTCATAGGCATACTCGCGCGTCCAACTGCCGTTTGCCGCCTGGTGGATCATCTTCAGGAAATTGCCCACCGCGTCGTACTCGTAGCGTTCGAGATACCGGCGCATCGCCTGGCCGTCATGGGGATGGGGGAGATGCACGCGCGGGGCGTCGTCCCACGAACTGGGCACGGGGAGATTGGACTGGCCGATGTGCTCGCGGCCGGTGGCCTCGATCAGCCGGTAAATGGCGTCGTAGGTGTATTCGGCGTGGGGCTCGACCACGGCGTTGTTGAAGTAAACGGTCTGCTGGGCCTCGTCGCGAATGTGGGTGATATTGCCCGCCGGGTCGTAGGTGTAGCGCAGGTCTTGCAGGACATCGCCGCCGCTGCGGGTCGTGCGCAGCCGCGTCAGGCGGAAGGTGAGCGGGTCGTAGGTGTAGCTCGTGACCGCACCGTTGCCGTATTCGATCCGCTCGCGCTGGCCTTTGGCGTTGTAGTCGAGGTCGGCAACGAACGTGGTGGCTGTCGCCGCCCCGCGCAGGTTGGCCTCGATGCGCTCCAGCAGATTCGCCTCGTTGTACGTCGGGCGGATGAGGCTGCCGTCGGGCGGGCGCAGCTCGACAGGGCGGTTCAAGGCGTCGAAGGCGGTGCGGCCGGTGAAGGTCTCGGCCTCCAGCGCGGGCGAGCCGGACCAGTCGGGCGCGCTCTTGTAGTTGCGCAAAAGTTGCCGCCTGCTTTCCAGGAGATTGCCCTTGAAATCGTAGGCGGCGTTGGTGACCACGCCGGCCTGGTCGAACTGCCGGTAGACCTTGCCGCGGTGGTTGCTGGCCTCGCCCTGCCCTTCGCCGTACTCGGTGCGCTCGGCTAGGCGCTCGGCGCCGTTTTCGGTGACGAACAGTTCCGTGGGCCGGCGCAGTTCGTCGTAGGTCAGGCGGCGGGCAAAGCCGCGGCTGTCCCAGGCGCGGATCGGCTTGCCGGCCACGTCGTTCAGCATCCACCGCTCGCCCGCCTCCATGCTGGCCTGATAGATCCAATTGCCGAGCAGGTCGTAGTCGTAGCGCATGACCAGCCGGCCCAAAAGATCGCCGTTCTGCTGGACTGCATCGCGCACGGCGCGCTGGTTGCCTTCGATGTCGAGCTCCACGCGGGTGGGGTAGCGCTCCTCGATCGTGTTGCCGCTCTGCAGGAAGCGATTGTGGGCGCGCGTAAGAAACGCGCGGCCCAGCGTGTCGCCATGGGCGACCACCGGCGTTCCAGCGTGGACCTCGGTCTTGCGGGCGGCCTGTGTCTCTCGCGCGCGGATCGTGGGGTCGGGGTAGCGCGCAGCAAATACTGCGGCGTGGGCCGGATCCGTGCGCAGGGCGTGCCAGGTGGGAAGATACTCGGCCTCCGGCAGCCGCCGGAAGAAATCCCCCACGTCAGGATCAGTCTTGGGATCGAGGAGCACCGTGTCGTTGACGTCCCAGGTCTCCTGCCGCCAGGGATCAAAGACCACCTTCTCCCAGGTGTGGTTGGGGTGCAGGGTGGCGACCACGCGCTCGATCGGGTCGTAGAAGAGCACCGGGCTCACGCCGATGCGCACCTCGAACTCGAAGCGGTGGGTGTCGGTAAAGAACGGTTCGTACTGGCGGACGGGCTTGCCCTTGTTGTTGAAGACCGTCCAGCCGCTGCCGACCCAGCGCGGACTGACGTCGTTCGGTGTCATCACGGGCTGACCGTCCGCGCCCACGATGATCTTGCCGTTGCCGTCGCGTTGGGGGACGGGGCCCGGTTCGGCCTGGATCTTCTTCTGGATCTCGCGGCCGAAGCCGTCGGAGTAGGAGAAGCTGTGCTGGATTTTGGTCTGCTGCCCGTTCAGGTCCGACTCGTGCCTCTCCCGGGCCAGGGTGTAGACCACGGCAGGCTGTGGGTTGGGCGTGTTTTTGGTGCGGTGATAGGCGAACAGGTCGTAGACCAGCCGGCTGGTGGCCTGCTGCAAGATGCCGTGCGGGTTGGCGAGCGGGTTTTGCAAGTGCGCCAGGAGGGTGGTTTCGTCCAGATCGGTCACGAAGCCGGTGAGCGAATCGCCCAGCGTTTCCTCCGGTTTGCCCATCACTGCCGTGCCGACCACCATGCCGAGGGCATCGAACGCCACCGCCGATCGGTTGCGATTGGGATCGGACACGAGCCTTGGCTGCAACACGCGGTAGTCGTTGGTGCGCCGGGTGATGGTGCCACTAGCGTCGCGCTCGCCCACGGTGATGCGGTTGCCGAGAGCGTCTTCGGTCTCCAGCAGCAACAGGTCGTAGGCATCGTAGGTGACTGTGGCGTCATGGCCGAAGGGGTCGCGGAAGCGGCGCGGCAGGAAGAAGTGTGCTCGAGCCTCAGCCAGCTCCTGGGCCGGCGTGTCGCCTGAGTTCGGGGAGTAGAAGATGCGCCCAGAGGGAATCCACCAACGGCCATCGCCGTCGAGGTCCACATAGCCGCCGCGCTCGGCGCCCTGACCGCCGAGCACCGCTGCGGGGTTGGGGAGCAACGCCTGGCCGTTGCGCTGGAAGACTTGGGCGAGTAACCCGGGTGTGAAGGCGAGCTTGTAGGTCTCGCCGGGCAGGGCGAGCGACTCGAGTTGTCCAGGCGCGAGCAAACCCGTCAGGTTGTTCTTGCGGTAGAGAATGCGCACCTGCTCGATGAGGCGCTTCTGCTTCGAGATATTGTCCGCCGTCTGCTCGTAAGGAATTTCCGTTGCCGACGCCAACAAGGCGAACCCGTGGCGGGTCCATTCGTCGAAGCTGAAGCGCGCGGCGTTGTTCTCCGGCTTGAATCCGGTCAGCTCGTAGGTGCGCGTCTCCGCCGCGAGCGGTGTGCGATAGTCGTCGGGATCGTCAATGGCATGGGTGACCTGGTTCTCGGTGTAGGTGATAAGGGTCTGCGTCTGTTTGGCACGGTCGGCGTCGGTCGGCAAGTTCATGTCTGGCTGGCGGCGGCCATAGCCGATGGCGACCTCCTTGAGCACGTTGCCGAACTCGTCCACCTCCAGCGTGAGCGCGTGCTGGGTGCGCGGGTCGGATGGGTTCCTCTCGTAGTGATAGGTGAGCACTTCGCGGGGATGGGCGAAGAACACGCCGTGGCGGTTCTTGCCGCGCCGCTGGACAACGCGGCTCGTGAAGTTCTGCTCCATGACGGTGTAGGGATGCTGAGCTTTGTCCGTGCCGTCGAGGGCGTACACCTCCTGCCGGAGCATCGAGCCTTTGAGGGCGCGGCAGGCCTCGCGCTCCTCCTCGACGGTCAGGCCGTCGGGCAACACGGTATCGGGGAGCAACAGGGTGCGAGCCTCATCATCGGTCAGGCCCGGTTCGCGGTAATACTCGCCCTTGTCTTCGGCGTCGAGCAGGCCGGCGAAGAAGTCGGAGACGTGGCCGCGGCCGAGATAGATGCCGGTGTGAAACCAGGTGCGGGTCAGCACCGGCGGCACGTGGGAGGCGGCGTCCCAGTTATCGCCCGTGGGGAAGGTTCCGCTTTCAGTGAGCGCGCCCAATTCCTCCGTATCCCACTGCTCCACCATGCCGAAGCCGCGGAACTCGCGCTCCTCGCCGTCGAAGTAGCCGTGGTGATAGGCGTAGCGGGTCACAAAGCGGTTGCGGCTGAGGTGGTCATAGGTCTCCACCCGCTCGACCACGTGCACCGGAAACGGCAGCCGGGTGATCCAGGGTTTCCCGGCCTGCTTGTCGGCGAGATAGAACCTGGTCGAGGGCGCATACTGCACCCGGGTCTCGGCGCCCAGGTTGTTGACGGTCTTGACCAGCAGATGGGGCTTTTCGGCCAGGAGCCGCACGTAGCGCAGAGGGCGCCGCGCATCACCAGGCAGGGGCGAAGACCAGACCAGGCACGCCGTGCTGTTGCCGAGCAGGTCTAGCGCCTGGATGTGGACGAGATCGTCCACATGAGGAAAGACCGGCAGCTCGCGCGGCGCACTCCAACTGTTGCCGGACTGGTTGAAGTAGAGGCGCACGCCGTCGCGATGCACATAGATGATGTCGGTCGTGCCGCTGCCATCGATGTCCGCCAGGCGGATGCGGCGCTGATCGAACTGATCGGGCGTATCGAACCAGGGCGCGTGGTCCATTGTGACCCTGGCGCCGAAGCGGCCGTAGCCGAGATTGGGCCAGTAGCAGACCTCGCCATTGCGGATGCGCAGGAGATCGGCCAGGCCATCGCCCGACATATCGGCGAGATAGATGGATTGCGTGCCGTCGGCGAAGACCAGGCGCGGGCCTTTTTCCTCGTCGAGGGCCTGGGCCACCCGCCGTGCCGGGCCAAAGCCTTCTTCGGCCAGCGAGGGATGCCAGACGAAGGCATCGTCTTCGCTGATCAGCACATCGGCATGGCCATCGCCGTCCAGATCGACGAAGCGCAGGTTCGGATCGCGCAGATTGCGGTTGAGCGGTGCGGTGAAGGGGCGGAAGGGTTGCCAGCCTTCGTTCTCGTCGTGTTCGTAGAGGCCGGCCATGGGGCCATCTGTCAACACCAGATCGGGCTGACCGTCGCCGGCGAGATCCATGAACTGCGCGCTGCCAGCGAGCGCGAGATTCGGTTTGACCGCCACGCTCTCCACCGGTGCAAAGCGCGCCCTGACCGTCTCTTTGCCGTTCTCCTCGATCGGCAAGGGACTGAGATTACGCTTGTAGAACCAGCCGCCGCCCTGTTCGGTCAGGATGCCGGGAATGCCTTCGCCGTGCAGATCGGTCCACTGGTAACTGCCGCCGTCGAGACCCGCGGGCAAGTTCGCCAGGCTGTCGGCATCGACCTCTTCGACGACGTTTTGCACTTCCGGCTGAGAATAGGTGAATTCCAGGGGCGGCAGGCTGCGTTTGAGATACCCTGCACCTTCGCGCTTGTAACCGCACTGGGT
>DAOTZV010000017.1:0-32542 GCA_034434235.1 Anaerolineae bacterium
GGGGTGTCCGGCTCGAAGGTCTGATAGCCGTGCACCAGCGCGGCCGCGCTGCGCGCCATGCGCGCCGCGTTGACGACCAGCAGGATCGGGGCCCCCAAGGCGCGGGCGACCGCGGCCGTGCTGCCGAAGGATTCATCGGCCCCCCCGGCCCCCCGATTGCGGGGGGAGCCAGGTTCCCCCCAGGCTTGGGGGGATAGGGGGGCGTCATCGGCCCCCCCGGCCCCCCGATTGCGGGGGGAGCCAGATTCCCCCCAGGATTGGGGGGATAGGGGGGCGTCATCGGCCCCCCCGGCCCCCCGATTGCGGGGGGAGCCAGATTCCCCCCAGGATTGGGGGGATAGGGGGGCGATCCCATCGTACAACCCATGATTCCCCTCGATGATCGCGATATCCGCCCCGGCCGCGCCCGCCAGGAACGCGGCGACCAGCCGCTCGTCGTCGCCGCAGAAGAACGGGTCGAGCGAGCGACACGGCCGGCCCGCGGCCTCGCTCAGCCACGAGGGGTCAATGTAGTCCGGCCCCTTCTTGAACGGCTGCACGACCAGCCCGCGGGCCGCGAGCGCGGCGATCAGGCCCAGGGCCACGGTCGTCTTGCCGCTGCGGCCCTGCGCCGCGCCGATCACCAGCCGGGGAACCACAATCCCTGTCATCTCACAAGTCCAACACCCGGATCGCGCCTTCCGGGCAGCTCGCCTCGCACGAGTAGCAGCCGATGCAGTCGCCGGGGTCGCCGCTGAAAACGACGTACCGCCTGCCATCCTCCTCGACCAGCGCGAACGCCTGGTTGGGGCACACCCGCACGCACTCACCGCACGCGCGGCACTTCTCGATGTCTACGATGACAATAAACATCAGAAAGTCAACACCAGGTCGGACGCCAATCCTTGCGTGATCAGGAACGAAGGCCCCACCAGGTTTTCGACCTCCTCGATCAGATCGTCCGGCGTCATGTCACAGAGCTGGAGCGCGGCGTCGCACACGTAGAACGTTACGCCGGCCGCCAGCGTCTCGTCCACCCACTCCCGCATCGTGCGGCCGCCCTCTTTGGCGCGCAGCGTCCCGATCAGGTCGCGCCGAAGCAACAGCGGCGCCTGCAACACGAAGCAGATGCTGGTCTGATGCCCCTGGGCCGCGGCGTGTTGCGCGAACAGGAACGGAGCCGGGGTGCGCTGCGGCAGCTCCGGCCCACAGGTAGCGACGATGAGGACTTTCTTGCCCGCGGAAGCCACTTACATCTCCTCGTTCCACGTCAGGTACGGTCCCGGCAGGTCGGCCATGGCGTTGACGATCAGCTCGGCCAGGCCGCCGTACCAGATGCCGTGTTTCTCCCACAGGTCGTAGTAGTTGATGGCCTCGCGCAGCGTGCCCTTGCAGTTGGAGCAGGCCGCGATCACATACTTGCGGATGCCGGGGTCGAGCACATCGCCGAAGGCCTCCAGGATCTGCTTCACCTTCATCCGGGCCGAGACGGCGTTGCGCCATTCGGAGAAGTTGAGCGTGTCCATGATGGCGAAGCCGCTGCCGCCGCCGCAGCAGTAGTTGTGGACGCCGTGCGGCGCCATCTCGCGCAGCGGCTGCGCGCAGACCGCCTTGACGATCTCCCGCTGCGGCTGGACGATGCCCATCAGCCGCACGACGTTGCACGAATCGTGCAGGGTGATGGGGAAGTCGTTGCGCGACGGGTCGAAGCGGATCGCACCGCTGCGGACGATGTCCCACAGCAACGGCAGGCAGCTTTCGCGCGGCATCTCCGACAGGCTGAGGTCGCCCGGCAACACGCGATCGGCGATGACGCAGAGCGCCTTGTGCGCGTGGCCGCACTCGCCGACCACGATCTTCTTGACCCCCAGGTCGCGGGCGATCTGCACGTGGCGCAGGGCGATGCGGGCCAGCTCCACATCGTCGAACCACACGGCGTAGTTGACCGCGTCGTAGCCCAGCGCCTCACTGCTCAGCGTCCAGTTGATGCCGGCCGCGTCCAGGAGAATGGCGAACGCGGCGGGATTCTCCGGCCACGACAGGAACTCGCCGGCGTTGTGGATCAGCAGGATGTCGGCGCCCTTTTTGTCCACGGGAATGGCGATCTTCCGGCCGGTTCGCTCCTCGATGGTCTCCTCCAGGAACTCGACCGAGTTCTTGAACGCGGCCTGGTTCATGCCCGTGGATGACCCCGCCTGCAGGTGTTGCCGCGTGCCCTTGCGGAGCAGCTCCGTCGGCGCGATGCCCAGCTCCTGGCTGAACAGCTTGCGGATCTCGCGGGCGATCAGCGCGTTGTCAATGCCGGCCGGGCACACCTGCGCGCAGCGCCGACAGAGGTTGCAGCGATACGACAGCTCCAGCAACCGCCACACCGTCTTGAAGTTGACCTCGACATCCGCGCCCAACAGCGGGCCGATCAGCTTGCCGGCCGGCGTGAAGTAGCGCTGGTAGATGCGCCGCAGGATCTCCGAGCGGTACGTGGGGCGGTAGATCTCCTGCCGGCCGCTGCCCAGGTAGACGTGACATGCCTCCGAGCAGGTCTGGCAGCGCATACAGTAGTCCAGCGACAGCCGGAAGAGCTTGTTGAAGGTCCAGTTGTTCTCGGGGTCCAGCAACTTCTCCAGGCCGGTCAGGAAGCCGCGCACCAGCCGCTCCTGCTCCTCCGGCGTCTTCGGCATCGGGATGTCCAGGTCGGAATAGCCGTCCAGCGAGAAGTCGTACGTGTCGCGCCAGCGCGGCCGGGGCGGGGTCAGCGGTCGCGGATCGGTCAACGCGGGGAGCGGCAGCAGGTCGTCGGCATCCAGCGTGACCAGCGGCTCATCGGAAAGCCGGGCGATGTCCCGGAAACGGATCGGTTGGCGGCTCATTTCTTCCCTCCCTCGACGGCCGGCGTCTGCGCCTCTTCCAGCCAGGTCTTGCCCGGGACGATGTGCGGCCCCTGCCACGTCACCCGATAGCCGAGCTGCTCCATGATCCGCTTGTCCGCGGCCGAGCCTTTGGCCTTGAACGCGTCATCCCACAGCCCCTGATGATACAGGAAATACTTGATGACGTAGTGCAACAGCTTCGAGAAGGGCATGTAGATGACGAAGGCCCAGAAGAGCAGGAAGGTGACGATCACGCTCCACGCCGCGGCCGCGGGTTGAAAGCGCACGACGCCGGCGAAGTAGGCCCGATGCCCGGCCAGGGCGGGATCGGCCAGGGTCGAGATCAGCCCGAAGACGAAGATGGCGGCCAGGAAGGCCAGGTTGAAGTAGTCAATCGGCGCGGTGTAGCGCGCCAGATCGGGCACGGTCGCGCGCCGGACGATCAGCCCGATCGCGCCGGCCAGGCCCACGACGCAGGCGACCGGCCCGAGCACGCCGGCGATCGAGGCCAGGGCCCCGCCCCCCGTCACGCCGCCGACGATCAACACCAGCGTCCAGAGGACGAACAGGTAGATGCCCCAGTGCAGCAGGGTCGAGAAGGCCCAGATGCCGTAGCGGTTGTGGCCGCGCACCTTCTTCATCGTCGCGATTTCCGTGCCGATCTCGATGGCTTCCGGCGCGAGGAATTCGACGACCTCGGCCCAGAACGAGCGGCGCTTATGTGCTTTGGCCCAGTCGGTCTCCTCCATGTACGAACCGCCGTACTCCCGTTTGGCGCGCGCCTCGTGGGGGATCGGGTAGACCTCCCAGCGCAGGCCGAGCGGCATGGACGAGATCTTGACGACGCGGTAGACCGCGACCGCGAAGAAGATCACGACCGAGGCCCAGGCGAAGATGATCGCAAACCAGTGTAACGCCATGAACAGCTCCTTTTTCAGGAATCTCACACGAAGACACAAAGACGCCAAGGGGCCTTTTTAGGAATCTCTCACAAAGACACGGAGACACAAAGAACTCCATGAGGCTCCTTTGTGTCTCTGTGTCTCCGTGTGAGCCATGGGTTCTGTCTCGTCCTAGACACCGAACATCTTGTAACAGTGCCGACACGGCTCGGGCGGGGCCGGCAGCGCCTCCACATCGTCGCCCGTTCCTGCCGCCAACAGCGCCGAATAGCCGGCCGTGCGCCGGGCGGCAAACGCGGCGTTGAAATCCCGCCGCGGCCGGCCCTCCCACGCGGCCATGAACCCGTCGTCCACCTGGCCGAAGCTGACCGGCATCAGCGGACGCATTTCCCCCTCGAAGTAGCGCGGCGCGGGGCCCGTCACCGGCATGCCCAGGTACACGCACGGCGTCACCTGGCCGCGGCAGTTGACGAACGCGGTCTCGGTGGGCCGCGCGTCGCATTCCATCACCGCGTCGCTGGCGGTCAACGGATAGGCCCGAAATGCGATCCCCAATCGGGCCGCCTCGCGCTCGGCTTCCGCCACCAGGGCCAGATGCGCCGGATCCGGCGCGGCTCCGAAGACGCGCAGGGCGTCCATCTCCGGCGTGAACGCGTAGGTCAGGTTGGTCGCCACCACCTCGTTCGCGCCCAGGTCGGCCGCCAGCCGCACGAACGCGGGCAGCTCGTGCAGGTTGGGCCGCATCATCAGGAAGTGCAGCTCCAGGAACAGCCCGCTGCCGGCCGCCGCGCGCACTTCGGCCAACTGGCGCACGTTGGCCGCCAGCCGGTCGAAATCGGAGCCGACCCGCAACGACTCGTGGGTGTTGGCCGTGGCGCCGGCGAACGAGACCGACAGGATGTCCACGCGGCCGTCAATGATCTGCGCGATGGCATCTTCGAGCAGAAGACTGCCGCAACTGGTGAACCCCACGCGGCAACCCGCCTCCTTCGCCAGGTGCACCATCAGCCACAGGTCGGGGTGCAACAGCGGCTCGCCCCACCCCTGCAGGTACACCGTCTCGAAGCGGGACAGGTGCGGCCCGATCTGATCTCGGAAAAGCTCCCACGGCAGATCGCGACATTCCCACTGCGCCCCCAGGCCCTTGACGGCCGACCTCTCCCCCCCGGCCCCTCTCTCCTGCGCGGAGAGGGGGGTGGAGGATGGATCGCCTGGCCCCCGGTTCGGGCAGAACACGCAGCGCATGACGCAGCGGCTCGTCACCTCCACCTGGAGCACCGGCCAGCGTTTGCCGGCCGTGGCCGCGGCCGTAGGTCGCCGGAAAAGGCGGCTAAGCCAGACAAAAGGCGAAGGTTCAGGCAGGTCGGTCGTAGGCGGCTCCTCGCAATTGCGTCATTTGTACTTTACCACGATCTGACGAGCCGCGGCAAACGCCTGGGCGATGGCCTTCTCGACCAGCGATCGGTCGGTGACCTGCCGCGCCAGCGCCAATGACGCTTCGGCCGGCGCCAACGGATCGCCGCTGAGGCGAGCCGCGAACGCCATGCCGAGCGCGCGCTCGAAGAGCGCCGGATCCTGCGTCGCGCCGGCCACGGCGGCGAGAACGGCCGCTTTGTCGGCCTCCTGGGTAAGCCGCTCTACGATCTGGAGCGCCGCGTCGCGGTCGCGCGCTGCCAGCGCAATGCCCAGCTCGCGCAGCGGATAGCCGTCGCGCACGCCAGCGGCGTCGGCTGCGGCCGCGGCCAGATCCTGAAGGCCCACCCGGGCCAACACGCGCTCGTGGGCCGAGGCGATCTCGCCGACGAGCGCGGGGTTGCGCTGTGCCACCGCGATCATCCGCAACGCGCGATCGCGATGGGTCGGATCGGCGATCTGGCGCGCGGCGTCGGCGTTGCCCCAACCGGCCGCCACGGCCGCCTGGATGCGCGAGCGGACGAGCGGATCGGCGATGCCGGTCGCCGCGTTCCACGCGGCCTGGTGATCGCCCAGGCGCAGCCACGCCAGCGCGCGGGCATCCCCGTAGGCGGCCGGGATCCGCTCCACCAGGGCGGCGTTGCCGGCGGCGGCCGCCAGATCGCTCAACGCGTAGGCCAGCCCGGCGCCGCCGACCTGTGCCAGCGCCTGTTCCGCCTCGGCGAAGAGCGCCCGGTCGCCGGAGGCGACGCCGATGGCGGCCAGCGCCTGGCTGCGCCGAACCGGATCGGCCACCTGCCGGCCGGCCGCGGCCGCCTGGCCGTAGAGCGCCGGGTCGGCCGTGCGCCGGGCCACCTCGCGGTAGGCCCAGGCGCGCAACGCGGGATCCCGGATCAGGCCCGCGACTTGCGCGGCCCGGCCGGCATCCAGCGCGGCCCATTCTTCGGCGATGGCGCGCAGGTCGAGATCGCGATAGATGCCGATGCCGGCTTCGGCCATCGTCTGCGCTTCGGCCAGGATCTGGCCGGCGCGCGACGGATCAACGCGGCGCCATTCGGCCGCGATGAGGCGCAAGGCCCACGCCCGGCCGCGTACGGCGTTCAGTTGCCCGGCCACCAGGCCGGCCTTCTCCTGCGCCAGCGGCGTCGAGCCGACCGCGGCTTCCCGCGCGGCCTGCGCCTGGCCCCACAGCGCATCGGCCATGTCTTGCGCCTGCGCCGCGGCGGTCAAGGCGGTCGTCAGCGCTTCTTGCCCCTGGGTCGGGTTCAGGGGCGCCCACGCCGCGGCGACGCGCGCCAGCATCCAGGCGCGAGCCATGGCCCGTTCGACCGTATCGGCCACCCGGCTCGACGTGTCCAGCGTCGCCTGCACGGCCTGCTCCTCGGCCGACGCCGTTTCGACCGCGGCGGGCGGCGTGCGGAAGAGCGGCAGCGAGAAGAAGACGAACACCAGGCCGATCGCGGCCGCCGTGCGCCATCCGGGCCGCCAGGAACGCCACCAGCTCGCGGCCTGCTGGAACCGCAACGTGTTGCGCAAACCCCAGGCCAGCGACCCCAGCACCACCAGCGTGATGAGCACGCCGGCCAGGAGCATCCGCTCCCGCCGCGCGGCGTCGAACCGCTGCGTCAACTGCGCATATACTTTGTTGCCGCGGAAGCGCAGCAGTTGGGCCTGAGCGGTGTACGCGTCCAGGCTGGTCGGCGTCGTGTCCAGGAGGCGGCTGTAGCCATCGCGAAACGCGGCCAGGTTGTCCGCGGTTTTGCCCCCCGCGCCGCGGCCAAGACGATCAAAGGAGCGCGTGGTCGCCAACAGCAGCCGCTCGGTGTAGTAGACTTCCTGGCGGCTGGCCTTCAGGGCGGGGCACGGCTCGACGGCCGAGTGGGCCACGTTGCCCTGCCACGGGTCGGGCCGGGCCAGGAGCGGGTCGTTGGCCGTATGGCAGGCCACGCAGTAGTTGGCCGGCACGGCGCCTTGAGCGAAGGCCGGCGCGGCCAATGAGGCCATCACGAACAATGCCAGAACCAACGCCGATAAGTGCCGCTTCATGACGATCGCACCCCTTCCCGGCTCTCGCCCCGGTCGGCATGGGGCCGAATGAATTCGGCCTTACCGGCATCGTCTCTGGGCGCCTGCACGATCCAACGCGCCATCAGCACATAAGCGATCAGAACCGAGCCGGCCACCAACAGCACGATCAGCGAGCCGACGCCGGCAGTGTCAATGATCCAATGGGCCATGATGCAATGCTCCGTGAAACGTGAAGCGTGAAACGTGAAATGTCAAGCGTGAGACGCTGGTTGCGCAAGGAGCTCGGCCGCTTTGAGCCGCGCCGCTGCGATGTGCTCGCCTTCTTCTACTTCCCACACCGAGATGGCCGGGAAAACCTTGAAGAAGAGGAGGAAGAGCAGCGCGAACAGCGACAGAGAGGCGGCCGTGATCAGCACCTCGGTCACCGTGGGCGCGTAGATCGCCTTCTCGTAGCCCAGCGAGGGCCGCGTCAGGGTCGGCACGATGATGGTGAAGCGCTCGATCCACATGCCGACCAGGATCGCCAGCGACGCGATCAGGGTGCCGACCGGCGTGCGCCCCTTCCGGCGCACCAGGATGGCGATCGGGATGACGAAGTTGCAGGTCAACATGGCATAGAACCACGGCGCGTATTCGGCGCTCAGCTTGGCCTGCAACACCACCTGCTCGTGCACCAGCGTGCCGTAGCCGGTCGTCAGGTATTCCGCCAGCGTGAAGTAGCCCCAGAACAGGGTCATCGTCAGCAGCAGCAGGCCCAGGTAATCGTACTGTTTGGCGCCGATCCACGGCTCCAGATGCCAGATCTTGCGGATCAGGGTCATGAAGCAGAAGAGCATGGCGATGCCCGAGAAGATCGCGCCGACGACGAAGTAGGGGCCCAGGATCGTGCTGTGCCACATCGGCTGCATGTTCATGCCGAAGATCCACGACACGACCGTGTGCACCGAGACCGCGATCGGGATGATCAGCACGGCCATGATGCTGATGCCGCGCTCCAAACGGCGGACCTGCTCGGCGCTGCCGTGCCAACCCAGCGCCATGATCCGGTACAAATGATAGCGCCAATCCCTGAGCCACGACCGCTGGTCCCCGGCCTCTGATTTTTGACTGCTGAGCCCGACCCTTTTATCCCGCAGCCGGGCCAGGTCGGGGATCATCGGCAGGTAGAGATAGAGGGTGCTGCTCAGCAGGTAGATGCTGATGCACGTCACATCCCACAACAGGGGCGACTGGAAGCGGCCGTAGATCAACAGATTGAAGACGCGGTCGAGCCGGCCCAGGTCGATCAAGATCTGCAGCGCGCCGAGGATCAGGGCAAAAAAGGTGATCGCCTCCGCGACGCGCGTGATCGGCCGGCGCCATTCGGCCTGGGTCACGCGCAGGATGGCCGAGATGAGCGTGCCGGCGTGGCTGATGCCGATGAAGAACACGAAGTTCGTGATGTAAATGCCCCAATAGACCGGCCGGCTCATGCCTGTGACGCCCAGGCCCAGGAACCATTGCCGGATCAGCGCGATCACGCCGGCCGCGAACACCGCGGCGAGCAGCGCAATCGCGAACCAAAACGGCAGCGTGGTGTGGCGCAACGGGTTCAAGACGGTACGTTCGAGATCCGATTCGCGCAATCGTTCCATTCTTGGTCTCCGGTGGAGAGTAGATTGGTGCCATGTCCCAATCTACCAATCTCAGTAGATCACAATTTTGCTGCTCCAAGCCGGTCTGTGACCGGCGGTCGGGGGTCACAGACCCCCTCTGAGCTTGAATCTGTGATCTACTGAATCTACCAATCTACCAGTTCATCCCTGCTTCAAATAATACACCTTCGGCTCGGTTCCCATCTCCTCCAGCAGCCGGAAGGCGCGCGGGCTATGGGATAGCTCGTAGACCAGGCTGTTCGGATCGTCCAGGTCGCCGAAGTAGCGCGCGTGGCCGGTGCACGTTTGCACGCACGCCGGCTGATAGTCGCTGGCGACGAAGACGCGGCCCTCCGCGGCGGCCTTTTCGCGCGCCTGGCGCAGCCGTTGGATGCAGAAGGTGCACTTTTCCACCACGCCGACCGGCCGCGGGGCCACCTCGGGCGCGGGGTTCAGGTGCGCCTTCAGCGCCTCCGGCCACTCCGGCCGATGCCAGTTGAAGTAGCGCACCTGGTACGGGCACGCCACGGTACACATCCGGCAGCCGATGCACCGCTCGTAGTCCACCAGCACGATCCCCTCTTCGTTCTTGTAGGTGGCCTTCACCGGACAGACGCGCACGCAGGGCGGATTGTCGCAGTGTTGGCACGGCCGCGGCACGAGCAGCACCTCGACCTTCGGATACTCGCCGTGGACGAAGGCAAGCACCTCGTTCCAGAGGATCGCCCGGCCGCGCTCGGTCTGATCGGGCCCGGCCGGCGGCGTGTTGTTCTCCATCCGGCACGCCGCGGTGCAGCTTTGACAGGCGAAGCACTTGTCGAGATCAATGACCATTCCCCAGCGGGGCATGTGGCCTCCGTGAAAAGTGAAACGTGAAACGTAAAACGTAAAACGTGAAACGTGAAACGATGTGATCTGTGTCGGGTTATGATTTGTAGATGCGCACGCGTGTGACGCCGGAGTCGGCTTGAAGCTGATGGACGTTGGCGCCGATGACGATGTTGGACGCCGAGCCGCGGCCCCAGCGGACGAGCGTGCGATGGCCCAGGCCGGCCGGCAGATAGACGGCGTTGGGCCACAGGCCGGGATAGATGCGCACCACCGCCTGCACCCGGCCCGCCGGCGACTCCACCCAGACGCGGTCGCCGCTGGCGACGCCGAGCGACTTCGCCGCGGCCGGGCTGATCTCGACCCACGATTTCCACTTCATGTTGGATTGCAATCCGTAGCACTCCTGGAGCGTGGGCAAGATCCCCTCCCAGTTGCGCGGCCGGGTGATGAGGCCCTGCGAAACCAGCAGGAACGGATATTCGGCGCTGGCGTCATCGGCCGGCGCCGTGAAGTGCGGCAGACACGCCAGGTCGGCCGGCGCCACGCCGCTGGCCGCAGGCAGCGGCAACGCGCCCGCGGCGGCCAGCGCGAACAGCTCGCGCGAGAAGAAGTCGAACCGGCCGTCCTTCGGCGCGTTCAGCCGGTCGCGGCCCACCACGTTGGCCCAGGCGGGGCTTCCCGGCTGCGCGTTGAAGTAGACCATCTCCGACCAGACGCCGTTTTCGACAAACCGGTCCCGGTCCATGTCAATGGCCGCCAGCCGGGATTCCACCAGCGACTTGTAGTCGGCGTAGGGCAACGCCTGCGCCGTCGGCCCGCCCAATCGGGCCGCCAACTGGAGCAGCACGTCGGCCGGATTGCGCGTGTCGTGGACCGGCTCGACCACCGGCCGACGCAGCGATACGCCCGCATAGCCGGTCCCTTCGACGAAGTCATCGCCCCACACCTCCAGGAAGGTGCTGGCGGGAAGGATCAGGTCGGCGTGCGCGGCCGATTCGTCCAGCGTCGAGGCGAAGCTGACCACGAAGGGCACTTTCAGCAGCGCCTCGGCCATCCGGCCGCCGGCCGGCGACTCGAAGACCGGGTTGGTGTTGTACAGGAAAAGCGCATTGACCGGATAGGGCGCAGCCGCCAGCAGCCGATCGGCCAAGGCCGCGCCGGTCAGCGGGACGCCGAACGGATGGTCCGCGTCGAGCCGCGGTTGGCTCAGGCCGGCCTGCGCGATGGCGTCGGCCTGATAGGCCGGCCAGGGCGCCAGCTCGGGGAAGCGCTGCACCAGCACCCCGCCCTTCGCGTCGAGCGAGCCGACCAGCGCGTTGAGCGCGTGCACCGCCAGGGCCGCATACAGGTCGAGGCCGTCCGGCTCGACCGGCATGATCGCCACGGCCGGCCGGTTGGTGGCGAACTCGCCGGCCAGCCGGGCGATGGTGGCCGCGGGCACGCCGGTGATGAACTCTACCCGCTCCAGGTTGTAGTGCTCCAACACCAGGCGCTTGAACCCGATATGGGGCTTGCCCTGCGCGTCGGTGAAATCCTCGAACCCGAAGGTGAAATCGCGGACGAAATCGGCATCGTAGAGGTTGCTGTTGATGATGACGTTGGCCATGCCGAGCGCCAGCACCCCTTCGGTGCCGGGGCGGATCGGCACCCACTCGTCGGCCTTGACGCCGGTGAGCGAGAGCCGGGGATGCACGGCCACGAACTTGCCGCGCCGCGGCCGGCCCCGCCGCATGAACGCCAGCGCGGCCAGATAGCCGATCACATGGCGGCTGCTCTCCAGCAGGTTGCCGCCGAACGCGATCGCGTAGTTGGCGTTGTTCAGGTCGTAGACCGGATAGCCGTTGATGCCCTGGGAGAGGAACATCGTCAGCCGGGCCGTCTGTTCGCCCGGCGGCTCCAGCGCCAACACGTTGGGCGAGCCGTAGGCGGCCATGAAGCGATGGATCAGGCCGCGCAGCGAACCGCGCGTCTCGCCGTGCAGGAACGCCACGGTGTGCGCCTGGCCGGCCTGGCGCAGCTCCGCCAGCTTCGCCGTCACGAGCGCCAGCGCCTCGTCCCACGAGATCTCCCGCCAGTCGCCGCCGCCTTTCGGTCCGGTTTGCACTCGCGGATGGCGAATGCGCTCCGGGCTATAGAGCGCCTCGAGCGACGCCTGTCCGCGCAGGCAACACACTCCCTGGTTGACCGGATGGAGCGGGTTGCCTTCCACCTTGACCGCGCGGCCGTCCACCACCCGCACCTGGAGGCCGCATCCCGCCGGGCAGAGCGCGCAGGTCGTGTTGACCAGCGTCTCTTGCCGGCCGGCGGCAGCGGCTGCCGCCCGGACCGTCGAGCCGGTGCGCTGTTCCAGCAGCGAGCGCGTGCCCAAGGCGCTGGCGGCCGCGGCGGCGCTCAGCCCGGTGAGCTTGATGAAGGTACGTCGAGAGAATCCGCTCATGGCTTCAATTGCCCTCATAAGCCCGCAACCAGGCGCGCACCTTTTCGGCCTGGGCGGACGTAACCGGCATGGATGGCGCCGGGCTCCGGGTCCCCGGCGCGGCGATGAAGTCCTGCGCGTTGGTGCGCAACCGCACCCCCAACACGGCCAACGCCTTTTCCAGAGGCGGCACCGCCGCCGGCCGGCCGCTGCCCACCCACGCCTGGCCGCGCGGGGTGCGCAATCCGCCGCCCGACGGACTGATATGACATGTCGCGCACGGCTCGCCCGTCTGCGCGGAATATTCCGGCAACGCCTGCGACGATCCCGCGATCGCCAGGACCAACACCGCCCCCACCACCAACACCCATACCACCCACAACCGCTTCATATCTTACCCTCCACCTTCCATCTCACGCTTGACGTTTCACGTTTTACGCCTCACGCCTCCCCCACGATCACCTGTTCCCCTTCCACGCGCACCGGGAACTGCTCCAGGGCCACGGGCGGCGGCCCGGCGATCACCTCGCCGAACTGATCGAAGCGGCCTTCGTGGCACGGGCAATAGAAGCCCTGGCTGGCCTCTTGCCATTGCACGATGCAACCCAGATGGGTGCAGATCAACGAGAAGCAGCGGATGCTTTCCGGCGTGCGGATCACCAGGGCCGGGACGCCGCCGTAAGTGATGGGCCGCACGCCCCCCACCGGCAGTTCGGCCAGGGGGAAGACGATCGGCCTGGCTTCTCCGGCCGCTGCTTCCCCGAATAACCTGGATTGTACCAGGGTCCCCGCCCATGCCGCGCCGACCATCGCCATCCCGGTCAGGATGAGCTGTCGGCGGCTGACGAAGGTGGACGGACGAGAAGGGGTATCTGGCATAGGATTTGCTCCGGGAGTGAAACGTGAAACGTAAAACGTGAAACGTAAAACGTGAGTGCGGCTTTGCTGCGTTATCGCACGATCGGGCTTACGCCCACGTAGCGGTGGCAGTTGTTGCAGCTCCGTTCCGGTTCGTGACAGTAAAGGCAATCGGCCTGCTGCAAGTCCCCGCGGTCGAGCAGGTCCATGTGATGGGTCCGATAGTAGTCCAGCGGGCTGTGGTATTCCGGCGCGGCATACTGCGCGGACACGTTCACCGCCATCGGCCCCGCGCCGTTCACCACCGGCTTCTCGACCCACGACGGGTAAAAGCCGATCACCAACAAAACGATCGTCACAACAGCGACGATAAGGATCAACTTGCGCATGCACCACTCCGTTCAGGGATCAAAGAAACCGCCCTCTCTTTTCTCCCCTCTCCAGTCTCAGTAGATCACAGATTCAAGCTCAGAGGGGGTCTGTGACCCCCGACCGCCGGTCACAGACCGGCTTGGAGCAGCAAAATTGTGATCTACTGAGTCTCGCTCTCACAGCTTCAGGGCATTGCCCAACAATTGCACCACGCCCCCCACTTCGGCCGGCACATCCCAGTACTTCATGACCTCGGGCAGTTGCGCCTTGCAGATGGCGCAGGGGGTGGCCACGAAGTTCGCGCCGACGTGCTTGACCGCCATGGCCCGCGGCTTGCCGCCCGCCATGCGGATGGGCATCACCTCGTCGGTGAGGAGCCCGCCGCCGGCGCCGCAACAGAACGTCTTTTCCCGGATCGTATCGGCCGGCATCTCGATGAAGCGATTGCACGCCGCGCGCACGATCTCGCGCGGCTCCTCGAGCAATTGCCCGGCGCGGGCCGGATTGCACGGGTCGTGATAGGTGACGATGTACTGATCGTTGGCGCTCTTGTCTATCTTGCCGGCGAACGCGCCCTTCCGCAGCATCTCGGCGACGTACTGGCAGATGTGATACGGGTAGGGCGGATCGAACATATCCATCGGCCCGTTGAGCGTGGGGGTGAAGATGCCGGCCCGCCACGCGTGCCCGCATTCGCCCCAGATGATCGTCTTGACCCCCAACATCCGCGCGGCGTCTACGATCCGCTTGTTGACCTTCTTCAGGTTGGCGTAGTTCAAGAAGAGGCCGAAGTTGCCCCCCTCGTTGCAATAGGTACTGGTGGTCCAGCGCACGCCCAGCACGTGGAAGATCTTGGCGTAGCCGATCATCGTCTCGGTGTTGGCGAAGTTATCGGCCGAAGGCGCCACCAACAGCACCTCCGCGCCGTAATCGTCCACCGGAAAGCGGATCGGCAAGCCGGTCTGTTCTTGCAGGTCTTCTTCCAGGAACTCGCAGTTGTCCTTCCACGCGGCCGGCGGGATGCCCAGGTTGTTGCCGTGCTCGTAGACCTTCGCCACCACCTCGGTCACGTACTTCGTGCTGACGCCGATGGAGGCCATGATCTCCCGCGCGGCCATGGTGATCTCGGCCGTGTCAATGCCGTAGGGGCAGAAGACCGAGCAACGCCGGCATTCGGAGCACTGGTAGAAATAGGTATACCAGAGCGCCAGCATCTCCTCGTCGAAGTCGGCCGCGTTGTTCGCCTGGGGGAACCAGCGGCCGGCGGGCGTGTAATAGCGCCGATACACGGCGCGCAGCAGCTCGGCGCGGGCCACCGGCATGTTGTGCGGGTCGCCGGTGCCCAGGTAGAACTGGCACTTGTCGGCGCACGCGCCGCAGCGCACGCAGATGTCCATGAAGACCCGCAGCGCCTTGTTCTTTTCGAGCAACTCGCCTAGCTTCGCCACCCCGCGCGCCTGCCAGTCGGGCACGCGCTCGGTCGGCAGATCAATGGCCTGCGTGTCCTTCGGCTTGCTCGGCCAGCACTTCACATGGGCCGTCGCGTTCTCGCGGATCTCCGGCGGCTTCAAGATGCCGTTGATCGCCGGTTCTTTAACGATCGGCGTTTCATCGAATTTCGCCATGTATCCTATCCCCAATACCTAATCCCTAATACCCATTCCCCACATACCTCTTCCCCCGCTTCTGGATCTCATACGGCTGATTGCGCGTCGGGCTGAAGAAGATGCCGCCCGCGTGCAGCAGCTTGCTGAAGGGGAAGTAGAGCATCAGGAGCGCCACGAGGACGAAATGAACCAGGAACAGCGGATGGGAAGGCGGCGCGACCGGCCGCAGCGTCATCAGGCCCAACGTGAACGCCTTCACGTCCACCAGATAGACGTGCGCCCAGTACTTCATCGCGATGCCGGTGCCGGCGATCAGGCCGAGGAGGACGAGCGCAAAGTAGTCCGGGATGCCGGAGAGGTAGAGGGCGCGCGGCAGGGCCAGGCGACGCCAGAACAGGAAGAGCCCGGCCATCCCGAAGACATAGCCCACCCACAGCGCCACCGGCGACAGGGCCACGGCCACGGCCGGAACGGGATAAGTAAAGTAGCGCAGATGGCGGGTCAAGATGAGAAAAAGAGCCACATGAAAGATCCAGGCGCCCGCCCACAAAGCCTTGTCCGCCCGAAAGAGGGACGGGAAGAACAACACGTCGCCTGCCACCCGCACCGCGGCGCCCGCGTCGCTCGTCGGCGCCGGGGTCACGACGGCCGGCCACGGCATCGGCGTGCGCAGGTAGCCGATCAACCGCCACACCAGCCCCAGCACGAACGCCAGCGCCGCGCAATAGGCGAAGCCGATGAGTACGATCGAGAAAAGGCTCCAAAGAGCAGCAGAGGTGGACAACGCTCGCTCCCTCAGAAAAGACATTGCGGATGCGGTAGCGGCGGGGGCGCCTGCGAAGCCCCGTGTTCGCGGGGCATGTAGAACCTCGATGATCTTCGCCACACGCCACGCGACGCATGATCGGACAAGGCCAACTTGGATCCGCCGTCGTGCGCAGACCCGCCGCCACCTCAATCCCTAATTCCCAAATCCCTGATCCCCGATCCCTCTCACACGCACCCGGTCGGCTTGGGCAACCCCGCGATCTTGCACGCGCCTTTCGCCGGGCCGCTGGGGAACATCTCGTAGATCTCCTTCAGCGAGAAACCCGTGTCCTTGCACAACTTGCGGATCATCGGCGCGATGCCGAACTGCTGATAGTAGTTGCGCAGGTAGTTGATCACCTTCCAGTGATTTTCGGTCAGCTCGGGCACGTCCTCGGCCCGGGCGATGGCTGCGGCCAGCTCCTCGCTCCAGCATGCGGGATCCTGGATGAACCCGTCCTCATCTACTTCGACTTGTGTTCCGGCAAGCTCTACGACTGGCATTCTACCTCCTTGATTCGAGGCCGCGAATGACACAGATTTTGGACGAAGTCGCTTCAACGACTTCGTCCAAGGCGTGCTATTCGCGGCTACACATTCCCCAGCTTGATGAAAGTGGCGCCGCCGAACGACTCGAACTCCAGCGTGCCGGCATTGACCATCTCGGTGATCACCTTCTTGACCACGCGATGCTCCAGCCCCAGGCCGTCGGCGATATCCCGTGCGCTCACTTTCTTCTTGCTGTTCTTCACATACTCGATGATCTTGGACTTCAGCTCTTCGTCAGCCATCTAACGCGCTCCTTTTACCACTTAAACGTCGGCGTACTCCGATACGTCTCCGGTGCCAGGGTGAAGTCGTCGATGAGCTGCACCTTGAACTCGATGCCGGTCAGATCGAAGAAGCGCTCCCAGCCGATGCGGTCGATCCACTCGCCCATGCGCTCGTGCTTGTGGGCGTGCTTTGCCCACGTCTCGATGATGTTCTTGACGGCTGCGGTGACTTCGGGCCAGCGCGGCGGGTTGTTGGGCAGGTAGGGGATCACCAGCCGCGAGAACTTCGGCGGGGTGCGCGCGCTCGAGACCTTGCCGCCCACCCAGATCGAGACCCCATCGCCGACCGGATCGGCCAGCGGCATGCCCGGGCACATGGTGTAGCAGTTGCCGCAGTACATGCATTTCTCTTCGTTGACGATCAACGACTTGGTCTTCGGATCGGGCCGGATGGCGCCGGTGGGGCACGCCGCGATGACGTTGGGGATCTCGCAGCGGGCGCGCACGATGTCGTGGTTGATCACCGGCGGCTTGCGATGGATGCCCAGGATCGCCACGTCGGAGCAGTGCACCGCGCCGCACATGTTCAGGCAGCACGCCAGGCTCACCCGGCAGTAGGCGGGCAGCTTCCACTCCTTGAAGTAGTCGAACAGCTCGTCCATCACCGCCTTGACGATGCCCGAGGCATCGGTGGCGGGCGTGTGGCAATGGATCCACCCCTGCGTGTGGACGATGTTCGTAACCGAATGCCCCGTGCCGCCGACCGGATAGCCGTGCTCGTTCAGATAAGCGATCAGCGGCTCGACCTTCGCCTCATCCGAGACGAGGAACTCGACGTTGTGGCGGCTGGTGAAGCGCAGATAGCCATCGCAGAACCGATCGGCGATGTCGCACACATCGCGGATCCAATCGGTGCTGACCAGCCGCGACGATCCCACCCGCACGGTCCACAGCCGGTCGCCCGACTCGGCCACGTGGACCAGCAGACCGGGCTTGATCCGCTCGTGATACTTCCACTGGCCGTAGTTCTTCTGGATGACCGGCGGGAGCATGTCCCTGAAGTAGGGGGGGCCGAAATCTGTGCGCGTTGCCATTACTTCACCTCCTCCGGATCCCAGAAGTAGTACGGATTGGCGCGCGGGGCCTTGACCATCTGCGGCACCGGCGGCAGGCCCACGGCCTTCAGGAAGGTGCGCATCCCCAGGCGATTGATCAGCTCGCCCAGGCGTTCGCGCATCTTGCCGTTCTCGTCCCACCACTCCCAGATCTTGTCCAGGAGCTCTTTCAGCTCGGTGTAGGGCGGCTCGATCTTCATGAACGGCACGATGACCCACGAGAGCAGCGCGCCGTGCACGATGGGCGCCTTGCCGCCCACCAGGATCGTCGCACCCTTTTCCTGGCCCACCCGCAGCGCCTTCGGCATCAGGTTGATGCAGTGCATGCAGCGGTTGCACTCCGCATCGTCAATCGTCAGCGTCTTGGACTGCGCATCCCACGTCATGCAGCGCGTGGGGCAGAGCGCCACCACCTCGCCCGCGATGTCGAAGCCGGCATTGGCGTAGTTGGCCACCTCGGCCGGATCAATGCGGATCTTGTCGCGCCAGGTACCCACAATGGCGATGTCGGAGCGGGGCACCGCGGCCACGCAATCGTTCGGGCAACCGGAGATCTTCACCTTGGATTTGTACGGGAACATCGGCCGGTGGAGCTGATCCTGATACGTCATGGTCAGATCGTAGAGCAGCTCCAGCGTGTCAATGCACGCGTACTCGCAGCGGCCCGGGCCCACGCAACAGCTCGGCGTGCGCATGTCCGAGCCGGAGCCGCCCAGGTCGAAGCCGATCTCGGCCAGGTCGTCGAAGCACGGCTGCAGCTCGGCGGTCTGCGTGCCCAGCAGGATGATGTCGCCCGTGGCGCCGTGCATGTTGGTCAGCCCGCTGCCGTGCTTGTCCCACACATCGCACAGCTCGCGCAGCTTCTTGGTGTTGTAGAACCAGCCCGACGGCATGTTCACGCGCAGCGTGTGAAACTCGGCGACCGCCGGGAACTCTTCGGGCAGATCGGAATAGCGGCCGATCACGCCGCCGCCGTAGCCCTTCACGCCGACGATGCCGCCGTGCTTCCAGTGGCCGATCCGGTCGCGATACGACCGTTCGAGCTGGCGCAGCAGGTCTCTGGCCATCTCCTTCTTCGCGGCTGCGCGCTTCATCTCGGAGACAAAGCTGGGCCAGGGACCCTGCTCGAGCTCGTCGAGCAAGGGTGTTTCGGAATCGGACATAGTCTTCCTCCTATAGTCACATCAGCACAATCACAATCGGCTGCACAAGGGGTGTGGTCCCCTCGCGTAGCTCGGGCAATGCGCTCTTGTGAAAAGCGCGCTGCAATACACCTATTAACGCGCCGGCAGGATGAAATCGAAACGCGCGACCATCGGCACACGCTCGCCTGCCGGCGCGCCCTACCATTTGTGCTCGAAGCTAGAAGCTGCCGGGGAAGAGCGTGTAACTGACCACGATCAGGATCGCTAACAGAACTACGCCCAGGATCAAGCTCCAGGCAATGAGCTTGTTCTCACCCGGCAACATCGGCTCGTAAGCCGGTTCTGTTTCTTTTGTTGACTGGACCGCTTTCTCTGCCATCTTGAGTTACCTCCCTTGCATAGCGTGCCCCAGTGATGGGACACACGGATTCTGCAGTGTTGCGTTTACTTGCCTGCGCGTTGCTACCCTGCCAGCGGTGGGGTCAGGCCATGGAAGAAGATGAACGAGATTGCCAGGCCGATCCACAGGATGAACCCAAACAGGCAGATCAGGTACACGATCGCCAACTTGCCAATCCCTTCAGCTCGCAATTGCTTGAAGTCCGACACCAAGCCGATCGAGAAGAAGGTGATTACGAAGAAAAGCACCCGGAAGACGTCTGCCTCACCGGAGGCCAATGACAGCTTGGACATCATATTGGGAGCTGCCAGGCCGAGCCCCAGCATGATGAGGAAGGTCAGGAAATAGCCGATGACGAACTTGGGGAAGCGGTTCCAGACTTCGCCCGCGCCAGCGGCCTTCTCCCCCGGCCGGCGATCAATCACGGTGGTCCAGATGACCGCCAACACAAAGGCCCAGATACCGATGAACATATCAATAAAGACCTTTGTGGTCGTAGCGGCCATGAGGATCCAGCCCTCCTGCCATTTGATCCCCATTTCAGCTGCCTTACCTCGGATCAGCGCGTCGGTGATTGCGCCGCTGGCTACCGCCGCGCCATCGGTTTTAACGGCCAGACCCATCCAGGCGCCGGCCACCATCGGTTGACTGGGCAACACGGCCGCGGCCAACGCGGGCAAGATGATCAGTTCGACCACCGCAAAGATGACCACCAGGGATGACACCATCACCGGCACCACGGGTCTGGCCCCGATGGCGCCGCCGGTGGCGATGGCGGCCGACACGCCGCAAACCGAAATGCCGGAGGCCAGCACCGCCGACCACTCCCGGCTGAACTTGAAGAATCGCCGCGAAACGAAGTACACCAGCGCCCAGTAGATCAAGTACGCTTCGACGATGGCGCACAGCCCCCGGAACAACACCGCGGTCGCCAGTCCCGTGGACGAGGCCGCCTTGACACCCAGGGTGGCGCCCAGGATGACGATGGCCGTCTTGATGTACCATTCGGGCCGGGTTGCTTCCTTCAGATAGCCGGCAAAGCCCTTGAAGAAGTTGCCGATGATCAGCCCGACCAGCAACGCGATGATGAAGCCGGACTCACCGGTGAGCCGCAGTGAGAAGTTGAGGCCGAACTTCTTCATGTCTGCTGGCGTGTTGACCGCGATCGGCGCCCAAGAGCCGACCAGCCAGCACAGATACGCGATCCACCAGATGATGGTGAAGCCGATGACGAATTTCCGCAGATTAAAACCCAGGACCTTCGCGCCTACGCTCATGATGATGAGCATGAACAGGAAGGTCATGAGCAGCGCCACAAAGGGCGGCAGGCCCGCGTAGGCTTTGGAGGCGACCCCAAGCGCCTTGGTGATATCCATCCACACGTTGGTCTTCACGCCCCAGCCCAGCAGGTCAGCGCCAGCCAGGGTGAAGAGCGAAACGATGAAAACGAACAAGCCGATCCAGACAGACCACCAGTCTTCGGTTTTGAACAGCTTCTTCATATTTTCCCCCTCCGTTTGCAAAAACTCATGCACCGCGCCGCACAATGCTGCAAAGCGCTGGCCCAGCTGGGATAGGGCGCCGGTCACGGAAGCCGGCCGTACGCGACAATCCCGTTCACCAAATCACAAAACTGAATGCCTGGACCCGAATCTCGAAAAGGTAATCACCTCCTTCCCTGCCTGACCTGAGGTTCGCTCATTCTCCAACACACAACTACCGCAGACGAATCGGGAAGTGCGTCACCTTGACCGGCAACGTCACTGCAGCCAATTCGCGAGCCGGCTTGTCAGAGCGAGCCGCAGATCTGTGGCCCTCACCACCAGCGGTCGAAGGCGTGTCCCGGTAGATCACCAGGGTCACGGACGATTCCTGCTCGGTGAGGGGATTCAGCCAGAACGGGCCAATGGTCTCCTGAGCCTGATTGAGCGTCAGCCTGTCACCCGTCTGCGTCGCTTCGAATACCGCCTTGTCAAACTGCAATATCACACGGACCGCTGGTTCTGGTTCGTCGTCCTCAAATTCGATCGTGCCGCGCTCAACGATTAGTTGGGGGTCGGCTTCGCCCAATTGCGGCCAGCTGTAGTAGTCGCTATCTTCGAAGCCGCGTTGGATATCAGCATCGTCATTGCTGGGGGACTCTTTCTGACCAGGCACAGAAAAAATGACTTTCAAGCCCAAAGGATAGTTGACGAATGCCTGAGCGCTCATCATTACCCAATAGTCTCGGCTGAAATGATATGGCCCTTTGCTGGCACGTGCAGAACCTATCGGCGCCACATTCCTGGCGCTGGAATCATTCTGCACGGCTGTTTTGGGTTGGTTCCTAAGCACATACACGATAAAGGCAATCAGAAAGACAAATAAGAACGTGCCTAGGATCCATGTCGCCAACATAGCTTGTACTGACCTTGCTTCGTCCGAACGCGCGTCTTAGCCCGGCTGTTGTTCCAGGTATCGCCGTCGTCGCAGCAAGAACTCCCTGGACAAAAGCATTACGCCGACGCCTGCCAGCGCTGCCGCGAGGATCCGAGCCCCCCAACACGTCCACTGCATACCAAGCCAGACCGCCGCGCCGAGCAGAAGCCAGCCAATAGTGAGCTTCCATTCCAGTTGCAGCGCGTTGGAGAGCGTAAAACTCGCCAAAATGTAGTAAACGCCCACGATGATCTGCTCGCGCATGTTGCTCCAAATGAGCAGGCCAGTCAGGGCGGTCAGGATGAGAAGGACGCCGACGACTAGAGGAACCAGGGCAAGGATTGCCAGGAGTCGGCGCCAGAATGGATACAGGGTCGGTTTTGGGGAGGACGAAATGGGTCTTCTTGAGTGTTTTGAGCGCATCATCGCATTCTCATGTTTTCGAATATGAACTTCGATAAAAAATATAACTTCGTTTCACAAAGAAAGCAATAGGAACTACCTTAATCTAAGCTAAGGAAAAACTTAGTTCTCGTGCCGCCGAGCTTCCTCTTTTTTTCGAAATGTGATACACTCTGGCATCAGTATGAAACAGCAGCTACGCGTTCTGCTCGCCAGCCGTGATTACCCGGCTATTTCCACTGCGGCGCAGCAGAATCGCCGCATTCTTAGCTACCTGACCGCGCTCACCTATGACCCCGACCCGACGATCGCCGACCGGGCCATTGCGGCGATGGGGCCGGTGGCGGGGGTGCTCGCCGATGCCGACCCCGAGTTCGTGCGCGGGCATCTGCGTCGGCTCTTCTGGCTGCTCAACGACGAATCGGGCGGGATCGGCTGGCGCGCGGCCGAGGCCATCGGCGAGATCATCCGCGCGCGGCCGGCGCGGTTCGCGGAGTTCATCCCGAACCTGATCTGGCTGTTGGACATGGAGCCCGAAGATGCCGGCCGCTTTCAGCCGGGGATCCTGCGGGGCATCATGCGGGTCGCCGAGGTGACCGATCTGGCGGACCGCGGCGACCTGCACGATCTGTTGGAGAAGTTGCGAGGGAGCGAAGACCCCGAAGTGCGCGCGCTGGCCGAGCGCTGCCGACGGCAGATCAGCGCGGGCGGCCCGCCGCGACAACCCGATAGCGCCTGATGAACTCCAGGCCCAGGCATATCAGCGCCGCCGCGGCGGCCGCCGCGCCCGCCCAGAACATCCACGGCACATCGCTATGGCCTACCAGCAGCCACACGCCGATCCCCAGGCCGGCCCAGCCGGCCGCCAACAGCCAGTGGGCCTGGAGCGCGTTGGCGGCCGCAAACCCCAACAAGGCGATCAGCGCGCCGGCGACCGTCTGGCCCGTCTGCGAGCCCAGGAACACCCAATCGGCCCACGCCGCGACGAAAAGCACGATGCCGACCGCCATCGGCACGATCGTCAACAGGAGCAAGACCTGACGCCACCGCAGGGCCTTCGGCGCATCCGGCGCCTTCCGCCGCGACGAGACATGTTTCCTGGCCATGCGGATTCGCCTCCTCAGGCGGCCGCGGCGAACGCCACCCGCGCCGCGGCAATCGTCTGCTCGATGCACTCGTCGTCGTGTGCGGCCGACATGAACCCCGCCTCGAACTGCGAAGGCGCCAGATAGACCCCCTGCTCGAGCATGGCGCGGAAGAAACGGGCATAGCGGGCCGTGTCGGCGGTGCGGGCCGTCGCCCAGTTCGTCACCTGGTGCGGGGTGAAGAAGGTGCAGAACATGGTGCCCACCTGGGTCGCGCAGATCGGCACGCCGGCCGCCTGGGCCGCGCGCTGCACGCCGGCGCACAGGCGTTCGGTGGCCGCCACCAGCGCCTCGAAGAAGCCCGGCCGGCGCAACACCTGCAACGTCGCGATGCCGGCGCTCATCGCCAGCGGATTGCCGCTGAGGGTGCCCGCCTGATACATCGGCCCGACCGGCGCCACCAGCCGCATGATCTCGGCCCGGCCGGCATAGGCGCCCACCGGCAGGCCCCCGCCGATCACCTTGCCCAGACAGGTCAGATCGGGCATGACGCCGTAGAGCGCCTGCGCGCCGCCGGGTGCCACCCGGAAGCCGGTCATCACCTCGTCGAAGATCAGCAGCGCAGCGTGGCGCCGGGTGAGCTCGCGCAGGCCGGCGAGGAAGCCCGGCGCGGGCGGCACCACCCCCATGTTGCCCGCCACCGGCTCCACGATCACGGCCGCGATCTGGCCGGCATTCGCCTCGAACAGCGCTTCGACCGCCGCCAGATCGTTATAGGGCGCCACCAGCGTATCCTGGGCCGCGCCGCGCGGCACGCCGGGGCTATCGGGGAGGCCGAGCGTGGCAACGCCGCTGCCGGCCTGTACCAGGAGCATATCGGCGTGGCCGTGATAGCAGCCTTCGAACTTGATGATCTTGTCGCGGCCGGTGAACGCGCGCGCCAGGCGCAACGCGCTCATCGTCGCCTCGGTGCCCGAATTGACGAAGCGTACCATCTCGGCCGACGGCACCATCTGACACACCAGCTCGGCCAGCTCGACCTCCAGCGCGGTCGGCGCGCCGTAGCTGGTGCCCCGTTCGGCCGCCCGCTTGACCGCCTCGACGACCTCAGGGTGGGCGTGGCCCAGGATCAGCGGCCCCCAGCTCAGCACATAGTCAATGTAGCGGTTGCCGTCCACGTCGTACAGGTACGGCCCCGCGCCGCGCTCGATGAAGAGCGGTTGCCCGCCCACCGCCCGAAACGCCCGCACCGGCGAATTGACTCCCCCGGGGATGCGCGCCTGAGCGGCGGCAAAGAGACGTTGCGAATGATGCGTATTCATGTCCAACCCCAATGTAGGGCCGAATTAATTCGGCCCTACAAATTGATTCGGTCCTACAGCGGGAATAGTCGCGTTGGCCCACGGCATCACGCCCACGCGCGCGCCCGCCGGCAGGTCGGCCAGGGCGCGCGCCAGGGCCAGATCGAGCTGCGCCTGGCCGTCCATGCCGGGCCGCCCGGCCACCGGGTTCAGCAAGAGGCGCCGGGCGAAATCGGGCGCCATGTCGGAGATCCACACCAGCCGGACGCGACTGGCGTCGCGCGCGATCTGCCACGCCTTGTGCGGGCCGAGGCGATACCCCTCGCGCTGATAGCGGGCCAGGACGGCCTCATATGACGTCATGGCCGGATCGGCCATGAACTCCTCGTAGCCGCGACTGCCGGTCCCCTCCGGGCACGCGGCCGCCAGGATCACCGTGCCGCCGGGCTTCATGGCCAGCGTCGCGTGGCCGAGCGCCTTCTGCGCCTGATAGATGTTGATGTCCTTGGGATGGCCGCCCGGCGAGACGATCATCAGATCGAACGGCCGGGCCACCTCCACCTGGCAGATGGCGCGCGCCAGCGGAATGCCCTGGCGCATCACCGACAGGGGATCGCCCGCCAACACATGCACGATCTCCTTGTGGTCGTTGAGGATCGCGTTGAGGGCGTAGCTCACCCCCATCATCTGGCCGATCTCTTCGACCTCCTGCCGGGTGGGGTTGTCCTCATAGCGGCCCAGCTCCGAGCCCGGCGCGGTCATCAGCGCATGGTTGGCGTTGATCGTGGCGCGGCCGGCCAGGCCCACCGCGGCGCTCTTCGCGCCGCCCGACCAGCCCATGAACTGATGCGGCTCGATGTTGCCGACGACGATGCGCAGGTCGGCCTCCATGAAGCGCCGGTTGGCCCGCACCTCGACCCCGCGACGCGTCCGGCCCAGGAAGACCAGGTCGTCGGCGTCGCAATCGTGCGAGATCACGGGATAGCGGGCCAACACCCCGGCCGGCACCACCTGGCCGAACTCGTCGGGCCGCATGGGCGTATGGGTGCCGGTGGCGATGATCAGCGTGATCTGCGCCGGCGCGAGCCCCAACGCCTCCAGCCGCGCCAAAAGGGGCGGCAACAGGTGCTCGTGCGGGACGGGCCGCGTTTTGTCGTTGATGGCGATCGCCGCTTTCGACGCGTGCGCCGGGCCCGGACGCGGAAGCGGCGCCAGATCGAGCGCCCGCGCGACGGCGGCCGCCGGATCGGCCGCGGCCGCCACCGCGCGCGGAGAAAGCACCTGCACGTCGAGCCCGTCCGGCAGGGCAAAGGTCAGATAGGTCTTGCCATACGGCAAACGATAGATGGTCACGATACGCCTCCAGGGATTCGAGCTGGCGTAGCACGAATATAGAAGCAAAGGCGCAAAAAGGCAAATCCGGGGGCGGAATGAATTCCGTCCCACCGTAGGGCGAAATTCATTTCGTCCAGGCGAAATTTATTTCGTCCAACCGTAGGACGGAATGAATTCCGTCCTACGGTTGGTTCCGCAACACGAGCGGCAGATAGATGCGTCGCGGCGGCAGCGACGTGATCAGGGTCACCGTGCGCGCGCCGCCCGCGCCGGCGGCCTGGATGATCGCCGTGTCGGCCGTGCCCCAGCGGGCATCGGCCGGCGCGGTAATGTACACTTCGGCCGTGCGCCAGCCGGCCGCCGCAATCGCGCGCTCGGTCCACGAGAAGGCCGTGGGCCAACCCGCGTTCGTGCGGGTGAGGACGATGGTGTCCACCGCGTTGCCGGTGTTGGTCACCCGCAGCGTGTAGGTGACCACCTGGCCCGGCTGCGTCGTCTGCTCGCTCAGCGGGGCCGAGAAGTCCAGGCCATAGACGGTGTTGGCCGTCGTCGTCAGCACCGCCGACGCCGCGGCCGGCGGCGTGCGCGGGTCGTTCTGCGATTGCGCCGTCACCCGCACGCTGGCCTGAGCGCCCCCGGCAGCGTTCGGCGGAACCGCCACATATACCTCCACCCCGGCCGCCTCGCCTGCTTCCAGCCGCACGGTGTCGGTGGCCAGGGTCGTGGCCCAGGGTGTGTTCCCCCGGCTCAACCGGAAGGTGTCCGGCAGGGTGCCGGTGTTGGTCAGATAGAGGGTGTAGGTGACGATCTGGCCGGCGTTGCCGCTTTGCGCGGCCGTCGCCGGCGTCAACCTCAGGGCGTAGTCTTCCACCGTGATCGGCCGGCTGATGACGTCGGCGCTGCAGAGATTGGTCGCGGTCAGGACGACGGTGTAGGCGCCGACGGCGGTGTATGCATGGTCGGGGCCGGCGAGGGTCGACGCGCCGCCGTCGCCGAAATCCCATGCGTAGCCGGCCGCGTGGCGGCTCCGGTTCTCGAAGGCCACGGGCCGGTTGACCAGCGCCGGCAGAGGGCCGTAGGCGAAGTCCGCGCGGACGCCCTCGGCGGTGGCGGTCGCGGTCACCGGCAATCCGGTCGTGGCCGTGGGCCATTCGGTGGCGGTGACCCGATAGCCGTCGTTGACGATCAGGGTGCCGGAGGGGACGCAGGTCACGGTGATCCCGTAGGAGACGCGGAGCGTGGACCGGTCCGGGACGGTCAGCCCGCTCCAGACCACGTCGCTGCCGACCAGAGTGCCGCCGTGATCGGCCCAGGCGAAGAGGGTGTTGTCCGGCAGCGTGTCGGTGATGGACACGTCCGTCGCCGGGCCGCCGTCGTTGGCGACGGCGATCGTGTAGACCAGCGACAGGCCCACTTCTACCTGTTCGGCCGAGGCGGATTTGGCGACCGAGAGCGCCGGCAGCGGCGGAAGCGCCGTCAGCGTGACCGGATAGCGGGCATACGGCTGCGCCTCCGGATCGTTGGTGTAGAAGAGCAGGAAGCCGGTGTAGACGCCCGTCTGGGTTATGGCCGCGGCGTCGAAGCGCACCGAGACCGGCCGGCCGTCGCCCGCGGCCACCGCGCCGGCAAGCGGCTCTGCGCTCAACCAGGGGAGGTCCACCGGGTCGCACGGCGGCGAGCCGGGATACTGGAAGCAGATGGCCAATCCGTCGGCCAGGACGGGCTGATTGTAGGAGTACTGGAGGTAGTTGCTGCCGCTCCCGCGGATGCCCACCGTGGCGCTGGCGCCGTAATCGTAGAGGCTATCGCCGAAGACGACATCCCGATACTGGAACTTGATGTTGTTGGTCCCCTCGTAGAGGATCAACTCGAAGGTCGCCCTGCCGATGTTGCTGAAACGCGGACGGTCGTACCACTCCACCACGAACATCCGGTTGGGGGCCGCGCCGATGACCTTGTAGTAGACGTTGCCGGTGTCGCTGTCAACATCGTCCCAGAAGGGGACGATGAGGTCGTCGGATGTGGCCGTGTCCAGAGGCTCGTTGGAGGCCCACAGGTCGCCGTTGGTGGCGTTGAAGAGCAGGCCGCCGTTGTTCCCCACCCGGATGGCCGTGGAGGCGGTCCCATAGAAAGTGAACGTGAAGGGGAGGGTCACGTTGACCTCGCCGTCGTCCGCCAGGTTCAGCGGCGTGCCGTCGGTGGCGTCAATCCACGCGTAGATCGGGCCGTCGGCGTTGCGGCTGTCCTGGTAGATGTAGCCGAACGGATCGGGGCCGCCGTCGGGGCGCACGTCTCTCCCGGCCTCGCGGATCGCAAAATCCAGGCCGCTGGAGCCGGTATTGCTGACGGTGAGGGTTCGGGTCGCCTGTTCGCCGTTGCGCAGCGCGGCGCTCAGGCCCTCAGGGGGCGCCAGGACCAGGCGGCTGGCAGGCAACGCATAGTCCTTGCGCAGGAGATTGCTCTGGGGGACCACCACGCCCCCTTCCGAGGCCGCGCCGTAGAGCGGCGCGGAGACGGTCACGGTGTAGGGGATGCCGGACGGCAGTTGCACCTCATAGTAGCCGTCGGCGCCGGATGTGGTTTGGGTCATCCCCGGCGTCACCTGGATGGCGGCGCCCGCCACCCCGTTGCCCGTCTCCAAACTGGTGATATAGCCCCAGAGGATGCCCTCGGTCGTGGTCGCCGCGAGGGCGAAGTGCTGCACCGTATCGGCCGCCAGGTTCACCGCCGCCACGCCGGCCTCGTGCAACCGCGCCTGCGCGGTGACGGTGTACGGCCCGCCGTAGAGGGTGAAGGTGTAGAGGCCGGTGGCCTGCGGCGTATTGGCCTGGGCAATCAGGTCGCCGAAGGGACCGTAGACGGAGACGGTGGCCGAAAGGGGCGCGGCCGTCGCCAGATCGCTGATCTGGCCGGTGAGCGAATACGGCGACGTCTGGGTGAGGGTGAAGTTGACCGTCGCAATCGTGTCGCTCAAGACCGCCACACCGGCCACCGTCTGCAGCAGATAGCCGTAGCGCCACGCGCGGACGGTGTAGGTGTCGGGGACCACGGTCATCGTGAAGTAGCCGGCAGCGTCGGTGGTGGCGGTGTAGGCAACGGTTCCGGTGATGGCCTGCACGGCGACCCCCTGCAGCGCGCCGCCCCCCGCATCGTCGCGGACCGTGCCGGCGATATAACCCGCCTCTTGCACCCCGTTGTAGACCACCAGGGCGAAGTCCTGATCGGTGGAGTCGGCATTGCCCGGCACGCCGTCGCCGGCGATGTTGGCGGCGCGGACGCGCACGGTGAACCTGCCGCTCTGCCCGGCCGGCAGGAAGACGCTCTCGACGTTGTTGCGCGGGTCGGCCAAGCCGCCCGGTACGGAGACGGCGCCGGAGAAGACGTTGCCCCGATAGGTCTGCCCGCCGATCTCCACTTCCAGGTCCAGGTCATTGACATACGCGTTGCCGACCGTCGGGCCGGGGGCGTCCGTCCAGGCCAGGGTCACGCGGAAAGGTCGCGCGGGGTTGCTGACCACCCCTTGCAGTTCATAGACCTCGTCGGTGGCGCCGAAGAGATGGCTCTGATCCACCACCATGCGCCGAGTATCGTCGAAGGCCATGCCCAGATGGGCCTCGCCGTAGCCCTGATCGTTGGACGGCAGGTTCCCGCCCGCGCCGGCGCCGACAAGGTAACGCGTGGCATTGATCAGATAGGCCTTGACCATCGCCGGGGTGGGCGGCCGGCCGTTCCCATAATGGATCTGATACCAGGCGTAGACCAGGGAAGCCGCGCCGGCCACGGCGGGGGTGGAATGGCTGGTGCCGGAGGACGCCGCGTAGAGCGTCTGGCCGGCGGGCATGTACTGGTCGCAGACGCTGCTGCCGTCGTAGCCGGGGGCCTGGGAAGCCGCGCCCTGGATGTGGGTGCCCGGCGCCACCAGATCGGGCTTCACCCGACCGTCGGCGGTGGGGCCGCGCGAGGAGAAGTCGGCGATATCCTGCGCGCTGTCGGCATCGGCCGAACCGGCGCCGCAACCGTCGGTCCACGTGGGACGGTAGTTCTCGGCCGCGCCGACGGTGATGACGTTCTTGGCCACGCCGGGCGAGCTGATGCCCCCGCCGCCATCGTTGCCGGCGGCAAACACGGCGACGATCTCCTGGTTGCCGGCCACGGCCGGCCGGGCATCGCGCACGAGCGCGTCGTATTCCTGCGCTTCGGCATCGTACCCGCCGCTGCACCAGGGAGAGCCGCAGCCCCACGAGTTCGTGCTGATGCGGCCGCCCAGCGCGTAGGTGTTGCCGAGCAGATCGGTCGGCGCGGCGTTGGTATCCCACGACCCGGCGTTGTTGAAGATCTTGGATCCCGCCACCCGGCCGAACGGGTTGATCCCCAGGCCGTAGTGATAGCCGCCGGCATCTTGATAGGGAAAGCCGGCGCGGTCGTTGTAGCCTGCGACGATGGACGCGTTGATGTTGCCGTGGCCGGCCCGGCCGTCGGCCAGGGGATCGGTGGTCCAATTGTAGTTGTAGATCAGCCGGTCGGGGTTGGCAGTGCTTCCCAACACGTAGAAGTCGGCGTGAATGGGCGTGGCGTCGCCGTCGTCAATGCCGTCGTCGGTCACGTCCACGATGGGATAGGCGTTCGGATCGGTGGGGAAGCCGCGCGACAGGAGCCAGGCCAGGTAGCCGGGGCCTGAAGGTCGCGTGCCGGCCGCGTTGAGCGCGCCGGCCATGATCTGCCCCTGCACCTCGTCCAGCTTCCGATAGATCGGCCGTGGCTCCACGTTGACCACGTCGGGCAGGTTGACCAGCCAGGTCAGGTCGGCCGGCGTCACCCGCACGCCCAGGTTGACATAGGTCAAGATTGCCTGCGGCGGACGGAAGACCTTCCGCGCGCGGGCCAGAATCTCCTGTACGGTCCGGTCGGCGTCGGGATCGCGGTAGACCTGGACGATGACTTCCACCTCGGCCCCCAGCTCTTCCGGCCGGGCCAGGTTCGGGTGCAGGGCATAGCCCGGCTGATAGGCCCCCGCCCAGCGCACCGCCGCCTGCGCCTTGAGCTGCGTCACGCCGGCCGCGTCGCCCCAGACGAGATAGGCGTAGTCGGGGATATAAGTGACGACCTCCAGCCCGGCCCGACGCATGGCCTGATACCAGGCGTCCTGGATCGGCCCCGCGAACTGCACCAGCAGCAGGCCGGGCCGGCCGGGATCGGCCGCGCGGCGGAGAGGCGTCCCCATGTCCGGTTCGCCGGCCAGGGGATCGAACGCGGCCGCCCGCAGCCGCAAGAGGATGCCGGTCGCCTGGGCCGGCCCCGCCGATGCCGGCGCGAACATCGCCTCACCGTCGGCGGCCGGCATGGCCCAGGCATGAGGCCCGGCCACGATCCAGATCAGGCCCAACACCGCCAATACGATCATAGCACGACAACGCATTGCCCTCTCCTGGTTCGGCTGTCTCAACTCCGCTGGCAGCGCATCATTAGCCCCCCACAAGCCGAAGTCTTGTGCCACACCCACCCGTCACGCCAGCCGCCGGCTTGCACCCCATCCACCCGTAACGCAAGCCGCCGGCTTGCGCCACCCGCCCCAGATGAAACAAAGGTCTGGGACGGACTGCTTCACTGCCCGTCCCAGACCTCCCTTTCCCTGCTACTCCGCCCCTCTGCGGGGCGCCCGGTCGAGCGAGCGCTCCGCAGGAGGCGGCTGCCTTACCGCGCGATCACCGGCAGGTACACCTTATACGGCGGCAGGATGGTGGTCGGTCGCGAGACCACATCCAGCGTGTTGCCGTCCCAGGTGAGGGTGGCCGTGTTGGTGATGGCCGTGCCCCACAGCGCCGCCGCAGTGCCGGCCCGCACCTTCACGTAGAAGACCCACTCATCGCCGGGGCCGACGTTGCCGGACCACCGAACCTCTCCGGCCCCGTCGTACTCGTAGTACATCGAGGGCGGATCCGACCAATGTTCCACATAGGTCGTGCCGGCCGGGAGCGGATCGGTGAACGTGACGGCCGCCAGTGCATCGCCGGAGTTGATCACGTGCACCGCGTAGACGAACTGATCGCCGGCCTTGACCGTTGCCGGCGCCTCCTTGAACGACGTGGCGAAGGCCGCCGCGCCGATGTGGGTGCCCGCGCTGGCCGTGACCGCCGGTTCCGCCTGCGTCTCCTGCGGCAGCGGGTGGACCGCCACCAGCGAGGCGGTATTGGTGATCCAGGAGCCCGCCGCTACCGTATCGGTGACGCGGACGGTCAACTGCACCACGCGCGACGGCAGCGCTTCCGGCGTACCCGGCAGGACGATATCATCCAGGCCCACGTCGGCGCCATCGTTGCCCACATACTGGAAGCCGATGCGCAGATCGCCCGCCGGCAGGGTGGCCGGCAGAGTGAAGACGCTGCGCGCCCAGGTCCAATTGGCGGGCCAGGAGTCCTCGGCCTTGCCCAGGAGCACGTCGTCGCCCCCGCCCACCGCGTTCACGACCAACCAGACCTTAAGGTCGCAATAGTCATCGGGAGTGCGGCACCAGCGGACGCTGCCCTGCGACCACAGGCTCGTCGTCATCCCGCCGGTAACGCCCAACAGCCGCGGGCTGAGCAGCCATTCGTTTTGGTTGTAGTTCCACGGCACATAGGCACCGTAGCTGCCGGAATGGACGTAGCCGGTATTAATGCTCCAGGTGTAGCCGGCATTCTGCGACTGCACCGTCCAGCCGGCGGGAGGCACCACCCCGCCCTCGAAGCCTTCGTTGGCGGGCGGAATCACGCCCAGCGGCAAGGCGCCGTCGTAGACGATGCGGTTGTTGGCCGCGTCGTAGGCGGCGTTGGTCACGGTCACGAACTCCGTGCCCGCCGGGATCGGATCGGCGAACT